>NZ_JYNQ01000001.1:345000-690000 GCF_000934685.1 Lacinutrix sp. Hel_I_90 | reverse complement strand
GGCCAACGTACTGGAGAGAAGAAAGACAAAGCCATAAACAAAACCACGTCTTCCACAGGAACCTCAGGAAGAGCAAGTACTGGTTTAATAGGTAAACTATTTGGAGGCGGCAGTGTAGGTAGCACTAGGAGTAGTCAAACCACGAAATTTAGCGTGTCTTCTGCAAAAAGTACTTCTGAAGATGAGCTGAAAGCAAAATTAAGAGGTTTTGTTAAAATAGAGTTTAAAACAGATTACTTTAAACTAGACAATTTTGCGCAAATGTACGCACCACCTTCAGCTGAAGAAAAACAAGCTGCTTTGCCTGCTGCAACGGCTTAATGATGAAAAAACGTAAAAATGGCATTAGCATTTTTAAAATTTCAAGGTAAAAATAATGGGAACTATACGTTTCAAGCAGATATAGGTACCGCTAAGTATTTTAAATATGTTACGGCATCAAAACAAAAAAAAATAAAAGTCGGAAAAAATGAATTCATTACAGTATTAGACGAAAATAAAAAAGTTTCAAAACTACTTCAGCTTAATGAAGCCATGCAGAAAATTAATAAAGGTAGTTTTCCTTTAACGATACCTGAAACCGAAATTGATGCTGATGCAAAATATGTGCAACTGTATAGCTTTTCAAATAGGCGAAGCAAAGCACCAACAATATCTAATATTATTAGGTTATATCCAATGGTAGGAAGAACCCATAATTTGACCTTTAGTAATTCAATTGAAACAACCATTAAAAACGAGTCTATCATGCAAGAAACGTTAGTTAGAAATAAAGCATTTAATTACCAAGAGCCTAAATTAAGCAAGGTGATGTTTTGGAATGCTATTATTAATGCATTACCAACTATAGTTGAACATGCGGCTCCTGTAATTGGGAGTCTGGTTGGCGGGTCAAATACTAATCAACCAGCAACAAATACCCAGAATAACACAGCAGAAAGCAACAAAACAAGTGAAGTGATAAGTAAGGTCGTTGAGGTTTTAGAAGCGATTTCAAATAATGCTAACCCAACGCCTGCTAATGCTACTTTAGCACCAGCCACAACAACAGAAACTAGTCAAACCTCACAACCAGCAACAAATGGAGCGGTACAACAACCAGCGCAATCCATAGCATCTAGTAGATTAAGCGTTACTTATAGTTTAGAACCAGAAACTGTAATTGGGTTAACGCCAATTTTAGAAAAATTATTTTCGCCAGAAGCCATTTTAGCAATTGGCGATGATCCACAAAAGTTATTTCTAGCCATTAAAGATGCCGTTCAAAAAACAGAAGGCACCAGTACCAGTAATGTTAATAATATAGCCGAAAAAGCACAGAATGGCATTGAAAAGAGCAAAGGGCAACAGTTTTCTGAAGCCAAAGTGGCTCCGGCATTATTAGCAGCATTGCCAGCATTAATGCCGGTAATTGAAAAAGCATTGGATCCCAAGTTAATAGAAGCCGTAGGTAACCAACCCGTAAAACTATTTAAAGCCATTGGAGATGCTGTCTTAAAAATGGATGAACAAGAAATCAAGCATTTAGAAGCGATAAACCCTGGAGTAGATACGGCTGATGATATTGCAAAAATGCTCATTGGGATGAGTATCAATTCATCAATGTATAAAGAAGATATTATAGAGTTTAAGCTATTAAAAAGTTTAAATCTAAATTTTAAAAATACCAAGACCGTTAATTTTAAAAATAAACAACGGGTGCTCTATGCTAAAAACCAACGTATCGCTATTCCTTTTGAAATTACAACCAGTAGTGGGCGGTTAAGTAAAATTCTAAAAAAATCAGTGATTCAAATCCTTATAAAAGATGCAGAAACGATGGCTTTGGTTTTCCGTAAAAACATTAAGTTGGTTAATGTCGATATAAGTATAGACGTTAATGAAGCCTATCTCACTGTAGAAGAAATTAAAGGAATCCCGTGTAATAAAGAACTAAAATTAGAAGTGTCTCATGTTTGGAAATCTAATGAGAATGAAAATATTGGTGTTTTTAAAAGCCATTACATTCATTTTATAGAGAGCTATATTTTTGACAGAATAGGAGAAGAAATTGGAGAACCTATACCATTAAATGATATAAATGTACATAGAAACTATTGGCATAAAATATGGGAAGGTGGTTTTTCTCAAAGTAACAGGTGGCATGTAGAATTTGATTTAAAATACTACTACTTATTAAACACGAAAGCGCAGGACCTTTCAAGACTTGAAACTAAAAAAAGAATTACAGAAGACAATGTAGAACCAGGCCAAGAGCATCCAGGCAGACGTAAAGTGAAAGCAAAATTAAAAAGCGGTACAGAGTTAGGAATGCATGCCATAAATGAGTTGCTGTCTTTGCTTAATCAACCCGTATTAGAGTCATCTATTCTTGAAGTATTAAGTAAAAGTGATATAGAAAAAGTATTCCAGCAAGTCTCGAGAATGAGATTAGAAATGAAAGGTCGCGAAGGGGACACAAGCACATTATGGTCGTATCCAGAAATGTCCTTGTATAAATTACACCTTTCTCAAATTGGGGATGTAGATGCCTATGGGCAGGTGGTTAGTTTAACCCCTATTGAAAAAGTCATTCCTAAACCAAATTTTATACATTTTATAGGAACAACATCAGAACGTTAATATTATGGAAACTAAATTACCAGATTTATCACAAATGTCCTCTAAAACATTAGAGTTGGAAACCGTTTTGGTCAACGGACAAAAATTGCTTTTTGATAAAAAAGTAAAATTAATGCCCGTAGACATAGAAAAACAAAAAGATAAAATAGATTAAAATGGACGATGAAGATTTTATAGCGTTGCATGAATTTATATTAGAAATGGCTAATGTCGATTTCTATCTAACCGAGCATTTTTTAGATGAAGAAATTGTATTAAAACCAAAAAAAATAGAGACCCAAACCCCCGTGCAATTAGCGATAGAGATTGACGAGAATAACGAAGTAAAAATTGGAGCCATTCCTCCAATGTATTATGTAGAAACCACATTTATGCCCGTTTTTCATAATATCAAATTAACTATAGAAACAGAATAATAATGGCTAACGCAAACAGAGCATGGAACTTAGAATCTTTTTTAGATTCGCTTATAGTAGAGCTAGATAAGGCTAGAGAAACGCTGTCTGTTAAAGCCATTAATAAACCATTAACCTATGCGGTGAAAGATGTCAATCTAGAAATGCAATTGTTTCCAAGTTTTGATGGTAATAATGTGAAGTTTGTTACCGCAGAACCTGGACAACAAGGCGCTTCTAAAATTGCCATTCAATTGGGGTCTATTACAGATCAACAAATAAGAAAAACGTCAAAAGAACCCACGAAGTCAGATGATATCTCCATCGATTTAATAGAAGAAATTGATGACGAAACAAAATCAACATTACGAAAAATAGGGGTCACCTCCGTCAATGATTTAGATCAAATTCAAAAAAGTAATGTCGACTTAGAGCAAATAAGTAACAAAAAAACCAATTATGGCAAGTTAGCGAACCTATTACAAAAAGCGAGACGTAATAATTTGCCACCAACCGTAAAAAATGTAAACTTTAATATTAGTAAAAGTGGCTCGTTTATAGTGGTCGAAGGCGATAATCTTGTGGTTGATAAAAAATATTCTCCCGTTGCTGTCTTTAATGGCAAGCTGGCAGAACTGGAAAATGCAGATAATGGAATACTTAATATAAAAGTAAACGAAGAACATATAAATGAAAACGATAATGAACTTATAATTGTCTCAGATCCTTTCACCATCTATAAAATGAAGCTTAATAATAAAAAATAATAGTCATGCTTAAACATAAAAGTTTTATAATTAAGAGTGCCAAAAACCCAAAAACAAGTGTGAGGGCTATGCGTACAGAAACGCCCCATCCATTGGAGCCAGAGCTTGCAACAAATCAACAGGAAAAAGGAACTTCTGGTCATTATGATAAAAACGAAAAAATAGAACTCGTCTTACCACAAAGTTTAAGTTATGACCACGATGATACTACCATGAGTCATGCGCATAGTTATGACTCCCAGCAACAAAAGCAGGCGCAAGAGTCGCCTTTAGATTATGAAGAAGTTTCAGATGAAAACAATGAAGACTACAGTGCGGCAAATGCCTATTTTGAAAAAGAAGATAATTTTGTAAAACAACAGTCTAATGAACAGGCAGATGCCTCTAAAAAGACAAATACGCCAGAGACAGCGACTTCCAATAATGAAGCGGTTGAAGCTCATGATGCGGTTGTGGTAAATTCAGAAGACCTCTTAGATGAGGAGGCCATTCGGGAACAAGATAAAAAATTTGAAGAGGATATTAAGTCGATTTTAACAGGCAAAAAACAATTTGATAAACAACGTGTCGCAAAAGATCCAGAGGAAGCTATAAAAGATAAAAATCATGGGCTATTTGATAAAAATGACAACCAGAAAATTGAAGATAAACTAAAAAATGATCATGCTATTTTTGATAAAATTGCTCAAAGTATGGAAATGGCTAGCTCATACGACTTGGGGTCGATCGCCATGGATAAAAAGTTCGACTTTCTAGAAAAAGAAACAGATAAAGAGTTCACCAAAAAAATTCATGAGTTGCTAGAAGAGGATAAGCCAAAAGACAAGGAGGCTACTGAAAGTAACGAGCGTGTAGTCCATAAGACCGAAAAAAAAGAGGAACCTCCTGAGGATAGTGACAAGATTGAAACTAAAGACTTTTTAAATGATTTAGATAAGTTAAACACCATTGAAGCCAATCATAAAAAAGAAGTTTTAGAGACTTTATCGTCTCAATCTAGTTTCAATAGTACCATAAGTATCAAGCACAGATATTTAAAGAGCAGAGTGTTTGCAGTAAGTGGCAGCACCGTTGAGGTTCAAATTGATTCCAGTTGGACGCCACTTAATTGTTCAACACTTAACGAGTTAAATGTGACATTAACGAGGTCGGTAGATTATTGGCCAGACGATGAAAAGGGCACAAAACAATTTAGAATAGGAGGTCCAGATACTAAAACATGGAATGATTTAGAGTCTGGAAATTATTATCTCACCTTCTTCTTTGTTAATAATACAAACCCTAATTGCGAATTAACTGGTACTATAGCGGTTAAAGCATAAAAAATGAAAGACGTTCAATTAAAATAAATACAGTCATGAGTAATAGATTTTTATTTTTAGAAAAAGAGTTAACAGGTTTCGATGCTAATAACACAAAAAAGAAAGGTTTTATGTCTAAAACCAAGTCTAAGTATTCCACTCAAAAAATTGCGCCTGCAGCAGCGGCAGCCGTGGTTGCAGCCGTTGGTGTTGGCTGGAAAATTTTTGAATTTGGTTGGGCGCAAACTGAAGGCGATATTGACGTTAAACTAGCAAGAATGGAAGGGTCTAAGTTACCTAGTGATGATACCTCCTTTCAAAACAAAGGGGTGTGGCAAAAGAAAACGATACGCGTTTATAAAAAATTCGAAAATTATGCTACTGATGAAATATCTGCAAAATTCGATTTGTCATTTAAATACAATGGCTATGGCGTAGGCTATATAGATATGGATCATGTTGAATCTAACGATGCAATAGGATGGGGTTTAAAAGTTGAAGCAAAATTAATGGCAGATCCTCAGAATTATACCTCAAATAATGGCGGGCAATCCATGTCTATGATTGAAGTGACCTTTAATTATCGTTTTTCTCGATCTATTGGAAGTGATGTAATAAAAATACAACGTTATAAACTATATGGTGACGGCACGGTAATATAAAGCATCGTATAATTTAATAAAAAAGCAATGAGCAATCGATTTCTTCAGTTAGACAAAGATATTAAAACGTTTAAAACGGGTAGTTTTTATGTAAAAACGAAAGCACTACCAACAGCGACTAAACGAAGAAGTCATTTTGAATCGGTGCGGCCAGAATACGCGAGAATGTACCAGCATTTAGTTTTTGGTCAAAATGCAGCAAGGGTAGACCCTAAAACTTTAAAAACAAGCGCTAAAGGCATAGCTTTTATTAAAGAGTGGGAGGGTTTTGTAGAAAACGCCTATAACGATGCACTGGGCTATTGTACCATTGGTTATGGCCATTTGATAGCTAAAAACAAATGTGAAGACATTACGCTGCCTTCCGAGTTTACAGGAGGCATAAGTAAAGTAAAAGCAGACGCGCTGTTTTTAAAACGTTTGCCAAATTTTGAAAAAGCAGTACAAAGAGACATCACTGTGCCCCTTTATCAATACGAGTTTGACGCTTTAGTCAGTCTGCTATTCAATACAGGGTCTAATTTCTTAAATGTTGGAGGCGCTGGAAAAGGAGAAACTAAAATTAAAAAGTACATCAATGCGGGGCACTATGCCAAAGGAGCAGATGAGATGAAAGATGTCACCAACGGAGGACTTTCGGGCTTAGTTAAAAGACGGCTTTCCGAAATCAAATTATTTAAAACAAATGTGTATGATGCCTCTCATTAATATGTAAATCAAAACGCTATGATACGTTATCAAAACATAAATAATTTTTCAAAATCAAAACCAAGACCTAAAGAAGTCATAAAAAAACCACGTCGAGAGAAAACGGCGCTTAATTTTTCGGGGCGAACCCATGCTTTTAATTATTTACCACCAGAAGTAGTTAGGCCGTTTTCTGAAATGGCCACCTATGCTACCCAGCAGTCACTGGGATCATCAGGATTAACATGGCCTGGTGCCACACCAGAACAACTAACGTTTTTAAAACGCGTGTACGACATTAATCTGGCACGGAAAGCCAATCAAACCTTCGTAAACGATGTGCCGGCAAATGAGTTGGCACCTGTAGAAGGCCGCTTTAAATTAAGAACCAATGCGGCACAAGCGGCAATTAATATGTTGCAAGCCATTCGAGCAGAAATCACAAGCGCTGGAAAAAATGTTGAGGTAGGCCTCTCCAGTGCGTACCGCTCAGCCTCCCATCAATTTACAATTTGGAACGACTTAGTTACCAATCAATATTATTCAGCGACAAGAACAGAGCGGGAAGCGCTGCAAGGCGGAGCACATGGTGATGCCGCAGCATCGCATTTAGCAGCATACACCAGAGCACGCATAGCAACACCGGGGTATAGTAATCACAACAATGGCTTAGCCATTGATATAAAAAACATCCAAGACGGGAAATTGTATAGGAATAAAACCAATACACAAGCCACTACGGCATGGAGAACCACCTGGGTGTGGGATTGGTTAGATGCCAATGCAGCGACCTATAACTTTTATCAAAATTTACAAATAGACGAACCTTGGCATTGGGTGTATAGACCAAGTAGTACCGATTTAAGTTTACCCGAAACTTTAAATTTAGGAGAACACGTTCCTAAGGAAAAAGAATTAGATGTCGTGGGACGTATTTCAGGAAAAATTTTAAGAGGAACCCCAGAATTTGATGCTCTGGTTAAAAATGATAATGCGAAAATCATTTTTAAAGATGAAGAGGGCACAGGTGCCGATCGTTACATGACAAGCAAAATGAATGAGAAGCTAAATGCTCTGGCAGATCTCGTGATACAAGAATGGGGTCCTGAAATAAAACTAAGACTTACCGAAGCTTGGGACGAAAATAATGAACATGCCACATCAAGCGTGCATTATGAAGGTCGAGGCGCAGATTTAACGACTAGTGATAGAGATGGTAATAAGTTAGGGCGGTTAGCAGGCCTGGCTGTTTTAGCAGGATTTGATTGGGTGCTGTATGAGGATAAATACCATGTACATGTGTCAATGAAAAAGTAAGGAGTTGTAGGTAACACTAAAGTAAAAAAGAGCTTCTGCACTGTATGTAATCGCATGACTATTAATTCATTGAATTTTCTTACATTTAAGGAAAACTATCAGTTCTATGCTCAAAAAAGTTTATGGCAGTGCTGTTTTTGGTGTCGATGCCACAACCATTACAGTAGAAGTTAATGTTGATTTTGGCATTGGTTATCATTTAGTAGGGCTTCCCGATAATGCCATTAAAGAAAGCAATTATCGCATTGCTGCGGCACTGCAAAATAATGGGTATAAAATTCCAGGAAAAAAGATTACGATTAATATGGCGCCTGCCGACTTAAGAAAAGAAGGCAGTGCGTACGATTTAACCTTAGCCGTTGGTATTTTAGCGGCTTCCAAACAAATTGAAGCAGAAAACATAGAAGACTACCTTATCATGGGCGAGTTGTCTTTAGATGGGAGTTTGCAGCCTATTCGTGGGGCACTACCCATTGCGGTTAAAGCCTTAGAAGAAGGCTATAAAGGCTTTATTTTACCTTCGCAAAATGCTAAAGAAGCTGCTATTGTAGAAGGCTTGAAAGTGTTTGGCATTGATAATATTAAACAAGTCATTAATTTTTTTGATAAAGGAGATCCTATTGAGCAAACCATTATCGACACCAAAGCAGAATTTGAAAAAAACCTCAATTACCCAGAATTTGATTTTAGTGATGTTAAAGGTCAAGAATCCATAAAACGCTGTATGGAAATCGCAGCTGCTGGCGGACATAATATAATATTAGTGGGCCCGCCAGGTGCCGGAAAAACCATGTTAGCGAAACGCTTACCAAGTATTTTACCACCCATGACCTTAGAAGAGGCTTTAGAAACGACAAAGATACATTCTGTAGTAGGGCGTGTAAAGGCCGATACGGGTATTATGGCGCAGCGTCCGTTTCGGTCGCCACACCATACGATTTCTAATGTAGCATTGGTTGGCGGCGGCAGTTACCCACAACCTGGGGAAATTTCTCTATGTCATAATGGGGTGTTGTTTTTAGACGAACTCCCCGAATTTAAGCGGGAAGTTTTAGAAGTTATGCGGCAACCGCTGGAAGATAGAGAAGTGACTATTTCTAGAGCTAAATTTACCGTCACCTATCCGTCCTCATTTATGCTAGTGGCTAGCATGAACCCCAGTCCGAGCGGTTATTTTAACGATCCAGATTCACCAATAACCTCAAGTCCTGCAGAAATGCAACGTTATTTGAGCAAAATTTCTGGCCCATTATTAGACCGTATTGATATTCATATTGAAGTTACCCCCGTGCCTTTCGATAAATTAAGTGAGACACGTAAAGGCGAATCTTCAGTAGAAATTAGACAGCGGGTCACCGCGGCTAGGGTATTGCAAACCGCACGTTTTAATGATTCGACCACCGTGCATTACAACGCGCAAATGAATACCAAACAAATTACAAAACACTGTGCTTTGGATGAGGCCTCTAAAGTTTTATTAAAAACAGCGATGGAACGTTTAAATTTATCGGCAAGAGCGTACGATAGAATTCTTAAGGTATCACGTACTATAGCAGATTTAGAACGGTCTGATGTTATTACCGGCAGTCATATTAGTGAGGCCATTCAATACCGAAGTTTGGATCGTGAGGGGTGGTTGGGGTAGTTTTTGGTTTGAATTAGCAGTAGGTAGTATTTAGTAGATAGTTTTTGTCTCAGTCTCGGTTCTTAGTAGCAGTCATAACCCCATTCAAAATGCAAAGCTTAGAGAAGCTTAACCATAATATTTTTCAATTTAGGAAGGCATATAAAAAGAAAAAAAGGCCAAACCCAACAAAAAGGGTAAGCAAGACATAATTTTAACATTTTTTTCCTACATTTAAAATCTAATTACTAATCAAATTATTCAAACTATGCCTGAACCAAAAGGAATTATTACGGCTGCCGAAGCCAAGAAATTAAGTGACAATTGGAAAAATTTAAGAGCCAGTGAAACCGATAGAGCTGCTGGTCAACCAGACAATTGTTCTTGTTGGTATTCTTTTCAAGATATGCAAGATTTTTTAGACCTAATAAAAGCAGAAAACCCTAATGTAAATGGTGTTCGTTTTTATATGGGGGTTAAAACGTCAGCTGGAGACCCTAAGGGATTAGCTAACATTTTTATGGTGCCAACAACAGAAAAGGATGGTATAAATAGAGATATTCCTAATGCCAGAGGCATGGATAGAGGGGATCTTGGAGATCCACCTCAGTCGGGATACCCTCAGTAAAATTTAAAATGCTAGAGTTTTTATACAAAAATAATAGTTTAATAACTCATGCTATAGAAGCATTAGCAGCAATTATCGGGCTTTTTTGTTTAAAAAAGTTTAAAGGTACTGCTGCTATTTTTTTTATATGGCTACTTGTTTATCTATTTGTAATAAGCACTATTGGTGGATATCCTAAATATTACAATTATTTTGAATTTTTAGAACCATTAAAGACCACTGAATTTAAATCTAATCTTTGGTGGTATACTATTTTTTTTGATGTTTTAGCAGTAATATTTTTCTCAATTATTTATCAAAAAATATTGATAAATAAAAAACAATTACTGCTCGTAAAATACAGCACAATAATTTTTTTAATTCTTTCCATTGGTTCCATTATGATGGAAACTGAAACTTTATTCATTAGTTGTTTTCCTTCCATTTATATTTTAGGGGCTATTATAATTATCTTTTGTTCTGGCTTTTATTTTATTCAAATATTGCAAAATGAATCAATACTTACTTTTTCGAAGTCTCTCTATTTTTATATTAGTGTAGCTATATTTCTATGGTGGTTAATAATAACGCCATTAGTGTTTTATGATAAATATTATATTTTAGAAGATAAAAATTTTATTTTGGTAAAAAGAAGTATTTATATATTCTCAAACATTTTTATGTACTCCACTTTCGCCATTGGTTTAATAGTTTCAAAACCAGAGCACATTAAGGAGTAGTTTTTTTTTAGTACATTTAAAAGGCTATTAATATAATTAACAAACCTTAAAACCAAAAACAAATGAAAAATTTAGGAAGCCTTTTATTGGGTCTTATTATCGGAGCCTTACTTATGTACTTTTTTTTCTGTAGTGGCGTAAAAGCCATGGAGCCAGAAATTATTAAACCCAAAGGGGTTATTACAGCAAAAGAAGCAATGGTGTTGGATGAAGCCTTTAACTCAAGACACACGCTTATTAGTGACTCAATCGTAAAACGTGCAGATAACCGTTCGGCGTGGTGGTCTTTAGAGGACATGCGTAACTATTTAAACTATGCCGAAAACCAAAGTAAAGAATTAGGGTATACTATGGATGGTGTACGCGTGTACTTAGGGGCTTATCCAGATACAACTGTAGATTCTACAACAACCGTGGGGTATACTACGCTATTTATAGCACCCACTTCAAGTGAGGTAGGACTTAAAGGTGGCGCTGGTGCTTCATTTAGAGAAAATGGCGGAGATGTGCCCGGAGGGGATCCTTTGAATGATGGTCACTCTGGTGTCCCACCAAGTGCTACTTATCCACAATAATTAATTTAATTGGAAGATTTTTTCAAAGAAAACTACTATACACTTACAAAAAGTGTAGAACTTATGGCAGTGATTATCGGCTTATTATTTTTTAATAAGTATAAAAGAACCACTGCCATATTCTTTATTTTATTTCTCTGTTATGTAGTAATTTGCGAATTCCTTGCTACTTATACTTTTTATTTAGATAATAAATATTTACATTTTTTAAAAGGAACCTTGTTAGAAAAAAACTTTTGGTGGTCAACTTTATATTGGAAAATAGGAGCTATACTATTTTTTTCTTTTTATTATTACAAAGTTTTAGAATTTCAAAAATTCAGAATTATATTAAAATATTCTTTCTTAATATTTTTAATTTTAGCGTTAACTAAGATAATTTTGAACTGGAATGATTTTTTTAATCGCTCTTTCCCCTTAATAAGCGTCATGGGAGCAATAATTATTATTTTATGTTCTATTTTCTACTTTATAGAAATTTTAAAAAGTGACAAAGTGTTAGATTTTTATAAATCTCTAAATTTTTATATTAGTCTTGCAATATTTATTTGGTGGTTGATTATAACACCTTTAGTATTTTATGACATGTATAATTCTGATAAAGACTGGAATTTTGTCATTCTAAAATGGCAAATTTACTTATTCGCCAACATCTTTATGTATACCACATTTACCATTGGGTTAATTGTGTCTAAACCAGAAAACTCAAATAATGACTAATTTTTTAATACTACTTCAAGAACCACAAGTGTCTACACCGGCAGAGCGTTACTTACTCATTTATATGATAGGAGTATTAGTGGTTGTCACCACACTCGTTATCTTATTTTTTATAGTGTTCCAGAAAAGAAAAAATAAGCTGTTAATAGATAAAATGAAACAGCAACAGGCGTTTGAAGAAGAACTCTCTAACGCACAAACCGAAATACAAGAACAAACCCTTAAAAATATTGGTTGGGAATTACATGATAATGTAGGCCAATTATTAGCTGCCGCCAGTATGCAACTTAATATTTTAAAGCCCCAAATTGGCGAAGAGGTTAAAGATAATTTTGCGGAAGCTTCAGAAACCGTAAAAGCAAGCCTTAAAGAAGTACGTATGTTGTCCCGTTCTTTAAATAATGAAGTGATTTTGAATATTGGTTTTGAGCAATCGATTACCAATGAACTCAACAGATTGAAAAGAATGAAATTTGCTTCTGCAGAATTACTGGTCAAAGGCGAAGTGATCCCGTTTAAGAATAAGAAACACGAAATCATCATCTTTAGAATTTTACAGGAGTTCTTTTCTAATGCCGTAAAGTATTCGCATGCTAAGAGCCTTTCGGTAACACTAAACTATCTAGAAGACACCCTTAATATTATAGCCACAGACGATGGCAAAGGCTTTGATATGGAAACTGTTGTAAAAGGTTCAGGATTATTAAATATGACAAGTCGTGCGGCACTTATAAACACCGCCTATCATTTAACTTCTAAAGTGGATGAAGGGACCCAATTGGAATTAACCTATCCTTTTACATTTGAAGAATAAGTCATCTCGTAACCTGCGCTCCTCTTTTTTTTAAGAGGAGAATGAATTTCAATTTTTTTAAACTGGAAGAAAAAGGCGTTAGTGTTAGTTTAAGCTACTAGTTAAAAATAGCTGGCGCATTTTAGGTTCAAACCATCCGAATGTCATAAATGACATCCACCTTCCTTTTTCTAAAGGAAGGAGCAGGTTGCTTTATGTTTTTGTAGTTAAGTGGTAAAATATGAGTTGACTTCATGTTTTTAGTGCGCACTCTGTTTAATAAAAGATAAGTTTAAGCTATGTCTTAAAATGCGCTTTAATGTCACTAAATACAATAACCAAATTTTCAAATACCATTTTGTTTTCAAACCGAATAACGGTATAGCCCAAAGCTTCCAGAAATTTTGTTCTTTCCAAGTCTCTCTGTTTACTAATACCGTTATTATGGACCTCTCCATCCAGTTCTATAATAAGCTTTTCTTTAGCACAATAGAAATCAACAATGTAATTTTTAATACTATGCTGTCTTGTAAATCTTCTGTTGTGAAATTGTCTTGCTTTTAGGTGTTTCCATAAAAAGGCTTCGGCTGGGGTAAGATTGGCTCGCAATGCAGCACGATAATCCTTTAAATATTTAAGGCTGTGGAGATTTTTGCCTTTCATTACTATTTGTGTATTATAATTTATCTTTAATATACGTTTAAATTCTAAAATAGCTCACGCATTTTAGGTTCAAACCATCCGAATGTCATAAATGACATCCACCTTCCTTTTTCTAAAGGAAGGAGCGGGTATGTTGATGATTATGTGCGAAGTGGTTAACTATAAGTTGATTTCATGTTTTTAGTAAGTGCTCTGATGTGTATTTTGGTTTTTAGTATCATTTGCGTAGTGTAGTTTGTTTTTACGCACATAAATTATAAAATAGCTGACGCATTTTAGGCTCAAAGCACCCACCTTAATTTTTCTAAAGGAAGGAGCAAATACGTTTGTATGTAATAGTAAATCAATGTCAAAGGGATAATCCCAATGTCACGGAGCAGGCGCTCCTCTTTTTTTTAAAGAGAAGAAAAGAGGAGTTAAAATAGTTACAACCACTTCAAAACAGTTCTTACCCATTTTAATTTACCATTATATGGCGCATAACGCACGGGTAAGTCTAACCAATTCGCTTTCTTAACGACAGCTTTTTTATGAGAAAACGTATCGAAAGATAATTTACCATGATAAGCCCCTATACCACTATTGCCAACACCTCCAAAGGGTAATCTGTGATTTACAAAATGAATAACCGTGTCATTAATACAGCCCCCTCCAAAAGAGAATTTGGTAATTAGTTTTTCTGCTTTTTTGTTGTCTGTACTAAAAACGTATAAAGACAAAGGTTTGGCATAGCTGTTTATAATAGCATCGATCTCACTAATATCATCGTAAGAAATAACAGGAAGAATAGGCCCAAAAATCTCGTCTTTCATCACTTCGCAATCTAACTTCGGTTCGTCTATAAGAGTAGGAGCGATGTAGTTGGTTTTTGCATCTGTTTCTCCTCCAATACAACAGTTTTCATTAACCAACATCTTTGCCAAACGGTCAAAATTATTCTGGTTTATAATGCGGGCAAAATCTTCAGAAGCTTTTGGATTATTAGAGTAAGCCTTTTTAATTTCCGTTCGCATGGCTTTATAGAAGGCTTCCTTTTTAGATTGGTGGATTAAAATATAATCTGGAGCAATACAAGTTTGTCCGGCATTCACGAATTTACCCCAAACAATGCGCTTGGCAGTCAGCTGTATATTAGCAGTAGCGTCAATAATACAGGGGTTTTTACCTCCTAACTCTAAAGTAACGGGTGTTAAATGCTTTGCAGCGGCTTTGGCTACTATTTTACCAACGTTTACACTGCCAGTAAAGAAAATATAATCCCATTTTTGAGCGAGGAGTTTTGTTGAGACGTCTACACCACCTTGCACAACGCTAACATGTTCTGGTTTAAATACAGATGTAATAATAGCATTCAATAAGTCTGCAGTATGTGTTGTTAATTCACTAGGTTTCAGAATAACAGTGTTTCCTGCAGCAATAGCCGCAATTAATGGTGCCATAGCCAGTTGGTACGGGTAGTTCCAAGGTGCTATAATGAGTACTGCTCCGTAAGGTTCAGAATACAATCGGTCTGTAGAAGGGAAATTCATTAAAGCCGGCATTACGCGCTTTGGCTTCGCCCAACTATTAATGTTTTTAATGCTAAACTCTAATTCAGATAATACGACTTGCGTCTCTGTTAACACCGATTCAAAAGCGGGTTTTTTGAAATCCTTCTCTAATGCAGAAATAATAGCAGTTTCACGTTTAATTAATTCAGCTTTTAAACGTTTTAAAGCTTGTTTTCTAAAAGAAACAGTTTTGGTTTCATCAGTATTAAAATAGTCTTTTTGCGATTGCAATAATTCAGGAATCATAGTATTAAATTTGGATAGTAAGTTACGATTTCCTGCAAGGTTTTTATAATGCTGTAGGGATTAAATTAGCAAATATTACAAGCAAGCGTCCCAAATAGGATCTTTTGGTAAAGGCGCTGTAATATTTAGAGCCTCATTAGATACCGGGTGAATGAATTGTATGTTTCTAGCGTGTAAACTAATACTGGCATCTTTATTACTACGATCGAAACCATATTTTAGATCTCCTTTTATGGGGCAACCAATACTAGAGAGTTGTGAACGAATTTGATGGTGCCGGCCAGTTTCAAGATTAACTTCCAAGACATAATAGTTATCTAAAGCTTTTAGTGTTTTATAATGCAGAATCGCCTTTTTACTTTCTGGCACTTCTTTACTGTAAGCTGTTGATTTGTTGTTTTTAGGATTCTTACGTAACCAATGTATTAAAGTATCACTGGTCTTCTCAGGCTCATTTTTAACCAAAGCCCAATAGGTTTTAGAAATGTCTTTAGACACAAATAATTTATTTAAACGCGGTAAGGCTTTACTGGTTTTAGAAAAAATAACCAAGCCTGTAGTGGGCCGGTCAAGCCTGTGAACCGTTCCTAAATACACATTCCCAGGTTTATTGTATTTCTCAGCAATGTACTCTTTTACCACATCACTCAAAGGCTTGTCGCCCGTTTTATCCCCTTGTACAATGTCTCCAGCACGCTTGTTTACTACGATGATGTGGTTGTCTTCGTAGATGACCTGAAGGTTGTCTTTAGTGGATAGTATTTTTGATTGCTGGATCACTAGAGGATTAGATTGTTAGATTTTTGAATTATTAAATGGGTGAAGCGCTTAGTTTTGATATGAATTTAGAAGTTACAGTATGAATTGCATAACAAAACAAGCTACTCTTTTTCAAAATTTGTAAACCTTTAAATCGCTGCATACTTTTTGTGTCTTATTCATTGGATTAAGTTCTGAAAACTTAACCAATCTATCGAATTTAACGAATCTAAAAAGCGAACGACTCCAAATTAATATTGTTCGGAGTCATTTGGAAAATCACCACTCTTAACATCTTTGCCATATTGGTTAAACGCCTGGGTCATGTCTTCGTATAAATTCATATAGCGACGTAAAAACCGCGGATTAAATTCGTGCGTCATTCCAATCATGTCATGAGTGACTAGTACTTGGCCGTCAACACCATTACCTGCTCCAATACCAATAACAGGAATAGAGACGCTTTTAGCGACTTCTTCCGCCAGTTTCGCAGGAATTTTTTCTAAAACGATAGCAAAACAACCCGCCCGTTCTAACATTAAGGCATCATCTTTAAGCTGTTGCGCTTCTTCGTCTTCCTTTGCTCTAACGGTATAAGTTCCAAATTTATAGATGGATTGTGGTGTTAAGCCTAAATGTCCCATAACAGGAATACCAGCATTTAAAATACGTTTAATAGAGTCTTTTACTTCACGGCCACCTTCCATTTTTACAGCATGTCCTCCAGATTCTTTCATAATACGAATGGCAGAACGCAAGGCTTCTTTAGGATCACTTTGGTAACTTCCAAAAGGTAAATCTACAACCACTAAAGCACGTTCCGTAGCACGAATAACAGAAGAGGCATGGTAAATCATTTGATCAAGCGTAATGGGTAAGGTGGTCTCGTGACCAGCCATAACGTTACTCGCAGAGTCACCAACTAAAATGACATCAATACCAGCACCATCAACAATTTTTGCCATCGTATAATCATAGGCGGTAAGCATGGAGATTTTTGTGCCTTTGGATTTCATATCGACCAAAGTTTTTACTGTAATTCTTTTATAATCGTTTTTAGCTACTGACATTTAGTTTATTTTAAAATAGAATGTAAAAATACTAAAATAAGAACATAACGAGGGCTTTTATTTGTTTCTAAAAATCAATACCTTACAATAAATTTCGCTTTATGAATTATTATATAACACTCTTATTTCTTGTTTTTTCTGGAAGTGTTTCTGCCCAAACAGTTGCTGAAACAGAAGTAAAACAAACCATTACTACTTTTTTTGAAGGGTTTCATAAACAAGATAGTACTATTATTAAACGTGTTGTTTTTAAAGACATCGTACTTCAGTCTATTGGAAACAACAAAGAAGGACTCCTGCAGCTAGAAACACAGGATTTTTCAGAATTTTTAAAAGCCATTGTTTCCATTCCGAAAGACCAAAAATTTGAAGAAAAACTTTTGAGTTATAACATTCAAATAGATGGAAGCATGGCGCATGTTTGGACTGCGTACGAATTTTGGTACAACGGACAGTTTAGTCATTGTGGCGTGAATTCATTTCATCTGATCAAAGAAAACGACCAGTGGCAGATTTTCTATTTAGTAGATACGCGAAGGCGGGAAGATTGTAAAAATTAATGTAAAGGCCTAGTTTCAGTATTGTTTTGGCAAGTATTGATTAGACCAAGCTACCACAACCGTATATAAGGTCTTGTTTTAACAATCCGACAAACTCACTCTAACGGCCAGACCACCTTCAGAGGTTTCCTTATACTTAGTATTCATATCTTTTGCAGTTTCCCACATGGTATCAATAACTTTGTCTAAAGGTACTTTTACATTCTTAGGATCTGTTCCCAAGGCTAATTCAGCAGCATTTATCGCTTTTATGGCGCCCATAGAGTTTCTTTCTATGCATGGAATCTGAACCAAACCAGCAATAGGATCGCAAGTTAACCCTAAGTGATGTTCCATAGCAATTTCGGCGGCAATCATAACCTGTTCAGGAGAGCCTCCTAATAATTCACATAGTGCGGCAGCTGCCATGGCTGATGATACGCCAATTTCGGCCTGACAGCCTCCCATTGCAGCGCTTATTGTGGCTCCCTTTTTAAAGAGACTCCCAATTTCACTAGCGACCAACAAGAATTTTTTAATATGACTAAAATCAGCGTCATGATTTTCAATCACGAGATAATACATTAAAACAGACGGAATAACACCTGCGCTACCGTTAGTAGGAGCAGTGACTACACGACCTAAAGCAGCATTTACTTCATTCACACTCAAAGCAAAACAACTTACCCATTTTAAAATTTGTCTGAATTTTACTTCGCTTTGTCTAATACTTAGTAGCCAATCTTGAGGGCTACTGTAAGGGGCTTCAATATTTAAACTTTTATGCATATCGAAAGCACGACGCCGTACATTTAAGCCTCCAGGTAAATTGCCTTCCGTATGACAGCCTATAAACATGCACTCTAACATGGTTTGCCAGATTCTGTTTAATTCAAAATCGATATTTTCTTCAGTACGAAGTGATTTTTCATTTTCGTAAACAATTTCAGAAATGGCTTTATTTTCAGCAATACAAAAGGCTAATAACTCAGACGCTTTATCAACGGGAAAGGGGAATTCCTTTTTCAATTCCTTATTTTCTTTATGTACTGTACGTTCTTCTTTTACAACAAAACCACCCCCAATAGAATAGAAGGTTGAACTATGTAAGCATTTTTCATCTGAAAAAGCTTGAAAAGTAAGGCCGTTGGCATGAAAGGGAAGAAATTCTCTATTGAATATTATATCCGTTTTCGGATTAAAACCTATTATTTTTTCGTTGTTTAAAACTAATTTTTGGGTATTATTAACCGAAGCAATAATAATATCAATCGTTTCTGTAGGAATGCGCTCTGGATCTGAGCCACTTAGCCCTAACATAAGTGCTAGGTCTGTCGCGTGTCCTTTTCCAGTTAATGACAATGAACCGTATAGATCAACAGTTACTCGATTAACATCGTTAAAAACGTCTGCATCTTTCAACTCATACAACCAGCGTTCAGCAGCACGCCATGGCCCTAAGGTATGTGAACTAGAAGGCCCTACACCTATCTTTAACATGTCGAAAACCGAAATACATTCCATAATTATTAAAACCTTTTATTGGGGCAAATATACTTTAAGATTTTGAATGATTGTCAATAACTACAAGGTCTTATTAAAGATATTTTAGAATAGAATAATGGGATTAAAAACTAAATTATAGAATCAGAAAAAGAAACTAAAAATAGTTTTATTGCCATACTTTTTTAAAGTTTTAAATGAACAATACAGAGAAATTAAGCCAGAGTATTGTGATCCTTACATCCGTTCTCATATAGCTAAATTTTATAGAATTCAAAGGGATGAAACATCAGACGATGAGTGCTTGCAATGAATTGATATTCTAAGGCCACATAATACAACACAAAAAAACCAGCGCAGTTAACTGTTCTGGTTTTTCTATGGGTATTAATAGTATATACTGCTAAAGTAAATAGCGCATAGCGACTTCATTTTATATTCAAGATAGCATTTATGTGTTATTTTTTCTTGAAACTTTCTACTTTTCTATAGGTCATAACCGATTCAATATCTGAAATATCCAGATTTTTTAATCCATCAACATTATCAGCAGGAACAACAACGATTCTAAAAATTTGATTTTGTGTGTAAGAAGGATCTAGGGTCGCAAAATCGATGGTGCCATCCAAAAACAGTCTAACATCACTTTGTGTGAAATCAAAATTATAGGTCAATATACCAGTATTAAAGAACACATTTTGTGGCGTTAATCTCCAGATGTCTTGGCCATCAATGGTATCCCATAGTATATAAACTAAAGTCACGTCCGAAGGGAAAACTTCAAATCCATATGGTTCGAAAATCTCATAATTGTTAGCGGCGTTAAAATTCACTTCTATTTCAAAAGCACTGGAAACAATAAGGCCGCCATCAGCACCATCAAAACCATCGAAACCATTAAAGCCATCCCTTCCCGGAGGGCCTTGAGGTCCTTCGCAAGACGTTAATAATAAGGCGACTACTGAGATTACTGTTAAAATTCGTTTCATATGAAAATAGTATAAATTGGTTCTAAGATCACATGGAGAATCCATATGATAGTTATAATTGATTTTTTATCTACTCAATTACTGTTTATAAATGTAAACTTATCAAAACTAATACCAAAGTAGCGAAGAGACATAAATAATTTATTAAAATCATAGCTGACATCATGTCACCTTTTTTCTAATGGCATAATCATTGACTTATTCCTACCGTAAATAATAACGAAATATACAGCTGCGAAAGCGGTAAACTAAAACAAATAAAAATTATGAGTAAGATTATTGGAATCGATTTAGGAACTACCAACTCTTGCGTTTCTGTAATGGAAGGTAACGAGCCAGTAGTTATCCCAAATGCAGAGGGGAAAAGAACAACACCATCGGTGATTGCCTTTGTAGAAGGTGGAGAAATTAAAGTTGGAGACCCAGCAAAAAGACAAGCGGTAACAAACCCAACTAAAACAGTTTATTCAATTAAACGTTTTATGGGTAACAAGTATTCTGAGTCTAAAAAAGAAGCAGAACGCGTACCTTATAAAGTAGTAAAAGGAGATAATGACACACCACGTGTTGATATTGATGGTCGTTTATATACGCCACAAGAATTATCTGCAATGATACTTCAAAAAATGAAAAAAACGGCTGAAGATTACTTAGGTACTTCAGTAACTGAAGCAGTAATTACTGTTCCTGCATACTTTAATGATGCACAACGTCAAGCGACTAAAGAAGCTGGTGAAATTGCAGGTTTAAAAGTACGTCGTATTATCAACGAGCCAACAGCTGCAGCTTTAGCTTATGGTATGGACAAAAAAGGAACAGACCAAAAAATCGTTGTATTTGATTTTGGTGGTGGAACACATGATGTTTCTATCCTAGAATTAGGTGATGGTGTTTTTGAAGTATTATCAACAGATGGTGATACGCACTTAGGTGGTGATGATGTTGACCAGAAAATTATTGATTGGTTAGCTGATGAGTTTAATAACGAAGAAGGAATGGATTTAAGAAAAGATCCAATGTCTTTACAACGTATTAAAGAAGCTGCAGAAAAAGCGAAGATTGAATTATCTTCTTCTGAGCAAACAGAAATCAATTTACCATATATCACAGCAACTGCAAGTGGACCAAAACACTTAGTACGCACATTAACACGTTCTAAATTTGAGCAGTTAATAGACGATTTAGTAAAAAGAACAATAGAGCCTTGTCAAACCGCTTTAAAAGCAGCAGGTTTATCAAAATCTGATATTGACCAGATTATATTAGTAGGTGGTTCTACACGTATTCCAGCAGTACAGGAAGCGGTAGAAAAATTCTTTGGAAAAGCACCAAGTAAAGGCGTAAACCCTGATGAAGTTGTTTCTTTAGGTGCAGCGATTCAAGGTGGAGTACTTACAGGAGATGTTAAAGATGTATTACTTTTAGATGTAACACCTTTATCATTAGGTATTGAAACAATGGGTAACGTTATGACGAAACTTATTGAAGCCAATACGACAATTCCAACAAAGAAATCACAAGTATTCTCAACGGCAGCAGACAATCAGCCTTCAGTAGAAATTCACGTATTACAAGGTGAAAGAGCTATGGCTGGCGATAACAAAACGATTGGACGTTTTCACTTAGACGGTATTCCACCAGCACAAAGAGGAACACCTCAAATTGAAGTAACTTTCGATATTGATGCCAACGGAATCATTAAGGTTTCAGCTACAGATAAAGCAACAAACAAGACACAAGATATTCGTATTGAAGCGTCTTCGGGTTTAACTGAAGAAGAAATTAAAGCGATGAAAGCTGATGCTGAAGCAAACGCAGATGCCGATGCAAAAGCAGCAGAAAATGCTAAGAAATTAAACGAAGCAGATTCTATGATTTTCCAAACGGAAAAGCAACTAACTGAATTTGGTGATAAATTATCTGATGATAAGAAAAAAACAATCGAAGATGCTTTAGCTGAATTAAAAACAGCATACGAAACTAAAGATATTGCAGTTATTGAGCCAGCGTTAGAAAAAATTAACGAAGCTTGGAAAGTAGCAAGTGAAGAAATGTACAAAGCACAAGCAGATGCACAAGGTGGAGCACCAGAAGAAGGTGGACCAACAGATGCAGGAGCTGGTGCTAAAGGTCAGGCAGCAAGCGAAAGCGATGTTGAAGACGTAGACTTCGAAGAAGTAAAGTAAGCAGAGAACCAATTTTTCAACAGAAAAATTGAATGAATCGCTTATACTCAGCTTGACTGAGTATCTGTGAAAGTGAAATAAATAATTTAGTGTTTTCATATTAAAAAACGCAATCATTCATTTGATTGCGTTTTTTTTTTGTTTAAACATTTTAGTTATAACTATTGCGTGTGGAAATGTAACAGCTGCTATAAAAGAAAATATAATTGCATATAGTAGTTTTTCTTCCTGGAAAACAAAAATGACTATTGCCATACCAATTAAAGATATTAACCAGTATGGAAAGGCTCTTTTTACGTAAGAAACAACATTTACCTTACTAAATCGCCCATATATAAAGCTAATTTGCTCAAAAAGGGAAGGAATACTATGCCATAGAATAAAATAAATTGCAAACCCCCAAATTAAAGTAGAGACTTTAAATATAAGGGTGAAAACCAACAGGTTAAATGATTCTCTTAGTGCTATAGCTTTAAAAGCTGAAGATTTATAAAAGAGGCGCACGGCGATAAATAATAAAATGTATGCGGTAGCTGCAAAGCTATAAATTATAGTATTATCATTTACAGTATATCTGGTTATCGCTTTAATAACTTCAATGACTTCTGTAGTATTAAATATAAATAATAGCATGAATAGAAACAATCCGTAAACAAAATAATAAGTGTGACTTATTGTTTTTGATACCCCTAACACTTTGCTTTCCCAATGTTGTTCTCCAAAATGATAGGCACTGAATAAAATAAACAAAATAAGGGCTACTAGCGGTATAAAATAAAACAGTGCTACAGCAGAGAATACAGTTAATAAGTAAACGATTAATACTTTTAAAAAGGAATCTTTTTTCTTGTGGTTTGATATCACATTAATTAATAATATGTCATTTGCACCATGTAAAATTCCAAAAGAAAAGATTAACATAAAACCAAGTAATATCTCAAACTCGGCCGGTACTATAGAAGTGATCCATAAACCTAGAAAACTCAGATAAATAAGAATACTGTACAGTTTACTCATTAAAGCTGTTAATTTCTCAAATATAATCCAAATAATTGTTAAGTGTTCATTTATTTTGTTTAATTATTTGTAGATTTGTTTAAACAAAATTAATATTAATTAAACAAAACGGTTATGACAAATTTATTGCTTTTCTTCGAGGGACCTTCAAAACTGGATCCAACAGATTATGTTGGCTTTACATTTTTCGTTGGTTGTATGGCCATGATGGCTGCTTCAGTATTTTTCTTTTTATCATTAAATCAGTTTAATAAAAAATGGAGAACGTCTGTATTAGTTTCGGGACTTATTACGTTTATTGCTGCTGTGCATTACTTTTACATGAGAGACTATTGGTTTGCAAATGTAGAATCTCCAACGTTCTTTAGATATGTAGATTGGATTTTAACCGTACCACTAATGTGTGTGGAATTTTACTTAATACTAAAGGTGGCAGGTGCAAAAACCGGTTTAATGTGGAGACTAATAGTGTTATCTGTTATCATGCTTATAACAGGTTATTTTGGTGAAGCCGTTTTCCCAGGACAAGCCGCACTTTGGGGTGCTATATCTGGAGTGGCCTATTTTGTAATTGTTTATGACATTTGGTTAGGTAGCGCAAAAAAACTTGCGGTTGCTGCTGGAGGAGATATTTTAAAAACACACAAGATCCTGTGTTGGTTTGTACTAGTAGGATGGGCAATCTATCCATTAGGTTATATGTTAGGAACAGAGGGCTGGTATACAAATATATTAGGTACCGGTAGCGTAGATGTTGTCTATAATATCGCGGATGCCATAAATAAAATTGGTTTCGGACTGGTTATTTATGCTCTTGCTGTCAAAAAGAATGAAGTCGTTTAGTTGGTTAGTTAATAGTTCATTCTTTCAAGCGCAATCATTAATTTGATTGCGTTTTTTTAATAGTACATAGGTTAATAAATTAAAGTCCAGATTATTATATGTAATGAGATTAAATTGAAGTAGAGCACTTCATATTACCTTTTTTTGTAAAAAACTATAAATTTATGGGTCTGATACCAATACAGGCTAGTAATTGGTGCATAAGGATATATAGCAAAAATAAAAGATGGGAAGTAATTGTAAACTTACTGTAGTTGATTAAGGTTATAAAAATATTATAATTATTTTGATTGTGCTTTGAATTATATTTCCTCTTTGCTTAAGACTTTTATTAAATAAGACCTATAGCTAGGACCATCAATATATTCATCTTTCAGTTTTTCACGTTTTATTAATATCCTATAAATAAAACCTTCTTGATAATCAAAGCCTTCAATACCATGATGATATGTCCATGCATTCTCCACAATAATGGCATTAGATTGAATACTCAAACATGGATATTCTTCACCTAAAAAATTTATACACGTTGAATATTGTGAGTCTACCCATAAAACTTCCATAGTATTTAAAGAATCATCATCTTTACTGCATGAAGACAATACTATAGATATAAATAATAAATGTATAATTTTTTTCATGTTCTACTTTTAAGAAGTAACTTGTAAGAGATGTGATGTAAATATACGGCATATTTTATTATGCTTGCATAATATTATTATATTTGTAATGTTGTTTTTAAAACTTATCAATAATTTAATCATTTCGTTTAATTAACAAAATTCCTGTTTGTACAGAGCATATATATGAATACTAAACTCACACAACTCCTAAATATTAAATACCCAATAATTCAAGCACCTATGTTTTTGGTCTCTAACGTAGCCATGGTTACCGAAGCTATGAAAGGCGGTATTGCAGGCTGTATTCCTGCCCTTAATTACAGAACATTAGAGGAGTTACGAGCAGCGATACAGGAGCTAAAAGCTAATAAAGTTGAAGGGGGAGCATTTGGTTTCAATTTAATCGTCAATAAATCAAACTTAAAATATAAGGGGCAATTAGAAGTTTTATGCGAAGAAGGTTGCGATTTTATCATAACCTCTTTAGGAAGTCCTGAAGAGACGATTAGACAGGCACATAAAGTAGGGATTAAAGTGTTTTGTGATGTTACCGATTTACGTTTTGCGGAAAAGGTACAGCAATTGGGGGCAGATGCTGCCATTGCGGTTAATAACGAAGCTGGTGGTCACAGAGGTGATTTATCTCCAGAAGAACTCACAAACTTATTGAGTAATAAATTAGATATTCCAGTTATTTCAGCTGGAGGTGTGGGGCATAAGGCCGATATTGACAAAATGTTAAGCTATGGTGCCGATGGGGTTTCAGTTGGAAGTCCTTTTATAGCTTCAATAGAAGCTGGTGTTACCGACGAATATAAACAAGCCTGTGTTGATTACGGTGCAGAAGACATTATTATGACACAACGTATCTCTGGTACGCCATGTACTGTAATAAACACCCCTTATGTTCAGAAAATTGGAACCAAGGAGTCTTGGTTGGAATCGGTACTAAATAAAAATAAAAAATTGAAAAAGTGGGTTAAAATGATTCGTTTTTCAATCGGTATGAAAGCGACAGAAAACGCAGCTAAAACAGCCACTTATAAAACCGTATGGGTTGCTGGACCAAGTATAGAGCACACAAAAGCTATTCTACCAGTTAAAGATATTATCGCTAAATTGGTACATTAAATAGGGTTGTGTAGTTATAAAGCCTATAAGAGTTCAGAGTTCTTAATGTAATGTACGCTACTTTATAATAATTCTTTTAGAGACCGCTTTATTTTCAGAAATAAGATGGACCACATATACTCCGCTCAATTGTGATACGTCAATAGTATTCGTGTTACTTTCAACGGTAGCGTACTTCACTTTTCTTCCAAGCATATCATAAATAGAGACTTCAGTTCTTGTTGTTAGTCCTCTAATATGTATAATAGCTACGGCAGGATTAGGGTAAATGCTAAGTGACGAATCAGTAAATGTAGGAAGGCCTAAAGTTTCTGCTTTAGACCAGATTACGCCTGTTTCTGTTCCCCAAAGATGTTCTGCTAATTCAGGATAGTCTATAAATGGATTTCTATTATTTTGATAAGAATAATAGATGATGTCATTTCTATTTTCTTCCCAGCCATCAACGGGGTCATTGCGGTGCCAATCCATTAGTGTGGACCAAACACCGTGAACGGGGTCATTATTTCCGTTTGGCAGCATCAATTCTGTAGGTTCTAAATCTGGGTAACCGTCCAGACCTTCATAACGAACTACCATATAAAACAACATTCTGGCCACATCGCCTTTAACGGCATCACGCGGCTCAAAAGACCAATCTGAAATATCTAATTGCGAGCCTGTAATAGTCCCCCATTTATCAGTAACATCTTGGCAATTTGTACAATTGTTAAAACTTCGATTGTTTCGTGTGCTATTAGTTGTGTTATCTAAAGGCCGTAAGGCATGAACATCTGTACCGGGTCCTCTGGTAGTTCCAAAGTCTCCACGTGATTTCGCCCAAACATGTTCTCGAGTCCAGCCATTACCAGAGTTATATTCTTGTGCGGCGTCTACTGATACTCCAGAGTAAATAAGTATTACATTATCTGAATTCTCCGGGTCTCTATCGGTGTCTTTTAAAATATCCCAAACATCTGTGTTTGAGCTGGTATAAGTGAACTCGATGTGGCTATCTATTATTTGATTTAATTCAAATTTGAGATTGGCATCGGCTAAATTTTCAGCACTTTCGTAATAGTCTATTGGAATTTGAGCAAAAATTAGGTGGGTAAACAGGAGCACTGTTACCAAAGGGTACTGTAATTTTAGAGTCATATTTGTAGGTTAAAGGGATAATACTCATATGTTTAACTTGGGATGGTAATTATAAGGTAATTTGTAGGGATATACTAAAAAAAATCAAATTATTTATTTCGTATAAGTTAAAAAGTAACTTTAATAGGCTTTCTCTTTTCATTTTTTACACCTTACTTTGTATAATCAACAAAAAAAAACAATGTTGAAAAAAATTGGGTTATTTATAGTTATTATTATTGCAGTGTTTCTTATACTTCTGTATTGGTCATTGTCAAGTACCGATAAAGCATTCAAGACTGTTGAAATTATTGGAATTGATAATATCAAAACGGTAGATTTTAGAGCTTTGGACTCTGTTTTACTTGCAGCAAGTACGCTTTATGAAGCCGGTGAGATTAAACGCCTCATGCAAGGTGAACAATACCGAGAAGCTTGGGAAACACCAATAAAAGTGCCAGTACTGTTTTTAGATTCTCTAAAAGGTGGAGTAGAAATATTAAAACAGGGCGGAGGTAAGCAAACACAGTCTTTGAGATTAAAGTCTGAAAAAGGCGTTGAATATACTATTAGAAGTATAAATAAGGATCCAAAAGCTTTAATACCAGATTTTGCAAAAACCTTAGGTTTAGAAAATATTATTGTAGATGGTATTTCTGCGCAGCACCCTTATGGAGCAGTATTAGCGGCAGAACTAGCAAAACACGCTAGCGTGTTAAGTACACATCCTAAAATCGTGTTTGTTCCAAAACAAAAAGCCCTTGGAAAACACAATAAAAAGTATGGAAACCGTTTGTTTCTTTTGGAGTATGAAACCAATAGCGACGAGAATTGGACAGATTTAAAAAATGTAACAGAGATTATTGCAACAGATGATTTGCAAAAGCTAAAACTAGAGTTTGGAAAAACTATTGCTATAGATACCGCTGCTTTAATTAGAGCCAGATTGTTTGATTTGCTTATTGGAGATTGGGATAGGCATGCCAAGCAATGGGGATGGATAATTCAAAAGCGGAATGGTAATTATTCTGCAATACCAATCCCAGGAGATCGTGATAATGCCTTTTTTAATACTGAAGGTATCATCCCTACACTACTAAGCAACGAAAATATAGTTCCAGAATTACGGCCTTTTACTAAAGAAATTAACTACATGCCGGGCTTAGTATATCCTTTTGATCGCTATTTTTTATATCATATTCCAGAGGTGTTATTTGTAAAAGAAGCTGAAATACTACAGCAGCGATTAACAGACAAAGTTTTAAATGATGCTCTAAAAGTCTGGCCAAAAGAAATTTCAGAATTGGATGGTAAAGCGATAATTGAAAAAATAAAAACAAGACGTGAGGCTCTTATTGAATATGCAAAAGCATTCAAAAAAATTATAGATAAAAAAGGGACTTTAAAGGAACCTTTAAAAGGCTCAAAAACACTTAATTTACCAGATTATCTAATCAGATGTTTTGAATGTGAATAAAGCTGTTACTGATTTTTATTTCTTGATTTAGGAATGTACCAGGCAAGAAATAAGATCAAAATCACAATAAAAATTAAGCCAACTGCAATTTTAAGAAATAGTTTGAAACCATTTTTAAAAGCATCCCCTATTTCAAAAGCATTAGTTGCATGTTTACCATTAGCAAGAGTGCCAGGTGTAAAAATTTGATACCCCAGAGTCTCGTTCATCTTTTTTACTTCTCTGGTATACTCCTTAAATTCCTTTACCGAAATATGATCTTTCTGAGTTTTTAAAAAATATCTTAAATCGATTTCCTTTTTCGTGCTATCGTAATCCACATTCCATTTGTATTGAAATCCAGAAAAATTTATTTCTAATTTTTCTCTTTTTATATCCCATGGCGATTGTAATTTTATTTTTATTCGGTGTTCTTTAGTTGAAGGGAAATACAAGCTTAGTGGGTCTTTTCGTTCTTCTTTAGTTGGTACATAAAGTAATCCCTCAATGGTTGAGGGAGAAAAGTGGGCTGAGATGTACCCTTTCTTTTCTGTCATTGGTCGCCAAAGACTATCAATTTTATAGGCTTCAGTAACTTGAAACTTATTGTCTTCTACATTATCTTGATATTCAGGTTTTTTTGTAGCTTCAATATTAAAGTAATAGTTTGAGTAATAATCAGCATATTCTTTTGCGATAGCGTTAATACTATTATTTTTAAAATAGCTTCTCATAGCGTCCGCTTCACTATCATAATAAGTCGAGGTGACTTTTAAAGTAGCACCTTTACCAATGGCTTCTAAACTATATTCATCATAGATTTCAATTTTATTTTCCGAATCACTAAAAATTTGATCAAAATCTGTGGTCTCTGGTGCTAAGACCAGACCATATTGGTAGTCTGGAAAATAAGTGGTTTTGTATGAACCTCCTTGATTTGTAATTGTAGGATCATAATACAATCCTTTACCAGCCACATCAATAACCTTTACCACACAATGGTCAAAGAAAACGGGAGAAGGTAAAAATTCTGTAATCGTTTCTTTTAATGTGGTATTCACTAACATGGGGTAGGCTTCAATACCCATATTGTTAAGCATCGTGGTCATAAGTAAGCTTTTGTCTTTACAATCTCCAAAACGCTGCTTAAACACCTTGTTTGGAGTGAATGGTTTGTAGGCGCCAATACCATCTTCTAGACCAAGATATCTAATGTCATTTTGTACAAAATTTAAAGTGGCCTTTATTTTTTCGCCTTTTGTCTTATTTTCAGAGACAATATTTTTAATTTTTTTTAGTAAATCGGCGCTTGGTTTTTCATTTATGGTGTAGGTTTTAATTCCCCAATTAACAACCGATTCCCAGGAGTCATAATTGCTAACAAAAACGGTTTGATAGTCTAATTTCCAAGACGGACTATAATCTTCAAATAACACTTTTTCCGTATTCTCATTAACCCACACATACTGATATAACCCATTCATCTTTTTGATGTTTGGCACTTCAGGATTATTAATCCCTTTGTAATTAAGTTCACTATCTGAAAAAATAGTGACTGCAATTTTTCCAACAGGCACATAACTGTCCAGATAGTACACATCAGAAAACTTACCCTTATGAATGGGGTTGAAACCGGCTATGGAGTAGCTATATTCTATAATATCATTGGTACGAACATCTGAAATATTTAGTACAGCAGACATAGAGCCATCGTACAAATGATTTTCAGCATTCGTCTCACGGCGCATCAATTGAAAGTTGTCAGACTGAAATTTATCTATAATTTCCCCATCTCTATTTATAGTTACACTATGAAATTTTAAGGTTTGATAACTGGGGTCGTAGTCAACACTAATACTTGAAGCCTCTTGTATGCCTACGTTATCAAATATTTTGGTTACAAATTGGGTATAACTTACAGCCTTTGGAACATGAACTTGATGATCGTACAATAAGGTAATTGTGCCTTGGGTTAAATCGTCTAAATTTACTTCTGGATCTAGACTGTATTCAATGGTTTCAACCCAGTTAGGAGCAGGTGCTTTTTTAACTTGTGCAATAACACTTTGACAGATAAATAATAGACTAAGAAATAGGGTGGTTTGTTTCACAAAAATGAAAATTTTATAGGATGCAAATGTAGTACTATAATTTTATATTGTTTTGAGGATAAACCTTAAAAGAAAAAACGCTAAAGAATCTATTAATGTAATAAGAGGTGCCGTTCTTTCTGTTATAAACTTTCTGTATTAAAGTAAGATAAAACACTATATTTGCTTCACTAAGGTCGCTTAATAAGCTTTAAAAGGGAATTGTGTTAAAATCACAAGCTGTCGCGCAACTGTAATTAATAATTTCTATTATTAAAAGCCAGATTACTTACCTTAATAAATGTATAGCAATAATGCTTTCGCAAGATGAAGCCTATTGATAGTTTTAGAAGTGTACTATATACCTAAGCTATTTGTGTTTCATGGCAACTGCATTTTAATATGAAACAAATGAAAGACACTTCACTTAGAGCACCACTTAAGAGCTGGGATTTTTATGCGCTATACCTTCAAAGGCAAGCAGAAGAATTTACTAGAAATACTGAAATTGAAATACTCAAAGAGTTTAAAGAAAAGTTTAATTGGTCTTTTGATGTTGAAAAAGCGCTGAAGGAAACGACTTTTGAAGCTATTGTATTAACAAATATAGATCAAGAGATTCAGTGGGTGAATAAAGGATTTATACAAATGACAGGTTATCCTGCCAATTTTTCAAAAGGCAAGCAGCCCAAGTTTTTACAAGGAGAGAATTCTTCAAAAGCCGCTTTAAAAGCAATAAGAGACAATATAAAAAAGGAACTTCATTTTAAAGAGCGTGTAATAAATTACAGAAAGAACGGAGAAGAGTATGTTTGTGATATCGAAATTTTCCCTTTAAAAAATAAAGCGGGCAAAGTCTCTCATTTGTTAGCTTTAGAAAATGAAGTCTACAATTAAGGTGATACCTTATAACAACAAAAAGATATGCTTAGGTTTTCATGGCCAAACTAATGTTAGATAAAACAGTTTCAACCATAGGGATTTTAGCCCATGTAGATGCCGGGAAAACGTCCATTACCGAGTGTCTGTTGCATCATTCAGGGGCAACTGCATCTCTGGGTAGTGTCGATAAAGGTTCAGCGATTACTGATGGGTTAGCAATGGAGAAAAGTAGAGGGATTTCTATCAAAGCGTCAGCCGTTAATTTCTCCTGGAAGCACAACGAGTTTCAGCTGGTAGATACACCAGGGCATGTTGATTTCTCTGCTGAAGTAGATCGATCGCTGTCCATCTTAGATGCTGTAATATTAGTAGTCTCGGCAAAAGAAGGCGTGCAAGCCCATACGCTTAACTTATGGGAGAACTTGAAAGCGCGTAAATTACCTGTCATCATTTTCTTTAATAAAATCGATCGGGAAGGTGTTGATGCGGCGCAGGTTTTTTTAGATTTTCAAAAAGAATTAGACGCTAGCCTTTTCGCTTTGAACGTTCCCGATCTATCTAATCCATACAAACCTGAATTGGTCCCGTTTTCAGCGTGTGCTAACAATTTAAACGCTAGGATTATTGATACATCCCTAGAGAATTTAGCGGACTGTGACGAGCCTTTTCTAGCGCGTTATCTGGAAGGAAACATTACTGATTTAACGCACATTTTAGAAAAAGCAACACAGTACATAAAAACGGGTGCGCTGCATGGGGCTCTCTTTGGAAGTGCTAAGCTAGGAATGGGGATAGCGGATTTGTTAAACAGCATGGAAACGCTAATACCCCAATCTAAAACCTACTTCTCAGCCGCTGCTGCTAAGGTTTTTAAAGTAGAGTACCATGAAAAATTAGGGAGATTGGTGTACATAAAATCTTACGGAGGTCTGCTTAAAACCAAAGACACCATTCGATCTCATCAGCTCGATAAGGACATTAAAATTAATCAGATCTTTAAACCGCAGCTAGGAAACTTAGAGCAATGTGCCGAACTGGGAAAAGGAGAAGTAGGGGTTATCACCACTTCTGATGTCATCCTTTCGGGAGATGTGTTAGGCACTGAAAATCTTGATGATGACTTTTCGAAGATTAGTAATGTGGTCTTGGGGGTAGAAGTAAAAGCAGCTGAAGATAAAAATTATCAAAAATTAGGCGAGGCTTTAGAGATCCTTAATATGGAGGATCCTATGTTAGATTTCAAATGGTATAAGGAAGAAAGAGAGTTTCACTTAAAAATTTTAGGACCCATTCAAACAGAGGTTTTAAAAGATAGCTTAGCCCAAAGATGGGCAATCACCGCAGAATTCCTTAAACCTAAAGTGATTTATAAAGAAACACCTACCGAGGCAGCAGAAGGCTATGTGCGTTACTGGATGCCAAAGCCATGCTGGGCCATTATGACCTTCTTGATAGCGCCGGCACCACTTGGAAGTGGTGTTTCATTTACCTCCAAGGTAAGGACGACTGACATTAGTAATAAATATATTAATGAGGTCAAGCGAGCCATTCCTTGGTCTTTAAAACAAGGCATTAAGGGGTATGAAGTCACTGATTTATCCATTACACTTATAGAAGGTTCTGAACATACGGTACACTCCAACCCTGGAGATTTTCTTTTGGCGACTCCAATGGGCGTGCTCAGAGGATTAAAAAATGCAGGAACAGATCTTTTAGAACCCATGTATGCTTTTGAAATCAAAGCCAATCAGGATTTATTAGGACCGATTTCTAGTGATTTAAACCAAATGAATGCTGAGATAGATGCTCCTGTTTTTGATAATGATTTTTTCATCATTAGTGGAAGAGTTTCGGTCGCTGCTGCCATGGATTATTCTATAAAATTTAACGCAATAACCTCGGGGAAAGGACGTCTTAAACTAACCCTTGATGGCTATAAAAAAACCATTACTACCAATGACAAAGTCAGGAGCTACAAAGGAGTTTCACCTTTAGATGAATCGCAATGGATACTGCATATGCGTGGTGCTTTTAAAGCAGATGAGCGCTAATCCAAATGAAAATGAAAATGCTGTTTCTAGGAAACAAAGTATTCAATTATAAAACAGGAAACTAAATATAGTACACATGGATTTCCCCGTTTCAACGAAGTTCTCAGTTATCTAAAAGACCGCCAAATATAAAATTGGGCGTCCTGCAAGCTAGCCGGTATTTAGACTCTATATCTCTGCTTATGGTGTATTAAGCGTTATGGAAAAACACTTAAAACCCACTAAAAACAGTATTTTTTATCGTATTCCATTCACTCTTCAAAATGCCATAACAACAGGTACTGCGCCTAAATCCATCTTGCATTAGGGTGTCTTTTCTTAAAATACCTTCTAATATTCCTCCAATCTTTTCAACTGCTTTTCTGGATTTAATATTACGTTCATCAATTCGAAATTCAACTTTTTCAAACGCAAGCGTTTCAAATGCGTAGTGCAGCATCAAAAATTTGATGTTTTTATTTAATCCTGTACCTTGAAAGTCTTTTCCCAACCAAGTCCAACCAATATGTAAGACTTTGTTTTTCTCGTTTATTAAGCCAAAACGTGTGCTGCCAGCATACGCTTGTTTTTCATTGTCATAGATTATAAAAGGTATGGTTGTTTTATGGTAATATCCGTCAGTAGCAATTTGTACATAAGCTTTTAGCTTTTCTGGTGTAGCAATTGTATTTGGAGAATAAAAAATAAGATCTTTTTCCTTTGCGATTTCAATGAGATGTTTGTAATTGCTTAAATCTAAAAGGGTGAGTGTTACGCGGTTGTTTTCTAATTGCATTTACCTCTTGGTTTTTAGGATAATTTATAAAAAAATAGTTTCACATTGTATTCAATCGTTCCAGAATTCAGAATTGCTAAATCCACTCTTTCCTTGGAAGAAAAAGGAATTCTAGGTTTGAAAAGTTTCGAAAAAGTCAAGGTCGTGTCTTTGCGATTTTGCGAGAAAATACTAAACCAAACCGTTTATAAAAGCCACATTAACGACGTGTTTTCCATCAAAAGGAATAATCTCTAGGTTTTTCCCAAACAGTTCTTCGGCGCGTTTTGTTTCATGGGTCGCACGTTCTTTATTTATATATTCGTCTTCGGTGCCATAAACCAAAGACACTTTTGCTTTTAAAAATGTAAAATCTTCAGGACGCAATTCTTTGGGAATACCACCAGAATGTAAAACCAAGTGATTACATTGTAATTGTCGTTTAGCAATATAGCGCGCAGCGACACTAACACCTTGAGAATAGCCTAAAACAATTAATGAAGCATTTTTTGGTATGTTTTCAGCCTCTAAAATAGCATCAAAATAATTAAAAATATTTTCAGTTTCTAGATGGGTGTTTTCTTTGGTTAACCAACTGGCACCAACATGTTTAAAATCTTTACCTTGATAATATAAACTTGGCGCTTGAGGGGCAATAACGTAATTTTCTTCAGTATTTAATTGGTTAAAATAACGTATAAAATATTTGCTTAAATAGCCCATGCCATGGCAAACAAGCCATATGTGTTTTGTTTTTTCAGTGCGTGTATTAAGCGTAGAATAGGTTTTTTTAGTAGTAAAAAATATTTCTTTTTGGGTAGAATGCATTGCGCGTATGTTTTGTATTTTTGCACCATAAAAATACAGTAAATACATGAGCATAACTAAAACGGAAGTCTTACAAAAAGCAAATGCAGCATCAAAAAACACCTTAATGGAAACATTAGATATAGAAATTGTGGATTATGGTCATGATTTTTTGGTAGCTAGAATGCCTGTAACACCTAAAGTACATCAGCCAGATGGTGTGTTGCACGGGGGAGCAACGGCAGCTTTGGCAGAAAGCGTAGGCAGTTTTGCCTCTCATATTTTTATTGATACTGAAAAAATGTTTGTTCGCGGACTCGAAATTACAGCCAACCATATAAAAAGTGTTTCAGAAGGGTTTGTATATGCAAAAGCAACCTTTTTACATAAAGGCAGAACCACTCAATTATTAGATATTAGAATTACGGATGCTGATGATAATTTGATTTCTATTTGCCGCTTATCTACTATTTCATTGCCTAAGAAAAAAGCATAGCATGGATTCAGATGATTTTTTTGAAATCGCTAGTGCTCATTTTGAGGATGCCTTACCTTTTGTACTCTACAGTAAACCCCAAACGAGTGTTGTTAAGGGGTTATTTCAAAACGATTCTACTGTGCATACGTCTACAGATCTTAGTGAAAGTGGATTCATATTTGCGCCTTTTAATTCTGACGCGCCAACAATTCTTATTCCTATAAATGAATCACATGCATTTGAAACTGAGTGTTTCACCTCAGACAAGTTAGGCAAGATAGAAACTTATAATAGCAAAGAAACCACAGCTTCAATTGAAGTTAAAGCGTTTCATGTGGAGTTGGTTTCTAAAGCCATTAAAACGATTCACGCTACCGATTTAAAAAAGGTTGTTATTTCAAGAAAGGAAACAGTAAGCCTTGCTAAAGTTAGTCCTATTCAGCTTTTTAAGCGTTTACTCGAAGTCTATACTTCTGCGTTTGTGTATTGCTGGTACCATCCTAAAATAGGGCTGTGGCTTGGTGCTACACCAGAAACGCTATTAAGTGTCGCTAGCAATCGTTTTAAAACGATGGCTTTAGCAGGAACACAAGAATATACCGGGAATGACAATCCACAATGGGGGGGCAAAGAAACTGAAGAACAACAATTGGTTACTGATTATATAGCTGAAAGTCTTAAGCTTTCAGTAAATAATTTAAGTATTGGCACTACTCAAACGATACGAGCGGGAAACCTTTTGCATTTACAAACCATGATTTCGGGGACAATTGATTCAAATTTAAAAACGATTGTGAATGCGTTACATCCCACGCCTGCCGTTTGCGGCTTACCAAAAATAGCGGCAAAGCAATTCATTATCAACAATGAAAATTACAAGCGTGAATTCTATACTGGTTTTTTAGGAGAATTGAATAGTAAAGAGAAAACGACTAGAAACACCAATAGACGTAATGTTGAAAACAGTGTCTATTCATCTGTAAAAACGGTCTCTAATTTATATGTAAACCTAAGGTGCATGCAACTTACAGATGTAAATGCCAGTATTTATGTTGGTGGCGGCATAACCAAAGATTCGAATCCTGAAAGCGAATGGGAGGAAACAGTGAGTAAGTCAGAAACCATGAAAAAAGTATTGTTTTAATTTCTTATATTTTGTGTATTAGAGCACGGTCGAAACCTATATTTTCATTAATTTTGTGTCTTGATGAAACACCCTAAAATCCCACTCGCACAAACGGTTATTCAGCTTTGCAAAGCTAAAAACATACAACATATTGTGCTGTCTCCAGGTAGCAGAAATGCCCCTTTAACCATTGGCTTTACACACGATTCTTTTTTTAACTGTTATAGTATTGTAGATGAACGTTGTGCTGCCTTTTTTGCTTTAGGAACTGCACAACAACTTCAAGAGCCGGTCGCTGTAGTTTGTACCTCAGGGAGTGCTTTACTTAATTATTATCCAGCAGTAGCTGAGGCGTATTACAGTAATATTTCATTGGTGGTTTTAAGTGCAGACCGACCAAAGCATTTAGTGGGTATTGGAGATGGACAAACCATTAACCAGGAGCATGTATATAAAAACCATATCCTGTATTCTGCAAACTTAAAGGAAGATTTAAGTGTTGACAATTGGACGGAAGATGAAGGGTCGGAAATGGAAAAAACGATTCAGCAGACTAATGAAGCACAAATTAATAAAGCGCTAAATATTTCAAGTTCACAAAAAGGCCCTGTTCATATAAATATTCCTTTAAATGAACCCTTGTATGAGCGGGTTGACGCCTTATCTGTCAATCCAAAAGTGATTCCTTTAGCAACAGAAGAAACGCCAGAAATTGATTATGCCCATTTGGCTAAAGACTGGAATGCATCAAAACGAAAGCTGGTTTTGGTAGGTGTTAACGAACCAAATAGGGTTGAACAAAAATATTTAGACCGTTTGGCCCATGACGAAAGTGTTTTGGTAATGACCGAAGCAACGTCTAATATTCACCACAAAAGATTTATTCCAAGCATCGATAAACTAATAGGCGCATTAAATGCTAGTGAGTTTAAAGCTCTTAAACCAGATATTGTCTTAACTTTTGGAGGTTTAATCGTTTCAAAAAAAATTAAAAAATTTTTACGCGAGTATCCGCCAATGCAGCATTGGCATGTGGGAACGCATACGGCGAATGATACTTTTTTCAAATTGAATAAGGTGTTTAAAATGCCTTTGAATACATTTTTTTCTGCGTTTTTACCAAAAACAGAATCCGTTAAGAGTGATTACACTAATTTTTGGCTAAATGAAATGGCGTCCAGACGTGAAAAACACGAAAAGTATATGGCTATGATTCCGTTTAGTGATTTTAAAGCTTTTGATGTTTTATTGAATAGTATGCCAAACGATGTCCAATGTCAAGTTGGTAACAGTTCGGCCATTCGTTATGTTCAGCTATTCGATTTAAATCCAATGGTACAAGTGTTTTGTAATCGTGGGACTAGTGGAATCGATGGCTCAACAAGTACGGCTATTGGCGCAGCATTGGCTTCAAAAAAGCAAACCGTATGTGTTACAGGAGATTTGAGTTTTTTTTACGACAGTAATGCCCTTTGGAATAATCATATTCCCAAAGATTTTAGAATAATAGTTGTTAATAATAATGGCGGCGGAATTTTTAGAATATTACCTGGACATAAAAACACAGAAAATTTCGATACCTATTTTGAGACAACGCACCATTTAAAAGCACAAAAATTATGTGAGTTGTATGATTTTGAATATAGTAGCGCAACTAACGAGAACGAATTAAAGTCTGCCTTCTCAGATTTTTACCACACTAGTAGTCGGCCAAAATTATTAGAGATTTTCACACCTAAAAATGAGAATGACCAGATTCTTCTAAACTACTTTAAATTTATCAAATAGTTGAAAACACACTTGTTGCCAAGTTGTTTTAATGTTAATATTTTCTAAGTATTGAATTTCTTTTTATCAAAAAAGTGTATCTTTAAAATAGATTATTAATTAAAAAACTAAAAATACTATGAGTAAGAGAGACGAGCTTATTGCAAAATATGCGGCAGATTTAAGGGATAAATGTGCTATGAATCCTGAAATGGATTTGTTAACAAAAGTCACTATTGGCTGTGGACCATCTATTTACAATAAAGATTCGGCTACGGTTTCTGGTACTGACCAGTCTGAACTAAATACAGTAAAAAATAATTTCTTAATCAAAAAACTAGGATTAGAGGACAGTGCTGATTTAGATAAGGCTATAGACTCAGTAATTGAAAAATATGGGCGTTCAAATAAAAATAAATACAGAGCAGTAGTATATTATTTACTAACTAAGCACTTTAAAAAAGAATCTGTTTACAAATAAAATAGTTAATTCATATATAAAAGCGTTACAATATAAAGTTGTAACGTTTTTTTTATATAACTACCTTTGTGGCATGATACAAATAGGACAATTCAATACATTAGAAATTCTTAGAGATACTGAACCTGGATTATTTTTGGGTGACCCCGAAGGCAATGAAGTGTTATTACCCAATCGTTATGTACCAGAGTCTTTTGAAATAGGGGATACCCTAGAGGTTTTTATCTATTTGGATAATGACGAGCGTTTGGTGGCCGTCACAGATGAGCCTTATATTATGAATGGTGAGTTTGCCGTATTGCGTTGCAATGAAGTTTCAAATATTGGAGCGTTTTTAGATTGGGGAATGGTAAAAGAATTGCTTTGTCCGTTTAAAGAACAGGCTTTCCCAATGAAAAAAGGAGGGTGGTATTTAGTGCGTTGTTATTTGGATGAAAAGTCAGAACGACTCGTGGCCTCTAGTAAAACAAATCAGTTTTTAGACAATACAGAGCTCACCGTGACAGAATTTGAAGAGGTTGATATTGTGGTTTCGCATCCAAGTGATTTTGGAATGAATGTTATTGTAAATAATTTGCATTCTGGATTGATTTATAAGGATAATATTTTTCAAGAGTTGAGTATAGGCGATAAAATGAAAGCTATCGTTAAAAAGATTAGACCTGGTAACAAGCTAGATATTGCACTTGGGCAAATTGGTTATAGAAACATAGAACCTAATGCAGAGAAAATCATGCAAGAATTAGATAATAATTCTGGATTCTTACCGCTACATGATAAATCGTCGCCTGAAGCAATTAAGGAGAGTCTTGAAATGAGCAAAAAGAACTTTAAAAAGGCGATTGGCTCTTTGTATAAACAAAAGATGATAACAATTGAAAGTGATGGTATTAGAAAAAGCTAATTTTATTTTGCTAAAGCTTTTTCGCTATTAACTTTTAGATTACGCTTTTTAGCCCATTTAATAGCTTGCTTTAAATCTGTAAAGTGTTCAACCTTAGTATTAAGAAATAATTTTTCTAGGGTTGCATTAATCCAACTTCTCTCTGTATAACTTACAATTGCATACCCATTTAATGAATGTTCCTGCTTAAAAAATTTAAGCCAATCTGCTGGATTGACAGAATATTTATTGACCCGATTAGTGATGTAGCAAACAGAAATATCATTTCCATAATGCTTATAAGCAGCTTCAATAACATCTTTAGCCGCTTCCCAATTGTAAGAAACACCTTGATTTATTTCTGCAACGATAAAGTCTTTGAAAAAATAATAATAACCGTATTCAGAAAGGTGAATGTCTTGTACTTCCTCGTTTAAGTTAGCGTCTTTAATTCGCATTAAAAAAATAGGTTTGGTGGTTCAACCAAGATACATACTTTTTGTTATTAATTAATTTTTTTTCGATGAAAGGTCTAAATTAAACTAATAATGTAAAGGCTATTCAATAAGGAGAGTAAGGTGTTTTATAAAAGATGAAGGATAGGTTGCGCTTTAAGCAGAATCCCGTTTTTTTAAAAGCGTATATGACATCCAGGTTTTAGCAGTGTACACATCTGTAAAATTCTCATACTGAACTTTGCAAAAGCGTTTTTCAAGATTCGCATTCATTGTATTAAGTTGACTATGACTCACGACACTATAAAGTTTAAGATTTGGAAGATGACCAAGAAGTTTTCCTAATTCTAAAGGAGAAAAGGAATAGTCATTAATTCTATTTGAAATATATCCGAAACTTTCAGAATCTATATAGAATAATTTTATGGCTTCAAAAAGGGTTTTAGCCGAAACATAATTTAAATGAATGCCTTCGTTTATTTCAGCAACAACTATATCTTTGAAAAAATATAGGGTTCCTATTTCATTTTGAAAGACATCTGATATTTCAGGAACTAAATACGACTCTTTTAAGCTTATTTTTAACATAGTATTACTCATACCATAAATAAAGCTACTTAATTGCTTGAAAAACAATGCTCTGTAACGTTTGCATTGATGTGTGTAATAAGTGGAATAATAGTTTTAAATCTAAAAAAGAACCTAGATTTTTAAAATATCAATCTTTAAAAAACTAATTTTCGGGTATATTTAGTTAACGCAGGCTACCATAATTAAAATGGCTAGGATATAATAAAAAGGAGTTAACAGTTTTATCATATTACATTTAATGAGTAACCCTTACGCACGTTATTGTATCTCTAAAATTTTTTCGTTCACACTAATAAAACCATCATGTAAAGAGTCAGATTTCTCGTATGTAATCGGACAAAATAGCTTTTCAACACCCGCATTCATTTCATCAGCATGTTTATAAGTTATCGTCAAAAATTCCTTTAAATTTTCTAGCATGCCTACAAAAACAGGAAAGTCTAGTGGTTCAATTGAAAAAGAGTTTACTCTGTTAGAGATATAACCAAACGGCTTTTTATTACCGTAAAACTCTGAAATTGCAATTAAATAATCATTAGCCGTTTCTAAACACAAATGTTTTCCTTCATGAATCTCAGAAATAACAAGGTTTTCAAAGAAATACAAATCTCCCATTTCGAAATGCTGCGCTTCTATAATGCTTGACTTAAGATTACTTTCTATCGTTTTCATTTTGAGAGGGCGCTAATTAATTACGTTGCAAATTTAAGAAGTGTTAAGATCAATTATATTATAATTTTATAAACAAATTACCGATTAAAAGTAAATGCGATCGACTAACCGATGTTAAAATTAATGAAACGTCTATTTTTATACTGTTTTTCTATTCCAATAGTTTTAAAATAAGGCTAATTTTAGTAATAAGCAAGACATTTTAATACGAGCTAATTTCCTTAAAATCATGTGGTTTTAAAACTCTTGTTTTTTTCACAAGACTTCTATCCGTCAGACTTAATTTTTATTAAGTTAAAAAATCATGAGATAATATAGAATGGATACAGCCAATTTGCTTATTTTTAACGCTGATTAATACATTTATATGAGTGAGATTAAATGGGTGAAAGCCAAAGACTACGAAGACATAACGTACAATAAGTGTAATGGCGTGGCTAGAATAGCATTTAACAGACCTAATGTTAGAAATGCTTTTAGACCAAAGACGACCAAAGAATTATATGATGCTTTTTACGATGCTCAAGAAGATACAACTATTGGCGCTGTTTTATTATCTGCTGAAGGCCCATCAACAAAAGACGGTGTCTATTCTTTTTGCTCTGGTGGCGATCAAAAAGCCAGAGGACATCAAGGGTATGTTGGAGACGATGGCTATCATAGACTAAATATTTTAGAGGTACAACGCTTAATTAGGTTTATGCCTAAAGCAGTTATTGCTGTTGTTCCGGGCTGGGCAGTTGGTGGCGGACATAGTTTACATGTTGTTTGTGACTTAACACTAGCGAGTAAAGAACATGCCATTTTTAAACAAACAGACGCAGATGTGACGAGTTTTGACGGTGGTTATGGTTCTGCTTATTTAGCAAAAATGGTAGGTCAGAAAAGAGCACGTGAGATTTTTTTCTTAGGAAGAAATTACTCTGCGCAAGAGGCTTATGAAATGGGTATGGTAAATGCGGTTATTCCTCACGACGACTTAGAAAGCACAGCCTATGAGTGGGCTCAGGAAATACTCGCTAAATCACCAACGTCAATAAGAATGTTGAAATTTGCAATGAATCTAACCGATGATGGTATGGTAGGACAACAAGTCTTTGCTGGTGAGGCAACGCGATTGGCTTATATGACAGATGAGGCGAAAGAAGGTCGTGATGCGTTTTTAGAAAAACGTAAACCGAATTTTCCAAAACAGTGGATTCCTTAATAGTGCCATGAATAAAAACGTTTCGAATTGGTTATCTGCAATACGCTTAAGAACCTTACCACTATCTATTTCAGGAATCATTATCGCCGCTTGTTTAGCCGAATATAATGGTGTTTTTAATTGGTTAATATTTGTGCTAGCCATAGCTGCAACTATAAGCTATCAAATATTATCAAACCTAGCTAATGATCTAGGTGATGCAGAAAAAGGAACAGATAACGAAGATAGAATAGGGCCTATGCGAGCCATACAGAGTGGCAATATCTCGCATAAAGAAATGTTGGATGCTATAAAAATTAATATTCTAATATGTATTGGTTTAACGATTGCACTTATACTTTCTGCTTTTGGATCTAAACACCTCTCTTTAGCCTTAGCCTTCTTTTTTATTGCTTTTTTATGTGTGATTGCAGCTTTAAAATATACCATGGGGAGTAATGCCTATGGCTACAAAGCCCATGGTGATTTTTACGTTTTTATTTTTTTTGGATTAGTAAGCGTTATAGGTTGTTATGTACTGTTTGCAAAGCAAGTTGATCATGTGGTGGTATTACCAGCCATAACCATTGGTTTATTAAGTACAGCAGTTCTTAACCTCAATAATATGAGGGATATTGAAGGGGATACTAAAGCAAATAAAATTACAATAGCTGTTAAATTAGGAAGGGCTAAAGCTAAAATATATCACTATTTTCTAGTGATTGCCGCAATAATTTGTTCTTTGCTTTTTGGTATGCTGTATTATGTGTCACCATATAACCTGTTATTTTTTATCGCTTATATTCCCTTAGTACTGCATTTAAAACGCGTCAAAGAGATTAAAAATTTAAAGGATTTTGATCCTGAATTAAAAAAATTAGCGCTATCAACAGTATTGTTAGCGCTATTATTAGGTATCGGACATATCCTTTAGGATTTGTTTTTAAGCCATTCATTTTTAAGGTCTTCAGACAGTTTACCTGTGCCGTCATGTTTCCAGCCTGGTGGTTTTATTAAGTATAGCATTCTGCTAGAGAGAGACTGTTTTCTAGAAAGAACGTCTTTGAACATGCTAAACCATTCGTAAAAAGCAATTTTAAAGAGGTTATAAGTTTTTATGTTTACGACTAAACCATAAACGACTTTTTCATTTTCTAATTCTTGTTGGAATGTTCTAAATAACTTATCCCAGATAATAAAAATGCCAGCATGATTTCTGTCTAAGTATATCGGGTTGCTGCCGTGATGTACGCGATGATGAGAGGGTGTATTCATAATAGCTTCAAACCATTTTGGCATCTTGTTTATGGTTTCTGTATGAATCCAAAATTGATAAATAAGACTTATAGACATTTGAAGTATAATCATGCCAGGATGAAATCCTAAAAAAGGTAACCATAACCAAAAGATAAAGGTGTAGAACCCACCAGACCAAGTTTGACGTAAAGCGGTACTTAAATTATAGCTTTCTGAGGAGTGGTGAACCACATGAGACGCCCAAAATAATCTGCATTCATGAGATATGCGGTGAAACCAATAATAACTAAAATCATCTAAAAAGAGAAGTAAAACAAAACTCCACCAAGTTATAGGAATAGTAAAAATTCTAAAATTAGTATAAATATAAAAAAAGGCAATTAATACGATTGTTTTCGTTAGAAAACCTAATAATACGTTGCCAATACCCATAGAAATTGAAGTAAAAGCATCTTTTGTTTTATACGTTTTTTGTTTACGCTTATACAACACGTAAATCTCTAAAACTATTGACGCCACAAAAAAGGGAATGGCGTATAAAATAATATTTGGTAACTCTTGCATTTTGGATATAAATTGAATCACAAATTACAAAATAAATTAAGTATTTTTGATAAAAATTTATGAAAGCCTACTATCACAAATATATTCTAGAATTTAAAAAGCCAAGCGGTACGTCTCGAGGCATTTTAAAAACAAAAGAAACGTGGTTTATTGTGCTAAATTTTGAAGGGAAAAGCGGCATAGGTGAGTGCGGTATTCTTAGAGGATTATCTATAGACGACAGACCCGATTACGAAAAACAACTGGCATATACATGTGAAAATATAGATAATGGATTAGTCTTCTTACTAGCTAAAAACATTGAATTTCCTAGCATACAAATAGGTCTTGAAATGGCTTTTAAGTCTTTAGAAGCTAAAGACGATTTTGTTTTATTCCCTTCTGAATTTACAACGGGAAATGATTTTATTCCTATTAATGGACTGATTTGGATGGGCACTGAAACCTACATGAAACAGCAGATTAAGGAAAAAATTGAAGCTGGTTTTAGATGCATAAAACTAAAAATAGGAGCTATAGATTTTGAAACAGAACTGAATTTACTAAAGGGCATTCGGAAGGAATTTAGTGAAAAAGATGTTGAATTACGGGTCGATGCCAATGGTGCTTTTAGCGCAGATAGTGCTTTAGAGAAGTTAAAGCGTTTAGCAGATTTTCAATTGCATTCTATTGAGCAGCCAATACATTCAAAACAACACGAAGCAATGGCTAAGTTATGTGATGCTACCCCTTTACCTATCGCTTTGGATGAAGAATTAATTGGTGTTTTTGCAGCCCATGAAAAGCAACAATTATTAGAGACCATAAAACCACAGTACATTATTTTAAAACCAAGCTTTATTGGTGGTTTTCACGGTAGTGATTGTTGGATAGACATTGCCGAAAAACAAAATATAAATTGGTGGATTACAAGTGCTTTAGAAAGTAATGTTGGCTTAAATGCAATAGCCCAATACACCTATTTAAAACAAAATAAAATGCCGCAAGGTCTGGGTACTGGTAGTTTATTTACCAATAATTTTGACTCACCTTTAGAAGTAAAAAATGGTGCGCTACAATACACTAAACAAAAATGGAATTTTAACTTATAAACTATGAATTACATACAACAGGCATTCAACTATAAACATGATTTTTGGCGTTATTTAGTGGGCTCTTTATTAGTGTTTATTGCTTCAGCTATCGGGCAAATCCCATTTACTATAGCTGTGTTTTATAAAGCATTTAAGGAAGGTAAAGAGTTAACGGCCCTGAATCCAAATGACATAATGGGAGTATTAGAGCCTAATTTAAACCTCTTCTTATTGCTTATTTCTTTTGCTTTTGGTTTGGCGGGCCTGTTTATCATTGTAAAAACGCTTCATAAGCAAACGATAGTCTCATTAACCACAGCTAGAACTAAAATTGATTGGAAACGCATTTGGTTTGCCTTCTTTTTTTGGGGGATTATTTCTTCAGGCTTGGTATTAGTAGACTATTTTTTGAACCCTGCAGGTTACGAATATAATTTTGAATTCAATAGATTTATCATTTTAGCTGTTATTGCTATTCTTTTAATACCTATACAAACCAGTTTAGAAGAATATATTTTTAGAGGGTATTTAATGCAAGGGTTTGGTATGCTTGCAAAGAATAGATGGTTTCCATTAATTCTAACCTCGCTTATTTTTGGAATGCTCCATATTGCAAATCCAGAAGTAGAAAAGCTAGGCTATTCAATAATGATCTACTACATAGGAACAGGCCTATTTCTAGGGGTTATTACACTTATGGATGAAGGCATGGAGTTAGCTCTAGGGTTTCATGCCGCAAACAACTTGTTTACGGCACTCTTAGTCACAGCAAACTGGACTGCGTTTCAAACCCATTCTATATTAAAAGATACGGCAGAACCTTCTTTAGAGTTTATTGATTTGGTTTTACCCGTATTTATTATTTTTCCATTATTACTTTTAATCTTTGGAAAAGTTTACAAATGGACCAACTGGAAAGATAAATTATTTGGGAAAATTGAAGACCCTGCAAGTAAAACGTATTAAACTGAAGATTATAAAATATTAGATTAGTGATACCAGCATTTAATAAAGTTCATAATAGATTTAAACTCAACGGAACTCATTTTAGTTTTGAACAACTAAAGGAAGTGGCTTACAGTTATGTTAAAGAAGGCCAGGATTTTGAACAACACATTGGTCAATTTTTATTGGACTGGCAAGACAACAATTCTGTTATACAGATTAAAACTTCTGGTTCAACGGGCACGCCAAAAACTATAGAAATGCCCAAACAAGCCATGGTCAATAGCGCGATTGCTACCGGTGATTATTTCAAATTACAACCAGGCGATACGGCTTTACTTTGTTTGCCAGCGCATTATATTGCTGGAAAAATGATGCTCGTTAGAGCCATGATCTTGGGTTTGGAAATAGACGCTATAGAACCAAAATCTAAATTAATCATAGATTTAGAAAAACAGTATGATTTTGCTGCCATGGTGCCACTACAACTAGAGCAAACGATAGAGCAGATTTATAATATTAAACAAATTATTATTGGTGGCGCAAAAGTTTCAAATGATTTACTACTTAAAACACAAAAACTTAAAACTAAGGTTTACGAAACTTATGGTATGACAGAAACCGTATCACATGTAGCAGTTAAACAAATCAATCATTTAGAAAAGAGAGAGGTCCCTTTGTTTAAAACCTTAGCTACTATTTCAATAAAACAGGATAAAAGAAATTGCCTGATTGTTGAAGCACCTCAGCTTACAAAAGAAAAAATAATAACCAATGATATTGTCAAATTACATTCAGGTACCACTTTTGAATGGCTTGGTAGAATTGATACTATTATTAATTCAGGAGGCGTTAAAGTACATCCAGAGCAAATAGAAAGTCAGTTAGCTTCTAAAATTAAGTCTCGGTTTTTTATTGCTTCAGAAACAGATAAAATACTGGGAGAACGTATTGTTCTTATAGTTGAAGGTGAGGAAGGCAGTGTTGATGCTTCAGTATTTACTCCATTAAGTAAGCATGAGCGACCGAAAGAAATTTACTATATAAAACCATTTTTTGAAACGGAATCAGGGAAGATTCAACGTAAAAAAACATTAGAACGACTTAAAAAGTAGTATTGAGGCATTAAAAATAGCTTTTACTCACCCAAACGACTCTTTTACTCAACGAAAGTCTACTTTCACTCATTTTTCGTACTTTTATAAGGAAGCGCTTTATACTTTTATGGGAACTTAAAAATCAAAAATTATGAAAACTATTTTACAATTATTACTTATTTCCAGCTTCACATTAAGCGGCTTGGCACAAAACCATGTATCTCAAGAAAAAGAGAGTATTTCGGGCATTGTAGTAGACGAGGATGGTAATCCCTTTCCAAATGTAAGTGTCGTGGTAAACGGTGAGGAGAATGGAACGGAAACAGGACCATTTGGGAATTATTCAATCAGCGCCAGTGTTGGGGAAACACTGGTATTTTCATTTAATGGTTACCAAAGTAGTACGGCTAAAATTTTAAGTGTTGAGCCCATAAACATAAACATGCAACGCGCTGCACCAAAAGAAGGAGAAGTGGTGTCTCTTGCCATGGGGCTAAATAAGAAAAAAGACAGAATTGGTTATGGTTATAAGGAAGTAAATAGCGAACTCATTACTCAAGCTAATAACCCAAGTGCATTACAAAGTTTAGATGGAAAGGTGAGTGGTGTAGATGTTATCTCATCAAATAATGGCGGAGCATCAAGTATACGATTTAGAGGTTCTCGTTCATTAAAAGGTAATAGTGACGCGCTAATTGTCATAGACGGAACTATTTCTAGTTATTCTTTTTTAGAGTCGTTAGATCCTAATTTAATTGAATCTATGACGGTTTTAAAAGGAGCAAGTGGTGCTGCTTTATACGGTAGTCAAGGTAGTAATGGTGTGGTGGTTGTAAAGACTAAAAAAGGGACGACAAGTGTTAAACAAACAAAAGCAATTTCAAAGCCTAAGCCACTGTATTATAAAGAAAAATTAAAAGTAGATATTAAAACTGTTAAACCAGATTACATAGAAGCACTATCTAATTCAAATTCAAATGATGCGGCTTTCACGATCTATGCTAAGCAAAGAGAAAACTATAAAAATAATGCCTCGTACTATATAGATGTTTATAATTATTTTAAAGCCCGCAAAGGAGAGGAGTACACAAGAAAAATTTTAGACGATGTAATAAAATTCGAAATGAATAATTTTGAAATGCTTAAAGGATTAGCATTTCAATTAGAGGCGAATAAAGAGTATAATTTAGCAAGTTCACTATACAAACGTTTAGTACTTTTAGAGCCAGAGGTAGCACAGTCTTATTTAGATTTAGCTAGTATTTATGAAAAAGTAGATAAACCACAAAAAGCTTTTGATATTTTAAATAGCCTTTTAATCTTAACTAAAAATGCGGACGATCTAAATGCTATTGTAAAGCATAATATCAATGGGTTAACACAAGCACAGCCAACAGTAAACACAGAAGAAATGGAGAGCTTCAATAGCATTAATACGACTTATGATTTAAGAGTTGTAGCTAGCTGGAATAGAGAGAATACTAATGTAAATCTACAAGTTGTAGAGCCATCTAGAGAGTTTGCTTCTAACGAAAATAGACAAACACAAACGGGAGGAGAATTAAAGGCTTCCTTTAATAGTTATGGGCCAGAGGAATATACTATTCGCAATGCAAAACCTGGAGACTATTTTGTTAGACTAATTTATAATGGTGATCATCACACCGAAGATGTTGACACTTATGTAAAGCTAAATATATATAAGAATTATGGTAAGAAAAATCAAAAAGAAGAGATTAAAATAATAAAGCTAGAGACCTCAAATGGAGAGGAAACAGTTGCTAACATTAAAATATAATTAAATAACACCTATTTATTTATAAAGGAACGCGAAAGCGTTCCTTTTCTTTTATATAGAAATAAAAGAAGCGTTTACTCACTTATAGGTACTGTTTACTCATTCTGTGTTTTTTAACATAGGCTTTGGTTATAGATTTACTCCAAACTTAAAAACCAAAGATTATGAAAACAGTTATCACACTTTTTGTAGCACTGTTAAGTTTAACAGTAATTCAAGCTCAAAACAACACCTTAGACACACAATCTGTAAGATTAGACGATCTTATTTCTTTTATAGCTAATTATTTCCCAGCAACTAATTCCAAATCAGCCAAAGCACATGGTGTTGAAGCTAAAGTATTTAATAGAAAAATTACTTTTCTTGTTGAAACGACAAAAAAGAACTTTTCAACTGAAGATAAAATCATTCTGCAGCAAGCCTTTAAATTTCTGACAAAACGATTAAGTAAATCGGATTTGGTTACAATAGTCGTTTACTCTGGGCAAAACGGATTGCTATTGGACAAAGCATCTGGTAAGAATATTAAGAAAATACTTCACGCTATTAGTAATGTTAGAAATAACATGACTCAAAAACAGAACGATGGTATCGCATTGGCTTACCAAATGGCACAAGATAAACTTGATAATCAATCACTAAATACTTTGGTAATGGTTAGAAACCCTAACGCGTCTTCATTTGATAAAATAGAGACAACCAATACTGAATCAGAATTGGTAAACACAGCAACAACAAAAAAAAGTAAAGGAAATAATGTTTTGCTATTAACTGCGATAGCTGTATTACCAGAACTCATCTCAATAATAAAAGACTAACATTTTAAATTAATCATTATGAAAAACGTATTAAAAATAATTATTGCACTATTTGCAACACTACAAATACAGGCGCAACAAATGACACTATCAGGAATTATTTCTGATGAATCAGGATTACCGTTACCAGGTGTGAATGTTGTCATTGAAGGATCAACTAAAGGAGCGCAGACCAATTTTGATGGTGAATATGAGATCATGGTGTATAAAGGTGATACAGTTGTGTTTAGTTATGTGGGCTACATTAAAGAAAAAAAAATAATCACCAACTTATCTACGCTTAGTTTTTCTATGAAATTAGATAAGGAAGCCATCGATGAAGTGGTCATTACAGCACTAGGAACTAAGAGAAAAAAAGATGAAGTGACCACTGCATATCAAACTGTAAAAGTAAGTGACAATTCGGCTTTAAAGAGGCGTAGAGGTAGTCCTAATTCTCGTAAACACCAAAAGGTGAGCAGGGTTAAAACAAAAGAATTAAAAAAAGCAAATTACCCGTCTGTTGTAAATTCTTTATCAGGCAAAGTGTCTGGTTTAACAATTTCTAATAGTCACAATGGTGTAAATGCAGGTACTAGAATCGTATTAAGAGGAAACCGCGCTTTATCTGGCACAAACCAAGCTTTAATTATAGTTGACGGAAAAATTTCGACTACAAAAGTATTAAACAAAATAAAACCTAATGAGATACAAACTATTAATGTGTTGAAGGGTGCTAGTGGAAGTGCGTTATATGGTTCTCAAGCTCATCAGGGTGTTATTGTGATACAAACAAAAACAGGTAATTATAAATTACCCAAGGAAGTTGAAGCCGCAATTAATAAACACAAAGCTCACAATATAAATAGTATGGAGACTAGTCAAGAGGTATACGTAGAAATCATAGAAAATGATTTTGAAAGGACTAAAAATTCTCCACTTTCAACTTTTTCTATCGATGTAGATAGAGCCTCTTACAGTAATATTAGACGCATGATTAATAATGGGCAAAGCATATCTCCAGACGCCGTAAAAATTGAAGAGATGGTTAATTATTTCGATTATAACTATCCACAACCAAAAGACGCGCATCCATTTTCTATTCATACAGAATTGGCAGTAACCCCATGGAATGCACAAACAAAAATTGTTAAGATTGGTTTACAAGGAAAAACGTTTGAAAACAAAGCGCTTCCAGCTTCTAATCTCACCTTTTTAATCGATGTTTCGGGTTCAATGAGTGCTCAAAATAAATTACCATTATTAAAAGCAGCTTTTAAATTATTAGTGAACCAACTTAGAGAACAAGATAAAGTGTCTATAGTTGTTTATGCCGGTGCAGCGGGTGTGGTTTTAGAACCTACATCTGGAGCTGAAAAAGAAAAAATTTTAAATGCCTTAGACAATTTACAATCTGGAGGATCCACGGCCGGTGGGGCAGGTATTAAACTAGCTTATAACTTAGCGGAAGAAAATTATAAATCTAAAGGAAACAATCGCGTAATCCTTGCTACAGATGGCGATTTTAATGTAGGTGCCTCTAGCGATAAGAGTATGAAGAAACTCATAGAAGAAAAACGTAAATCTGGCGTGTTTTTATCTGTTTTAGGTTTTGGTTATGGTAATTACCAAGATTCGAAATTAGAGATTTTGGCAGATCAAGGGAATGGGAATCACGCCTATATTGATACCATGCAAGAGGCACAAAAAGTTTTTGGCAAAGAATTTGGCGGAACACTTTATACAATTGCAAAAGATGTAAAAATTCAAGTAGAGTTTAACCCAAGAAAAGTTCAAGCCTATAGACTCATTGGTTATGAAAATAGACTTTTAGATGATGAAGACTTTATCGATGATACTAAAGATGCTGGCGAACTAGGCAGTGGCCACAAAGTAACAGCGCTATATGAAGTAATTCCTGTTGGAGTTGAGAGTGCCTATCTAAAGGATAACCCCGATTTAAAATATTTAAAAAGCGCTTTAACTAGAGGTTATGCAGATGAATTACTAACTGTTAAATTCAGATACAAAAAGCCAGAGGGAAAGCAAAGTATAGAAATGGTGCATGTTCAAAAAGATATCATGCAAGACATTTCTGAAGATTTGAAATTTGCCTCTGCTGTAGCATTATTTGGAATGCAACTAAGGCAATCGAGCTACCATAATAACACCACCATTGAAGACGTAAAACTATTAGCAGAAAGTGGAAGAGGCGCTGATAAATTTGGTTACAGGGCAGAATTTATTAGACTTATTTCTTCTATAAGTAACTAAATAATGATAACAAGGAGCAGAGATGTTCCTTGTTGCTCATAGTATTCTATTGCTGCATTTTAAGATAATAGTCGGCCGAGTGCTTGCCAGAACCATAAACTAAAAACCACAGGCAAACGACGAGGACTGCAATGGCTAGTATTAAATTGCTGCTATTCATTTCTCCAGTAAAGTTAATAATGACCGCACCAATTAAAATAGGGAGTTGAGCGATGATTACCCATCGGGTTAACAGTCCAAAAACTAAGAGAATACCTCCAATAAAATGTGCTGGAATAATGTAGTGCAATAAGAGCATGCCGCCAGGAATATTTTGTATCGGTTCAAAAAGCGCATTTAAGGTGCTAATATTTTGCATAAAGTGTAATCCCTTTATAAATAAAAAGAGACCTAAAGCAATGCGTACTATATCTATTGAAAAATGAGTATGCGCATTTGCCCACTTATTAAGTGATTTAATTGTTCCCATAATTTTAAATGTGTTGATTATCAGTGATTAAGGTACAAAAATAAATTGAGAGTTTTTAATTTGTGAAATCCTTAAATTTAATTTTTTACAATATGATAGGTGTTCTAATGAGAAGAGAAACTAATATCTAATTTATTCAACCTTGTTTAGTTTGCTTGTAAAAAGCAACTGACGCTAGTAAACCTACGAAGCAAAAGCCAGCCATAATCCCAAAAGCTATCTGATGTCCTGTTTCGCCAGTGTAAGTATCTAAAAAGTAACCATATACAAGACCCGCAAAAATATCGGGTGTATATCCCACTACAGAAATAAAGCCAACGGCAGTGCCTGTTATCGCTATAGGGATTTTTCCTTCTTCTAGAGTGGCAAAGTATAACACTCTTGCTGAATAAACCCCTAGAGCCATCGACCCAATGGATAAAACAAAAAATAAGGTCTGGCTATCATCAATAATTCCTGAGGCAAAAATAAGAGCTGTGATGGTCATTAATAAAAAACCAATGATAATCCATAGTGAAGCCTTTGTACGGTCTGCGAGTAATCCAATTGTGACACCAATAACCGGTCGCATATATAACAGATAAGTGCCTATTTTAGCAGATTCAATCTTATTGTATAGCATCACATCCTCAGCATACTGACTAAAAAGATCTGTCATTTTATAGGCATAATAGGCACATAAAATAATTAGCATCAGTAGCCAAACCGTTCTAAACTTTATGACTATTTTGAAGTTTTCTAATGTAAATACTTTAACTCTTTTAGTACTGCCCTGTTCAACCTCATGAAATCTTAAAAAGAAAAATACGAAAAGTGCAATCACAACAACCGCAAAAGAGAGGTATATAATAACCTGTTTAAATGCTTCCCGACGCTCTGCAATAGAGGTAAGTTCGATATCTTTAGTTATGAACAAGGAAAAAATCAAAACACCAATAGATCCAAAAATGGCAGCTACGAGTCCGCGACCTCCATCTAAGAAACCGAAAGCAATGCCTTGTTTATTGGTGCCTCCCCAAATTCTGGTTGCTTTTATCATCGCAGCCCAAAACAAAAAAATGGTTGTAAACCCCCAAAAACCATAAAGTAAGTGAAGATTAAAAAGTGTTGGATAGCTGGCTAAATAAAACCCGCCTAGAGCAGTTAGTGCTAATGCGACAGACATTAATAGGTGTGGTTTAAAGCGGTCGGCAAGAGGGCCTCCAAACAGATACGAAAAAAGCGCAACAGTACCATAAACCGAGAAACAGCTTCCTAATTCTGTTTGACTTAAAGTAAATGATTCTAAAAATGTAGATCTAAAAATGCGTTGTAAAACAAAAGGAAGTATAAAAACAGCCTCACCAGCTAAAATCAGTAAGATGATAATATAAACTGGTGATGAGGTTTTTGTCTTAGTCATTACACCTGTAAAATACCATACTAATAATCTTAATCATTAGTATGGAAAAAATTTATACGACTATTATTCTTTTTTAATTGTTCTTTCGCTTTTTCATGTTGATTTTCAAAAGTTTCAAGATCTGTACCTTTACAAATACCATAGGAATAATGGTATTTTAGTAATTCAAGATCTAATGGAGTTAACTGTTTGTTAGCAGAATGACAATTTGCAAAATAACTATTACAGCTAAAGTCATTTCTTAATTTAAAATGACCTAGGCTTTGTAAAACAAATTCTTTTAATTTGTTTATTCTCATCGCTTCATTAAAATATATTTTAGAATCTAATTTAATAGTATTCCTGTAAATCTGATTTTTGTTATTCCAATACATATAATAATCAGAATTTTTATTGTCAACCATTCTGGGTTCATATTCAAAATCACCAAAATAGTAAATAATAAAATTTGAATTTTCTACTTTTTTAACAACATTTATATCTAAAGAGTCTATTGGTTTTGTTATTGTTTTAGCAAAAGAAAGTAGCTTTTTTTTTGTTTTTCTTGATACACTTTTTGAAAAGAAAATACGAATATCGTCTTTCCAATATTTCATTGAAGTTTTTCTGTCAATACTGTCAGTTTTGTGATTGAAGGCTACTTTTTTGTAAAAGTATAAGAAGGTTGAATCTTTATATTCGTAAGGTATGCTCACGCCTTTTGGGCGTATGAAATTTTCTATTAGAACCAGAGTATCATTATCCCTGTAAAAAAATGAAGTAGAATCTTTAGCAGTTAAGGGTTTTTTGTATTTTAGTTTATAAGCCTTAATTGGCATATACATTCTTTTTATCGTATCAGTTTTAAAATTTTGTCCAATAAGGTTAAAGCTAATTAGAAGGCATATAATAAAATATAAGTACTTAAACATAAAATTAATTCGTTAAATTTATAAGTTTCTTAAAAGTGCTTCCGTATATTTTCTGATCGTAAATGACGGAATAGTGAATTTTAAGTATATCTAAATCAAATTGAGAAATTTTGTCTGAATTGTCATATTTTTTATGAAGTAAACTATTTTTGTCTTTATAATTATCTGCAATAAAATTACCTAGACTCTTAAAAAATACTTGTTTAAGTTTTTTTAATAAGTCGGTTTTAGTATTCATTTTTTCAGGATTTATTTGAAGTAGGCAACCATGAAACTTATTGTTACCATCTGTTACTAAATTATAAGTGATTCCGGTTAAAATACTATTTTCACGCTCTTCTACAGATTCAAATTCATAATTTTCATCATAGCCATTTATATCTTCATCTATTGTTTTTATATAATAATTGGCATTCTTTAACTTTTTTGAAAAGCTGATGTTTAAATTTATAATAGATTTTAAACGCTCACTACTAAAGAAAACCTTAAACTTATTGATTACATCTTTTGGTAATTTAGGATCTAAAAATATGACAATAGGTGAATTCCATTGGTATAATTGATATTTAATAGGTGGATTAGACGTAGTATAACAAAATACAATTCTTTCATAATACCTTAGCATTCTGGGGTATTCGTAAGATTTTTTTTTTAGAAAATCCAAATCAAAAGTTCTATAGGAATTATCATAAAGTGTATCATTATCCAAAATAACTATATCTGAAATATTTAAATCTAAAGGTTTTTCATATTTAAATTCTTTTCTAGAACTAACCACATCATTATAGCTGCTTTGTGCTATTAAAATGAGTGAGAAAAAAAAGAAGCTAATAAAAAGTATGTATCTCATAACTAAACCTGTAAAACCCCCATATTAAAAGGCTTCTCAATAGGAGCGTGGTTAGCAGCTTCAATACCCATACTTATCCAGGTTCTAGTTTCTAATGGATCGATAATAGCATCTGTCCATAAACGAGAAGCCGCATAATATGGAGAGACTTGATTGTCGTATCTATTTTTTATTTTATTAAATAGTTCTTCTTCTTTTTCTGGGGTGATTTTTTCACCTTTTTTTAGTAATGAGGCTTTTTCAATTTGTAACAATACTTTTGCAGCACTATTACCACTCATTACAGCCAATTCGGCACTAGGCCAAGCGACAATTAATCTCGGATCATATGCTTTTCCACACATGGCGTAATTTCCAGCACCATAACTATTACCAATAACAACAGTAAATTTAGGAACCACACTATTACTCACTGCGTTTACCATTTTAGCACCATCTTTAATTATGCCACCATGTTCACTTTTGCTTCCAACCATAAAACCAGTAACATCTTGTAAAAAGACTAATGGAATTTTCTTCTGATTGCAATTGGCTATAAATCGCGTGGCTTTATCCGCGCTGTCGTTATAAATAACACCACCAAATTGCATTTCGCCTTTTTTGGTTTTAACTAACTTTCTTTGATTAGCTACTATTCCAACGGCCCAACCATCAATTCTCGCATAGGCTGTAATGATGGTTTGTCCGTACCCTTTTTTATACTCATCATACTCACCATCATCCACCAAACGGGAAATTATTTCAAGCATATCATATTGATCTGCACGAGATTTTGGTAAAATACCATACATCTCTTCTGGGTTATCCTTTGGTTTTTTAGGTTCAGCTCTATTGTAGCCCGCTTTATCATGATCACCAATCTTGTCAACCAAACGGCGTATCGTGTCTAAAGCGTCTTGGTCATCTTTTGCTTTATAATCTGTAACACCAGAGATTTCACAGTGTGTCGTCGCGCCACCAAGCGTTTCATTGTCAATACTTTCTCCGATGGCCGCTTTAACTAAGTAACTTCCAGCTAAGAAAATACTGCCTGTTTTATCAACAATAAGTGCTTCATCGCTCATGATTGGCAGGTAAGCACCACCAGCAACACAACTTCCCATTACTGCTGCTATTTGGGTAATTCCCATACTGCTCATTATTGCGTTGTTTCTAAAGATGCGACCAAAATGTTCTTTGTCTGGAAATATTTCGTCTTGTAGCGGTAAATAAACGCCGGCACTATCCACTAAATAGATAATAGGTAATTTATTTTCTATGGCAATTTCCTGGGCACGTAAATTCTTTTTTGCAGTAATAGGAAACCAGGCACCTGCCTTAACTGTAGCATCATTTGCAACCACGATACATTGTTTTCCGCTAACGTATCCAATTTTAACAACAACGCCACCAGAGGGGCAGCCACCATGTTCTTCATACATGCCATCACCAACAAAAGCACCTATTTCAATACTCTTAGACTTTTCATCTAAAAGGTGATTAATACGTTCTCGGGCCGTTAATTTTCCTTTTTCATGATGTTTATCGATGCGTTTTTGACCGCCTCCTAATTTTACTTGTGCAAACCTGGTTTTTAAATCTGAAACCAGTAATTTATTATAGTCTTCGTTTTTATTGAAGTTAATATCCATGTAATGTAATTTTGGTGCTAAAATACAAAGATTTGTCAACAATAATAAAGTTAAATTTGTATTAAATCCTGTTGTAATATTTTCCTAGGAATATATTAGTATTATCTTTACTGAAAATTAAATTTATGAAGAAAATTATAGCCTTTGCAGGTAGCAACAGTAAAACATCCATTAATAAGCAACTAGCAACCTATGCCGCTAATTCAATAGAAGGCGTAGCGATTCAGGTGTTAGACTTAAATGATTTTAACTTGCCTTTATATAGTATTGATTTAGAAAAAGAAAAAGGAATTCCAGAAGCTGTTAACAAATTCCTCAAGTATATTAATGATTCTGATGGTATCGTATTATCATTAGCAGAACATAATGGCGCTTATTCTACTGCATTTAAAAATCTGTTTGATTGGTTATCTAGAAAAGAAGTAAAATTCTGGAATAAGAAACCAATGTTATTATTAGCAACATCTCCGGGTCAAAATGGAGCTAACTCATGTTTGAGTATAGCGAAAGACCGTTTTCCAAGACATGATTCAGAAATTATTGCTACTTTTTCTTTGCCATCATTCCATGAGAATTTTTCGGCAGAAGGCATAAAAGACACTGCTTTAAATAAAGAACTCAACGAAGCAATTACAAGTTTTAAAAAGGCACTATAATGGCTGATATTTCTAAAGATGTTAATGCAAAATTCAAGGACAATAGATTCAAAGCCTTTGTTAACATAATGTATACCGCAAATTGGTTATCTAACAAGCAGGTGCTTTTTTTTAAACCTTTTGATGTGTCACCACAACAGCATAATATTTTACGTATTCTACGCGGCTCAGGAAAACCATTAAAAGTACAAACGGTAAAGGAGAGGATGGTGGAGCGCGCACCAAACGTGACACGCTTAATGGATAAGCTCATATCTAAAGCGCTAATTGAACGTAAAGCATGTAAAGAAGACCGACGTGTCGTACACATCAACATCACTAAAAAAGGCCTCGAACTTTTAAAAGAAATCGATGTGGTGTTCAATTCAGATATCTTAGAGCAATTAACACAGGAAGAAGCTAAACAATTAAGTAATTTATTAGATAAAATAAGATGAAAACAATAATACATAAAGCTGCATCAAGAGGCTATGCTAATCACGGTTGGTTACAAGCCAATCACTCTTTTAGTTTTGCTAATTATTATGATTCAGAAAAATTACAGTTTGGAGCACTACGCGTATTAAACGACGATATTATAGCACCTAAAATGGGTTTTGGAACCCATCCTCATGATAACATGGAAATTATCACTATTCCCTTAAGTGGCGAATTAAAGCACAGAGATTCTATGGCAAATGCATGGTTATCTGTTAAGCCGGGGGAAGTGCAAGTGATGTCTGCAGGTTCTGGATTACAGCATTCAGAAATTAATGGTTCGCAAGAGCACTATCTTAGCTTGTTTCAAATTTGGATTATGCCAGATAAACATAATGTTGAACCTAGATACGATCAAATACGTTTTAATCCTGAAGACCGAAATAATAAATTTCAAACATTGGTATCTTCAATACAGACAGATGATGAAGGGTTAAAAATTTACCAAAATGCCAAAATTTCAAGAATTGATTTAACTAAAGATAACACCATCCAATACAACACCATATCAAAACACCATGGCGTGTATATTATGAATGTTAGCGGGAATGCTTCGGTAAATAATCAAACCTTTGAGTCTAGAGATGCAATAGGTGTTTCAGAAACGGATACGTTTTCAATTAAAGCAAATGAAAATTCGGATTTACTCTTGATAGAAGTGCCTATGTAATTTTTATTAAATACGCATTGAAAAAGCACACATTACAGTGTGTTTTTTCTTTTTAAAAACCGATATTTGTAATTCCCTTTTTAAAGAAAATAATTATGGCAATGAATAAAAATACCGTGTTAGCTTGGGCTACCACAATAATGATATTAGTAGGATTAGGTTTAATAGGCTTAGGAGCGTTTAGGTATGATGATGTCGCAGGTTGGGGCTTCGCAGCTGTGGGCGTTGGATTTTTTGCTGTTGCCTGGGTTTTTAATGCATTAAAAGGAAGAGTATAGTTATGAGTGATGATAAAAAGATAATATTTTCTATGTCTGGTGTGACTAAGTCATACCAAAGTGCAAATACACCAGTTCTAAAGAACATCTACCTCAGTTTCTTTTATGGCGCTAAAATTGGAATCTTAGGTCTTAATGGCTCGGGAAAATCAACTTTGCTAAAAATAATCGCTGGTGTAGATAAAAACTATCAGGGTGATGTGGTGTTTTCTCAGGACTATTCGGTTGGTTATTTAGAGCAAGAGCCAAAGTTAGACGAAGATAAAACGGTAATGGAAATCGTTCGTGAAGGTGCTGCTGAAACAGTGGCTATACTTGATGAGTATAATAAAATTAACGACCAGTTTGGTTTAGAAGAAGTCTATAGCGATTCAGATAAAATGGAAAAGCTAATGAACCGTCAAGCAGAACTTCAGGATCAAATAGACGCTTCAAATGCTTGGGAGCTAGACACAAAATTAGAAATCGCCATGGATGCGCTTAGAACGCCTGATGGAGATAAAAAAATAGCGGTGTTATCAGGTGGTGAACGCAGGCGTGTTGCATTGTGTCGTTTACTATTACAGGAACCCGATGTGCTCTTATTAGATGAGCCAACCAACCACTTAGATGCAGAGTCTGTGCATTGGTTAGAACAGCATTTAGCGCAATACAAAGGAACTGTTATTGCTGTAACACACGACCGGTACTTCTTAGATAATGTTGCAGGTTGGATTTTAGAATTAGATCGCGGAGAAGGCATCCCGTGGAAAGGTAACTATTCTTCATGGTTAGATCAAAAATCAACGCGTTTAGCGAAAGAAAGCAAGGTCGCTTCTAAAAGACAGAAAACCTTAGAGCGTGAGTTGGAGTGGGTAAGACAAGGAGCGAAAGGGCGCCAGACCAAACAAAAGGCGCGTTTAAATAATTACGATAAATTAATGAGTCAAGATCAAAAACAACTTGACGAAAAATTAGAAATCTATATTCCCAATGGACCACGTTTGGGTACAAACGTGATTGAAGCTGTAGGCGTAAGTAAAGCCTATGATGATAAGTTGCTATATGAGGATTTAAACTTTAATTTACCTCAAGCAGGAATTGTAGGTGTTATTGGACCAAATGGCGCCGGTAAAACCACTATTTTTAGGATGATAATGGGAGAAGAAACGCCAGACAAAGGAGCGTTTAAAGTTGGTGAAACAGCAAAAATAGCCTACGTTGATCAAGCACATTCAAATATAGATTTAGAGAAATCCATTTGGCAAAACTTTAGTGACGAGCAGGAATTAGTAATGATGGGAGGAAAGCAGGTGAATTCTCGTGCCTATTTAAGCCGTTTTAATTTTAGTGGAAGTGAGCAAAATAAGAAAGTTAAAATGCTTTCTGGTGGTGAACGCAACCGTTTACATTTAGCAATGACACTAAAAGAAGAAGGTAATGTATTGCTTTTAGATGAGCCAACTAACGATCTAGATGTTAATACATTACGCGCCTTAGAGGAAGGTTTGGAAAACTTTGCGGGTTGTGCTGTAGTCATTAGTCACGACCGTTGGTTTTTAGATAGAATTTGTACCCATATATTGGCTTTTGAGGGTAATAGTGAAGTCTATTTCTTTGAAGGCGGATTTAGTGAATATGAAGAAAATAAGAAGCAGAGATTGGGCGGTGATTTAATGCCGAAACGTATCAAGTATAAAAAGCTAGTTCGTTAAGAGTAATAAGAATAAAATAAATTTCATTAAAACAAAAGAGTCAGCGAAAGCTGACTCTTTTGTTTATTTATAAGACGTTAATAAATGTGACCTGAAGTAAAATCCTCATACGGTTGTTTTTCTCCGCTTTCTTCTTCCTTTTCTTTTTCTATAGCGAGTTTCGATAGTCTTTCACTTTCTTTTAGTAAACGTTTACTCTCCGCTTCAATTTTGTATTGTTTCACATACAAAAGAATACTAATGCACAAAAAAAATAAGAGTATAGAAATAATAATAATAGTAGATGTATTTAATACCGTGAGCGATTCCATAAATTTGGTTTATTAGACTGTGAAGCACAGAACGGGGTGTTTGTAAAAGTCTTTTAAACTTCTGTGTTTAAGCCTGAATGGCATACTAATATACTTAAAAAATCAAATAAAATCCAATTTTTTCGAGCAGCAATAGCATTCTTTTTCTTCTAGAAGCTGCCTTTAATTAGCGGGATACCAGTCCAGTTGTACCACTTTAATGTCTGGATTGCCTTCTTTAACTAGGGCCTTAAATCTTTCAACATCGCTTAAGCCTTCGGTGCCTCTATAATGGTAAGGATATACTTGTTTAGGCTTGAAATCTAAAACAGCACTTGCGGCGCTATCCACAGTCATCGTATAAGGTAAATTCATACATACAAAAGCTTTGTCAATAGCAGTCAGATTACGCATTTCTGGTATGTCTTCAGTATCTCCAGAAATGTAAATACGTTCATCTCCAATAGTTAAAACATAACCATTACCGCGTCCTTTTTCATGAAATTTCAAGGCTTCCTTTCTTAGATTATACATGGGTATAGCTTCAATCTTGAATGCCTCAAACTCTTTTATGTCTCCATTATTCATCACCATTGTGTTAGATTGTAATGCCTCTGGCAATTTATCAAAGACGGCTTTAGGGGCAATAATAAGTGACTCTTTTAGGTTTAAAGCCTCCAGAGTTTCAATATCCATGTGGTCTCCATGAATATCTGTGATAAGCACATAATCAGGCTCCTTATAGGGCATAAAGGCAGCGGATCCGCCGGTTGGATCAACATATACTATTAAATCGTCATGGCTTAAAACTAAGGTGGCATGCGAAATTGGATGGACCTCCAATTCCCCTTTAAGATTGATTTCAGTTGGGGTTTCCGCTTGTACAGTCTCTGATTTTTTTTCGTGCTTGCAGCTAAGTATAATTAAGCCTAAGCATAACGTAAGGTGTTTAATTGTTTTCATATTAAAAAGGTTTTAATAAATATACTTCACTTTCTGGGTAAAAAATAATTTGTAACAATTTTATAACATTTGCTACCTATAATGAGAAGCAAATTATTTAGAGAACTAATAAATTTTACCGAAATTGCTTTTTTAAAATACACAACCTTAAAACACCAAATAGATTATGTCTGATGATTTTGACTTATTAGAAACTAACTCAAGTGAGAAAACTGAAAAAGTAGATGTTAACTGGGGAAAGGCTATAGATACTATGAAGTCTAAGCTTGCTCAAGAAGACGATCCAGAAAGCCGTCAGAAAATCTTAAATGCCACCTTAGACGATGTTGTTCACATGGCCGAAAAAGACCGCTCAACACTTTTGGATGCGATTAAAGATTTAACCGATTATCAAGACGAAGTTGGTATTTTATTTGAGCGATTCTCGTCACTTAATGCGGAAGAACAAAAAATAATTGACGATGCTAAAAAAGCATTAGAGCGCGCAAAAGTAGAACTTGAAGATGCTCAAAACAAACCAGACACCTGGTGGAATAATCTTTGGGGACGTAAAAGCAAAATTGCTAAAGCAGAACAGGGGTTAAAGGACTCAGAAAAAGTACGTGCAGGAGCAGATAACAAAGCGAAAGCAATGTTTCAGGAACGTATAGAAAGTGCAGATATTCAAACCCTTTTAAATGAATTGTCATATAAATCTCAAGCAGCGGTAACACGTTTAAAAAACCGCGAAGTAGAGATTAAAGAAGTAGAAGAGAAATTGAAAGATGCGATTGTTGAAGCGTCTAAAAATCATACCAAAGCCTTAGAAAAGAAAAAAGAGACTGAAACTAAGCTAGATGAGCAATATGCGTTATTAAAACAGGCACGTCAGGCTTTAGAGGAAGTCGCAGATAAACAATCAACAGAGTATTCTGAGGCATTATCGAAAGTTACTACGGTTGAGCAAAAAGTAGAAGAATTAGAAGGTCTTAAAAACGCATATACCACGTTGGCGGCTTCAAAAGATAGTTTTGTACATAAACACAACTTAACCATTAAGGTATTAACGTCTTTACGTTCTAATTTACAAACACACAGAGCGAAATTAAAGAGTGATACAGATGAGCGTTTAAAATATTACGATGGTTATGTGGTGGCATTAAAAGCACGTACCGATCAGGAATTTGCTGCTATTTTAGAGCACTTAGGTGTTAAAACCGATGAGCATATTGGTGAAACCTTAGCATCTATGCATACTGCTAGTGCAAAAGCACGTCAGGAAATGATGGATAATATTCCAGTTCACGAAAAAGTAATGCAAGGGGTTTATAGCAGTTATGCAGAAGCTTTACAGGAGATTCGTGCAAAAGATGTGGACATTCAAAAGAATTTTGCTGAGCGTTATGGTATTGATATGAAAGAAATTTTTGAGGATTACTATAAGGCAGATGCTAATGCACCTTCAGGTGGCGCTGCAGCTCCAGTATCAAAACCGGAAACCAGCGACGACGATTTGCTGTCTTAACATAATGCGGGCGTTACCTACTTTTGCTTTTTATGGCAAAAGTAGGTCAGGCTTTCGGCAGTCGCTCTCTGCGAGGAGCTCCAACAAAGCCTCAATCCTTAACGCAAAGTGAATAGACTATTTACAGTAATTAGAATAATAGTTAGATTTTTCACTGTGTTATTTGGTATAATGGCTGTGTACACGCTTCCGGATTATATAGGGGGTAATAAACCTCAAATAACTAGAATTATAGTGTTCGTAACTTTTACATTATCAGTCCTGTTTTATCTTAGTTTCACTGAAGAAAAAAGTAAAAATTAAACTATTTATTGAATATTTAATAATAACAATCGACTAAATATAAAATGGCTATAAACCACATAGTAACCCCTTTAGATTCAGCAACACTGGACTCCAAAGAACAATATGTTTTTTATCATAAAATGGTTGATTTTGCTTTAAAAGAACTCATTGTAAGTGTGCAGGAACATAATTTGTGTACTCCACAGGAGATGACTTTTTTCAAGCAATATTGCGATTTATTATTGTATTCCATCGAAGCCATGCGTATCAAGTATATGTACGATGATGAGGATAATATGAAAGTCGATTTAACCGATTCTGGTTTCCCTAATTATTTAGAATTCAGATATCTCTTTAATGATTTGTCATTACGCGATAATTATTTAAATAAATTAAAAGACGTTAGCGAATTACAGAATGAGTTTTTAGACCAGTTAATGCGTAAAAAACAACCCGTTACTAAAGAAAAACTCTTTCAAGCGGCTTCTATCGTCTATTATACATCGGTAGAGCAACAATTTATTTTTAATCGTTTTTCGCAAGGTAAAATTAGTGATGCCCCGGCAGGAAGCCAAGCAGAATATATGGTGAGTTGGAGTTTTTATGATGTCTCACACAACAGACCATTTGTTTGTTTTATGTACTTCACTTATGATGGAAACCCAGTACAAGACAAGGAGGAAATCTACGATATATTAAAAACGGTTGCCGACCGTGACATGAATTTAGACACCATGGCTTATGGGATAGACAGACGTTTAAAAAACTTAAAGCCAAAACATATAAAAAGAATTGATTTGGGGCCATTTCATAATGTGTTTGCTAAAGACGAAAATATAATAACGCATACAATTCTGGAAAGTATTGCTAAGAAGGAAGTGCCTCTAGAATCTTATGCCTTGTCCCTTAAGGTAGATGAAGTCTTTTCTGGCAGTGAATTTAAAGAGGGAAGCTATTTTAGCAAGCAAATCCTACAAAAATGGCGTGATGTTATCACGCGAGACTATATTTTTGCACCACATCGTATCATCCAGTTATTATACAACAAGAATCCAGAAATTATGAATGGCTTGGCGAAACCGCCTTTTGAACTTTCAGATTTAAAAATAAAACATTAAAATAAAATGAAAAAATTATCACTTTTAATGCTATTCCTTTCTATATCGTTTATAGGTATTTCACAGGCACAGCCAAAGGCTGTTGCTGAACTTTTTTTTAAAGAATTTAAAGAAAAAGGTGCGTCAGTAGCGATTGATAATTTATATAGTCCTAATAAATGGATTTCACGCTCAGGAGATGCGGTAATCAATTTAAAAAACCAACTTGAGGGTTTAAATGTGGATTATGTTGGAGCATATTATGGACATGAATTAATGTTTGAAAAAAAATTAACTGACAGCTTTATTCTGTTAAGTTATTTGGTTAAATATGACAGACAGCCTATACGGTTTACTTTTCAATTTTATAAACCAAATGATAAATGGATTATTCACAGCTTTAAATACGATGGAAACATTGAAGATGAAATAGAGGAATCTGCAAAATTATACAATTTCAGACTTTAAAATTTGAGAGACATCATGACGAAGACTAGATATAAACAGCATTGATTACGACATTTTAAATTAGAAATGGTGTAAGCACTAAAAATGGCGTACTGAAGACAAAAAAACATGGAACACAATTCAACATTTCCTATAAAACAAAACGAACTCAACATGCTTCGCGATGAAGCCAGTGGTTACTTAAAAAGTATTCAATGGGAGCAAGGTGCAAGGGCTAAAAACAAAGATAAAGATGCAAAAGACGAGTCTATTTTACTCTATCTGTCTCGGGCCAATACTGGTAGTGCAGCTACAGAGGTTACTTCGGTCTCTAAAACTATTTTAGCTTTAAAAAAACGCTTGTTACCAGATTCTATTGCGATTCCTGTATACTTAAATCAGACATTATTTGCTGTACAAGAAGGGTTGGCATTAGGAATTTGGGTAAAGGATAGTTATTACGATGCCTCAGGACTATCGAGTTTAAATGAGCGCAAAGCAAGCTTAGATACTAATGGAAAGCGAGAATACGAAAGTAAAATGCATACGGCAACCGCATTCATGTTATTTGCAACCGCGTATAATATTCTGCACAATTTAAAACCGCAGGCTTCAGACGATTTGTCTGTGATGAAACAAAAGTTTGCTGGGTTGCCAGAAGTGTCTTTTATGTCGCCTCTAAAAGGTGTGGCTTGCGCGTTATTTTATTTCGATAAATATTTAGGACATCCCGATATTATTAAAAGTGATAAAGATGTTGTTGATTTTTCAGTGGTTTATTTCGAAGCTTTAATTGATGAAATTCAAATACGTAAAAGTAGTTTAGAATACACCGAAACCATTGTAGACCGCACGTATAAGCTTGAAAATTCTGAATTTGCCGTTTCAGGTTGGGACAATGTATTCGCGGGTACGGCGAAAAGTATAGAATTTAATAAAATTCAGTTTGAACAAATCGTAGGGAATAGAGATGCCAAGCATTTTGCACGACGATTAACTGAGCGTATGTTAAGTTATGATTTTGAAGCCAAGAAAAATCCGTTTCAGGAATTGGGTGGTTTCATGCCTGTTTTTATGGGTTACGGCATTCCAGGAACAGGAAAAAGTATGTTAATTGCTGCCATTGCTACACGATTAAAAGAGCATTGCGATAATTTGGACATTCCTTTTTTGTTCCATCCCATGCCAGATACGTTAATTAGTACCTTTCAAGGGGGGTCAGCTGAGAAAATGGTGGAGTGGATGAAACCCATGCAGGATCCTTCAAAATTAATTTTTGCGCCTATTGATGATGCCGAAAATAATTTACAAGAAAGAACCGCACAAGGTGTTTCGGCCGGTGTAAAAGAAGTTATTGGTGTTTTTCTGCGCTATACAGAAGGGGCTTATGCCGTTAATTATGGCAATAGTTCTATTGGTTTATTTACAAATTTACCAGAAATGTTAGATAAAGCGGTCATTTCTCGTGTACAAGGCCGTTTTAAAATTGATGGCGCACAAACAGAACATGATTTTTTAGATCAAGATCATTTATGGTGGCGAAAACTAGAGCAGACCATGCCTAATTTTGTAAATATGGCAAGCCCTTCAGATTACGAGTTTTTAAAAGATCAAGGGTTAGCAAAGAGTATGGGAGATATTTTAAATCGTGTTGAAAAGCCATCAGAAACACGTGTTTTAGAAGCTTATAATAAGGCTGAAAAGCTAAATAACGTGAGTGAGCATGAGTTTTTTGCTAATTTATATTTAGAAATTCAAAAGATTTTCCCCTTCTTCTCTTCAAGAGATGTACGTAATATTCAATCTGCGATTTCATTGCGTTTAACCGACTTCGATTTAGAACAAGATTGGTTTGATAATCCTGAAATTTATTTTAAGCAGAATTACGAAACCAAGTTTAATATGCTTCAGGAATTAATGAAGCAAAACATGAAAGGTTTAGATTTTTCAGAGATAAGACGACAAGAAGTGGTGCGCTATTTAGATAACGTCGCCACCATTGCAGATACAGATTTTAAACGTAAAGTAGATGCGAGAGTGAATCAAATGAATATTGATTTGAAAGCTAGAGAAACATTTAATCATGAGTAATAATAGAATTAAGAATTTAAAAAGTGAATTATTATCTAAATATCGGTATACCTTAAGCAAGCTAACGTTTGACTATCACTTAAATAATGGGGAATGGGTAACTCAAATTCGTGAATGCTATGCTCGTGGCAATGGTGCTGTGATACTTTTGTATAACATAGAAAAACAAACGGTAGTGTTAACACGACAGTTAAGAATTCCGTCTTATATGAACGGGAACACATCGGGTTTACTTATTGAGGCATGTGCTGGTTTGTTAGATGGTGACAACCCTGAAGATTGTATAAAAAAAGAGACAGAAGAAGAAACAGGGTATCGCTTGACAGAGGTAAAAAAAGTTCTGGAAGCTTATTCTTCGCCAGGCGTGCTTACAGAAGTACTACACTATTTTATAGCTGAATATTCTGCGGATATGAAAGTAAGTAAAGGTGGCGGCGCAGAAAATGAAACAGAAGACATTGAAGTACTTGAGATGCCTTTTAAGGAGGCAATAGAATTGATGAGTAACGGGAACATAAAAGATCTTAAAACGATTTGTCTTTTGCAATATGCACAGATAAATAACATTTTTAAGAATTAAAAGATACTGTTTGAGTTTAACTTAAGCGTAGCTGAAAGAGGAAAATAAAATGCAAAAACTAAAACAAGCGAATTTATATAGAAGCGAACTCATTCCTGTAAGTGGAAAACTCGTTGAGCGTTATAATAAATGCTTGATTAAACTAGGTTTCACACCAACAAAACTGGCTAATTTTTCGATTGATGGTATTGGCTGGAGCCCAGAAATAGCAGAAGAAAAAAAGAATCTTCATTACTTGAATAATGGAGAGGCCAATCCGCATGCCATATTAATTTCGCCTTTACAAAAAGGGATGCCGGTTTATGTACCCTTTCATTCTTTCGATCGCGAGATGATGCAACTGGTGTTTAGAACACACCGTCAGAAAATTAACGATATTACACGAGATAGCGCCATTTGTTTAGATTTTGACCAGAATATTGATGCCTTTTATGAGCCTTTAGACCTATTAAAATATGATAAGGTGACCATTCATTTTCATTTGATGGACAACTTAGATGCCGTTCAAAAAGAGCAATTGACCTTAATAGAAATCTTTAAACACGGTCATAATTTTATAGATGAAAACCTACATCAGCAATTACTAGAATCATCAAAGACCTATGGTGATTTAAGGGATCGGGATTTAGAGTTACATGAATTGCAATATAGTACCGATTCCTTTTATACAAAGGCGTTTGGTGGTGTTTATGTGCTGCGTGATTTTATTTCAGACATTCTTGTTTTCGAAGACCTGAAATGGTATAAAGAAGCTATTAAAGATACCACTCACGAGGTGCTAATTTATCATATTTCACAACCCGAATTAATGGAGAAACTTCGGGATCATATTATTATTGAATGTGATTTAGAGGCCATAGCTAAAACAGCCCGTTACGAACGCATTAAAAAGTTTGAATTTGCTTCAGATTTAAAAGAAACGCAGCACCCTATTAAAACTATTTTAAATGATAAGGTGTTGTTTAAGAGTTATTTAAATAAATTAGATATCGATTCAAGAAAACGAGTCATGAGCGTGGAGCGCTATTTAGAAAAATTGGAAGTAAGTAATCAGTTTAAGATTGCCGATATAGTAGATGCTAAGTTCTATGAAGCGCTGCATCAACCACATTCGTCTCTGTCGTCAAAGCATATCGATTTAATTTGGAAACTTTTAATTAATGTATCTGCTAAAGATGTTTTATTTTTATACTGGTACGATAAAGAACAGTTTTATAAAAGTTATGATACTTGGGATGCGTCACTAAAAGAATGGGTCATTCAGGAAATTCGTAACAATATTTGAAAAAAGGCTACTAATAGGTTAGAAGCTTGAAGTTAGGAGTTTGAGGTTTTGTTAAATGGATAATGGAAATTTAAAAAATGAGATGAAGTTTAAATTTGAAGATGTAATCCTTTGGCAAAAAGGAATGGATTTTGGTGAGAATATGAATATTTTATCTAAGACATTTCCCAAAGATGAAATATTTAATCTGTCATCTCAATTAAAACGAGCAGCAGATTCTATTGCATTAAATATGTCTGAGGGTTCAACTTTACAGTCTTGAAGAGAATATAAAAAATTTTAGGTTATTCAATAAGGGCTTTGGTAGCAGTTATTGCTTGTTTGCATAAGGTTGTCAGACGTAATTATTTAACAAAAGATAAGTGCGATGAATATTATAAAGAGTGTTTTAATTTAATGAATATGATGATAGCCTTTAGAAATAAAATTGAAGAATAAATGTATTCAATGCGCCTAAGAAACTTCAAGTTTCTAATTTAGTGCCTATAACAAAATAACCAGCTTGAGTAAGGACTTTCAAAGGTCTTACGTCGTGCTTCAAACTAAATAAAACCATGATGTCACTAGAAATAATACTCTTCATCGCCTCAATCCTTTTCGGAATTGTTTTGTATTGGCGAGAATCTAAAACAAATAAAGTCTATCGGTTTTTTAATAAACTCTTTTATTCAAAAGAATTACAAATGAAGTCTGATAGTAATAAAGGGTTTGTGTATCAGCAATCCTTTTTAATGAGACTGGTTTATATCGCTGTATTATTTTTACTAGGGATTGTCATTGTAAGATTTCTTATTCCAATTGATTTAGCCACTTTATCATTATTTGCTTCGGGTATTTTTGGAACGCTTGTAGGCACTTATTTAGCAAATTTGGTGTTTAAATCTTCTGAAGTTTTGGACGAGAAAGGGGATTCCTTTGTTGATGCTGTAAAAGATACCGTTGAAAAAGGAAAAGAGTACATCAAGGATTTGGAAGCTAAAGACACGAAGGCTTTAGAAGAAGCTAAAAAAGAAATTAAAAAAGAACCTGAGGTGCCTAAAAAGAGTGCACGGCAAAGGTTAAAGGATAAGGGGCATTTATAAAAACGTTGCATACAACGTCTAAACGCAATGCGAAGTATTAAATAAGTTAACGCAGCATATAGATATGATCAAAAACTACTGGAATAAAGGCGGAAAACAAAAGCGAATCGTTGTTATAATAGCGCTTATTCTTATTGCTTTACTCTTCTTTTTACGAGATGATTACCAACCGGCATTATTATTTGTACGTAAATTCATTTTTGTTATTTTACTGAGTGCTTTAATTCTATTCTTCGGATTACAGAAATTTAGACGTCAGGCTTCAACGGGCAAACGCATCTTCATTTTGGTGCTATTGGGTGTGTTTTTTGCCGCTTTTTATGTCGTAGGTTGGAAGTTAGAACTATATGATTATATGAAAACCTACAATGTATTTAATGACTTAAATCGTGTAGAAATAAATGAACTACCCCTAACGCAAAACGAACGGATTCAGCCATTAAATAACATTCATTCTATGGCTAATGAAAGTGTTGGTGAAACTAAAGATGTCTCATTGCCACATTTGGTAAGAGTAGACAATGAGAATAAATGGACGATGGCCATTCAGCCCACCGAGAAGTATTATTGGCAAGGCATGCGTGATAATATAGAAGAGGTGTTTTCTGTATCGAGTACGACACCGTTTCCGCGTTTTTCAAATGAAAATAGAATTCCAGTGACCTTTTCTATAGGAGAATCTCTAAAATTTAGTCGAAACACTTACAATGCAGTCGTGCAGCGTTTTAATCCGTGGATGTTATTAAACTATGAACCAAGCGACACCTATTATATGAAAAATGATACAGGACAATGGGTTGAAGTTGTGAGTTTGATAAAATGGAAAGGGTTCTTTTTTCCATATCCAACTTTTGGAGGGGTCATGATTATTGAAAATGGCGTACACTATTTTAAAGATTATCTTGAACGCATTACCATTGGGAAAGGGAAGTTTATTGCGCCAGAGGAATTAAAGAACTACCCGTTTTTAACACGACAGAACATCTTAGCCGAAAAAGTATCCCGCTTACAAGGCGAATCATTAAAATTTTTAGGTGGGTTTAGTGATCCTTTGCCATGGAATATGAAAACGGCGGTTAAAATTCCAGATTTAGCAGATGATCAAAATCAGCAACCTTTTGTCACCGATTTTAATTTTGAAGATACCCAGGTTCCAGCCTATAGCGGATTGTACCATTGGTTTGGTTTAGAACCAATAGGCGATGAGCGTTCCAGTTTAACCTATAGCGTTTTTGTGCCAGCTGATGGCTCAGATAAGCTGTTTTATTATGATCATGGGGCTAAAAAACAAGGGTACGCTGGTGTTTCTGCCATGCCTTTAAAAGTGATAGAATCCCGTAAAGAATTTGATTGGAGTGTGAATAAACCTGTAGAGTTTAGGCCCTATATTAAAAACATCGCAGGAAGAAAACGTTTGTTTTTCTTAGGAACTATTGCCGCAGTTAAAGACGGCTCTAAGAACTTTGATGGTGCGGCGACACCAGATTTAGCATTAATAGATAGTGAATACCGTGATGTGGTTTGGATAGATGTAAAGCATCCCAGCGGTTGGGAAAAGGAACTGTATGATCAATTAAATGAAGCCTGGAGCTCAAGCGAAGGTGAACGTATTAATGATTATTATATTAATGAAATTAAACCTATTGAAACGATAAGTGATTCTGCAGCTCATGTGATCGCTGTAGACACCACAAAATTTAGAAATAACATTAACAGCAATAGTAAAGCTATAGATAATTTGCAACGAAAATTAGATTCAATTACTAAAAAACGTGAAGACGATGAGATTTCACGATTACAGCGAAAAATTGATTCTTTAAAAGGCTTGTGATCAGTGTAAAATTTAATTTTAGGAGTAACAAATTTCACATAAAATAGACCTATAAGTAAACACTTATATGGGGTATTCTGGACTAGGCATGCAAAGTTGGATTTACAAACGTAAATTGCATCGGCCATTTTCTAAACGAGGTAAAGTACCTACCTTTGCTTCTTTACCCTCATATTCCAGAACATTTGCATTAAAGCCTAAATCAAAAGAGAATAGAAGAGCAGTAGGCTTTACTACAATAGCTATAATTTTACTGTTTTTTAGTGCTTTATATATACTGGGAAGTAAATGGCATCAATATGAATCGTCCCTTGAGAGAAAGAGGGTTATCGTGCATTCAGAATGTAATGAAACTGCATTTCAGTTTTTGCTGAACTCAGGCAAAAGCAGACTTTCAAAACATAATGTCTCTGGTGCGTATTCTGAATTTGTTTTAGCACATAAAATAGACCCTAAAAATGAAAACGTTGTAAATCTCCTTATCGAAACGACACACACACTTTGCATTGAGGATCAGAGATACTGTGATGCACTAGAGTATTATTTAGATTACAACTTTAAAAAATAACGCTTAGTTAGAGCTGCTTAATAAAGCTAGCTAAATTGCTTAAATAAATCTTCAACAACTGCTTCAATTTGTAAATTTTTTTGCTCTTTTTCTAATAGAACAGGAGGGACCATACGCTCTTTACAATCACTAATAGCACAACGTTCGCAAGTAACCCCCACGTTAAACCGCTTTATTGAGGGATCATCCCAAAAAGTAATCTTACGCTTTAATTGCTGATTAATTAATAAACCAACACTAACACTTCTGTATTGATCTGTTTTAAAAGGATCTCTAGTAGCCGAAGAAAAAATTAAATAAGAATGCTTGCTGTCTGGATAATGCGAAATTTGAATGTCAAAAACATGATTATCATTAGTCTTTACGATGTCTTGTAATACTTTTAGTGATACCCAGCGTCTACAATAATGTTCATCAGTTTCATTAGCATGAGGCGAATGTTGATGCGTTAAATGCAGTTCTTTATTTAGATAGAATTTTTTATCATCTTTTTTATGCACAAATCGTAAAAAGAATAAATTCTGAAGATTAAAATCTTTCGGTAAAATATTTGTTAACCGTTGATAAAAGGATTCAGGAGAGGCGTTAAAGGACTCAGCAATCGTAACAAAGGCATCACTGTCAAATGCTTTCTTATTAAAAAGTTTAGTGAGTTTCTTAGTCATAATAGTGCGCGGTAGTAATAAAGCACCAGCAAAATACGACGCATAGAAATTATTTAAAACCTGATCGAAATTTTCAAATTTAATCCAAGAGAAGGTGTACAAACGCGCTTTGTATTTAAGGATGTTATAGGCTAATTCTTTAGCGTAAATAAAGCTGCGTTGGGCATCATCGATGTGATTCGCTAATAATAGTGTTTTTGTTTTCGGGATAAATATAGAACGTAAGGTGTCTAACTCTTTATGTTTCTCTAAATCTTTATTATTTATAGTGTAACCATATTCTTCTATCAAAACCTCCTCTAATTCTGAAGATGAAATGGGTTTGTTTAAATCAATTTGATAGGCTTTAGCAAACTGGACAACACTTTGCTCTAAATCATCAAAATAATTATTGTTTGCTTGTTGAAAGGAACGAACAGAAGCTAAATAAAAACTTTCTTTACTAAAACTATAATGCTGGGCAATTTCAATAATGGTACTTATAAAGGCATTTACTTTTGCAGGTGCATTGGAAACGATGTCTATAAGTGTGCTTTCTTCAATGCCAAAAACCTCTAAAGGAATTTCTTTTAAGATTTTTGATTGTAGTATTTCGCCAATGGGAGCCAGATTTTTGTCTAATTTTAAGGATACGAAATGATCATAAGGAACATCTAATTTTTCAGCTAATAGTGCAATTTTATCTGGTTTAGGATATTTTTTGCCTTTTTCTATTTCGTTTAAATAGGACTTAGATAAACCGCTAAGTTTAGACAATCCGAATAAAGACAAATTCTTGTCAGTCCGTATCTGCTTTAGTTTTAAGCCAAAAATGAGTTTGATGTATTCTTCTTCCATTGACACAAAGATACGTTTTTTTGCGATTATTTATTTGTAGCGAACGTTCGCATTATGTTTATTTAAAATCCTATTTTAATAAGGCGCTTTAAACTAGAGTACAACCGTTGCTCAATTATAATTGAAAAGAATATCACATATAACAACAGCCGTTTTCTTTTGAATACATGTACTTAACAATAGTAAAAGCTCTAAGTTAAAACTTAGAGCTTTCTTCATGTGTTTATCTGTGAACTTTACGAATTATAATGACTACAACCTCATATTTTAAATTAGCAAAGACAATCTCAAATAAAGCACATAAAAGTATACCGTTTCAATGGCTTGAGATTGCAGGAGTTTATTCTAATCATCTATTGAAGATGTTGTTATGCCTAAGGCTATAGCAATATCTGTAAGGTCTCCTCTTTCAGGAGTGGTGATAGGAACGGCATTTCTAACAGTTGTTCTTGCAGTGTCCCAATAAAGATCAATCCAACCTTGTGGCAGTGCATTTTCAAAAATAGTTTCAAAGTCTGATTTAGTTTGAGATCTGTAAGACGTAAAATAGTCAGCAAATGCTAAAGGAAGCAAATATTTTTTTTCTGTTATACCGGATTGAGATTGTGATAAACTGGCTAGCGTTTCTCCTTCAGGAATACCTTCAATACACATGTTTTCGAAAAGTACGGCAACACCACTAGCACAAACTCTAAATAACTGATTGTTTGAATAGTGTAATGCAGAAATAAATCTACCAAGTGATATATGATGCGCATATTCAGAAAAAATCAGTGCTAAAATAAATTCATTGTGAACTATAAATTTAGGAGCTACGTCTCTAATTTTAAAGACCGCATATTGGTTTGTGCTTCCTGAAGGAACGTTTACAGTTCTTAACGAGGTTTCACCAGCATCCATCATAACGTTATATAGCCACGCATCAGGACTTGGGTGAGTAACATCAAGGCATCTGTGTACGTTTCCTGGACCTGTGCCTTCAGGATTGGGATTTATTTCTACAATAAGTGCTTCGTTGTCTTTAAACCAATTGAACATGTCTGAAGATTTTGTATTATCATAAAGTAAGGTAATTGTGTTTGCAATCCCTTCCTTGTAAGTCATCCCTAAATTAGGTACCGCTTCTATTCCATAATGATTGCCGTCTAATCCGTAGCGAAAATTTGATCCATTGACCCAGAACATATGCATTCTATTATCAGAGATATCTTGGGTATGCACCAATTCGTGAATAAAAGTGCCTTTGGTCCATATCACAGGATGTGCATTTAAATGATGCGCCCCCAAATGCATATAGCCTCCCCAGCGATCATCTGTTCTCCCGGGATCTGGATTTCCTAAACATCTGGCGATGTTTTGCGAAAAATCATCGGCCAAAGATTGGTTATTAGCACAAGGCCATGCTTTAGGGTTTGCACTATTAGGATCATCTGCACATAAACCCCATCTTTGAATTGAAGCTGATGTGAGAGTAACATTAGTATCATCATAGAGATACACCAGTACTGGTTTATCTACTATTTTAACAATTTTTGATGCAAAATATTGAAGTGTTTGATCACCACCATTTCCATTATCCCTAAGTAAAGCTCTTACTAAAGCTTGACTACGTCCCATATTACTGTTGGTCCAGAAAGTCCCCGTTTCGTTACCGCTATAAATTTGATTATTATTCAAAATTATGGAGCTGGTACTGTTTGGGTTGGCTATATAGATAAATCTAAATTTATCTTTTAATATAGAGCGGTCATTTTGCGCAAAACTATTTCCAATAAATAGTAAGCATAGCATTAAAAAACTGCTTTTTTGAATATATTTTAAAGTTTTCATTGTTTTATATTTTAATTTTCTGGAAGGTCATCAACAAAAAGCACACTCGATGTTGTCGCTAATTTTCCAGATGATACTGTTTTATTTCCTTTTAAATTCCAAACTATTTCATAGCCATATTCTTCAGTGTTTCTTGGAAGAATAATATGCTCTTCTTTTGAAAGTTCTCCTTTACCAACCAAGAAGGTTACATTTTTTAGCTGTTCTTTGTCTCCTATAGTATAAAATAGTTTTACATCTATAACTCGAATATCGCTTCCCTCAATGGAGCTAGGATCTATTTCAATCGCAATTTTTTTATTAAGTAGCGGTGGAGCAATGGCTATAGCGCCTTGGTCATTTTTAGTCCATTCTCCTTCAACTTTATGGCCACCGAAGAAGCTCCATGTTGTCTTATATTCATAATCCAACCATTTGCTTCTATCATCATCGCCTTGCCATCCATATAAGAGTTTGAAATTGTTACCTTCTTTATTAAAATTATTACGATCAATCCGCACCTCATCATTAGTAATCGCTCCACTTTGATGCTTTTTTTTCATAGCTAAAGTTGCAAAATTGATATAGCTTCCAAAGTCGGTCGCATTACTACCATCCACAAAAGCGACAAGCTCTCTTTGCTTAAATAGTGCATCGTCTAAATTCACTTCTTTAAAGCATTTGTCACAATTGATGTTGCCAAAATTTTTATCGAATCGCAATGTGAGATTGTCCGTTGTATATTTATTAAGATCAATTTTAAAAATACCACGTTGTTTAATTTCTTTCATTTGGAATGATACAGCCACAGCAAATGAAGGCACTGTTTCTTCCTGTTGTAGATTGGGTTCAGCAGGGGCGGAGTCAGAGGGGCTTGTTTCTCTGGCGTGCTGTGGCGTTGCCATAGGTGTTCTAGCAGCTCTAGCGGTTACCGGTCTAGTTGTTGTTGAATCTGTTGTAGTTGCCGCGCTGGTTTCGGTAGAGGGCGCTGCGGTACTACTATTGGTTGCACGGCTCTCATTCTCTCTGGCAACACGCTCTCTTTCTGTTTGATTGGCTGCTCTAATGCGTGTGTTTTCTGTTCTGGCATCTGTTCTAGCCGTATTTAACATCGTTGTTGCTCTATCTAATAAGCTTGGTGTATTACCAGTGGCACCAGAAGTTAATGACCCTAAACTGGGTGTACCTGTCCCTCCAACAGGATCAAACATCATTGCTAGAATTTTATTATACGCAGATTCCATGATTTTTTGGAGATCTTCGTCACTTCCAATCTGTGTTACTTTAATATCTCCTTTTTTTACTAAATCATCAAAAGCTAATTTAATTTCGGCAGCTAGTACTGGTGCAGAAATGCCAGCCTCAAAACTTTTATGTTTGTAGACTTGTTCAAAATCTGCTTCAATTAGCGCTCTTTTTGGAGAACGATAACCTGATAAATTCATCTCGAAAGAAATACTCATGTCTGGCGTTGGTGTTTTAAATGATTCCCAAAGAATCTTTGCACCTTGTTTAGTAAGTTGAATAGAGACTGCAGCCCGCTGACCATCTAAAATAGGCGCTTTTCCAATACCTAAAACTTGTTTTGTGAGTTCACCATCGGCTTTCGCAAAAGAAGAGATAATAGCTATTGTTCCATCATTATAAATAACAGGCCCTTTAATAACACCTTCAGGCACTAGGGTTTTTAATTCTCGTTGAGCATCTTTAATTTGATCTTTTGTGACACCAAGTTCTATCAGAGCATGTACGATGCCGCCACCATCTCCTTCCCTTAGCTCTGCTTCATCACTTCCAGAACGTACGTTGTCTACATATCTTAAAAAAGAGAATTTAGGTATCCCATTTTCGTCCTTAGCGATACTTGGTTTATCTATGATGTAATACCAAGATTTTGGGTTTCTTAACTCTTGAAACAAAGTTAACTCTCCGGCTCTAACAACCTTATCCAAATTTATTTGTTGGCCGTAACTAACATTTATCGCGCACATGACTAAAGCATATAATAGCCATTGCATTACTGTGTTTTTTCTGTTTTTAGTTTTCATCTCCTTTAATTAAATCTTTAAACTTATCTAAGACACTCTTTTTTACTGTTTCTAAAATTTCTGTCCCAGCCACTTTAGCTTCTTTAAATAACTCAGATTCATTGTCTTGAAATTCCTCAGGAACTGAAGCATAGATATAGTTGTCATTTATTTTTGTTTCCCAAGGCATGGCCAGTTTTCCTTCTTTTTTATGTGTATAAATTAGACGATAAGCATAGCCTTTAGTATTTCTATCTGTAAATATGGTTTCTGGCACCAGCATTTGTTCTTTAGAGACGGTTAATGGAATATTAGTTTCTTCTTCTTTACCAAAACGGTAATAGCGAATAGCCGCGGTAACTCTAACAATATCATTATCTTTAAGCTCATCGATATCTGCTTCTACTTCTATTAATCTTGGCGTTACAGGAGCTGCAAGTGTAACACCTTCCCAGTCTCCAACTGTCCAATTAGGATTTTCAGGATAGATATGGCCCCCTTTTAAACTCCATTGCATTTTGTATTCATAGGCTTCTGGATTTTTATCCTCACCACGCGCATAGGTTAGTGCCGCTCTAATGCCTTTTTCTTTTAAGTAGTTTCTGTCAATAGTAACCTGATCTTCAAAATCGTTGCCTTGATTTCTTTTTTTTCTAATATTTACCGTGACGTAATTCACTTCTTTTCCAAACATATCTTCTGCTTCTATGTCTAGAATAAGATTAATGTCTCTATGCTGGAAAAAGGGATCGTTTAAGTTAACTGACGCAATACATTTTGGGTTGTCTCTCACTCCATCGTACCAAGAACCAAGATTGCCCGTTAAAGGCATCATTTTTGGAATTGCGACGCGGTATTTTAATCTATAGACTTCTCTTAGCCGCTGAAATCTTTTCTCTGCTTTTGTACGGCTATAAGTATAACTTGCGCCATACTTTGCATTTGGGTTTGCTTCTAATTCTTCATCGCTAGGTGGTGCAGGAGGAGCAGTAGCATCCCTGTCTGTTAGCGCTTCAGTAAAGACATTCATAAAACTTTCTACAATTTGATTAGCGACTTCATCATCAGTCGTGTTTTTATCTATTTCGAAAATAACAGCTTTATTTTCTATTGCAGAATTGTAAATACTATCGACCTCTGCATAAGAGTAGGTGTCATCATTTCCTGTTTTAGTTTCTTTTCTGTCATGTGAATATTCCGAAGAAAAGGTTTCAAATGTTTCTTCAACTTTTTTCCAGTCTATTACAATTTTACCATCTACAGCTGGAAATAAGACATCATATTTAAAGCTAAGTTCTATAGAAACATCAGTAATTGACCTGTTTTCTTCAAATGTAGCCGCTAATAATTGTGCAGCATTTTTGTCGAGTTTTGCAGCAACAGCAATTTTATTACCTGGAATAGGAGAGGCGTTTCCAGAAGCAACAACTTTGGCCATGCCTTCATCGGTTAAAATTGAAGAGATTATTCTAAATGAATTACCATCTTCTACAGTAACATCTGCTGCTCCAAGGATAACAGGTGATTTTACTCTTCTGTATTTACTTCTTGAATTTTTATTTAATTCTGTAATTTTTTCCTTTAGTTTTTCTTGAGCTTCTGCTTCTTGCTCTGAGGTTAAGCCCCACTCCATTAAAAAATGCATCAGTCCACCTTGTGCGCCACCAGCATCTTCTCTTTCTTCTGTCGTATATTTTAAGAATAAAAACTCTGGAGTTCCATCTGGTCTTTTAGATAAATGCAGATTTGTTGGTAGATACACATACTCACTAGAAAAAGAATTACTTCTTGTAATCGCCTTACCATATAGCGTTACTTGAGTTCCATCGTCAAGTGAAATGTCGACTTTATTCTGAGAGTCCATTATCACTTGTGCCTCTAATCCTTGAAAAAGGAATAGGCTAAGTACTAATAGGAGAAAAGAATTCCTCAATAGTACAATTTTCAACTGTTTTTTAATTGTTTTCATTTTTATCTGTTTATTAAATGATTAATTACTGTTATTGGTTTCTTTTTAGTAAGCGTTCAGACGTAAACGCTCCTTTTGCTTTTTCACTAGCGTCTTTAATTATCTTTATATTCTTTAGTTTTGATACTTCCTGATAAATCCTGTTTGGTGTAGTAGACCTTTGTAATACTATAGATTCATCTGCTTTAATGTCACAGTGACATTGTTTTTCTATAATCAATTCAACAAAATCTGCACAATTAAAATCACGTACATTAAAGTCTTGATTTTTATTTATTAGAGCTGCTATGTATTTTTTAATTTCTAGGTCTTCTTTTACTGAAGATGTTATTTGTAATAATCCATCGACAGGATAGAATTCTTCATGCGGCAATCCTGTTTTTATAAGGCTAGCAATGGTTATATCATTCTCCCATGAGGCGGAGGGTAACTTAAAGTATTGAGCAGGTACATTTTTATCGACGTTAAAGGCATTGAAATCGTCTGTTTTTGGCCAAAGATCATAGTAAGATAAAGCACCATTTTTAATCGTGTCATAAACAGCTATTCTATTATTATTTTCATCAAAAGTATCTTTAACAATGACTTTGTAATTATCTACAGCAATGCCTACATGACCACTTTTACCATTTGCTGTCGCGTAGAAGACCAAATAGATGTCCTTAGTTTCTGCGGAAGCAGGCTGTATCAATAATAAACTAATTATGATGATTTTAATCTTGATGATATGTATTAGTGTTAGTCTCATTTTAAAACCAGTTTTGTAAATGACCTTCAAGACTTAGTTCATTCTTTTTAGCTAATGAAATTGAGCCTTTACAAGTATTTGTATTATATGAATAATTGATTTTTAAAAGTGTTTTACTAAATCCAGACTTGTTTTTTATGGCCTCCCTTATTAAGTTCACTTCTTCTTTTTTTAATCTGAAGGAGAGCGCCATCTTACCACTAGAAAGGGTAGGGGGAACACCTTTACTTTTAAGTGCGCTATTAAGTATTTGTCCTATTTTTGTGTTTGTGTTTATTGTAATTCCTGAGGCTTTATTATTTAAATAGAGAGCTCCAGATAAAGTGGCACTGTCACCATAGAGGTGTTTAATACACTGTCTTAATTCGCTAAGCTCCTTATTGTTCAATCCCCAGGTGATTAGCATATGTAGAATAGCCCCATCTGGTGTAACACTTCCTAGATTTTTATATTCTAGAAATGAATATTCTGGTTGTCCTTTGCGTTCAGAGAGATTAAGTTGCGTGGGAACATAAAAGTAAGTTGGTGAATCGGTTGTGTTTTTTTCTTGATAAACGTAAACCGAGTTGCCACTATTCAATGTTATTTTTTCTTTTGTTTCTTGACAGATTATTTGCGCATAACCGTTAATAGCTATAATAAGGCAACAACAAAACGCTATGTTTTTAGTACATTTTTTCATTAGTCCTTTGGTATTTCATCAATAAAAATTAAACCGTATTTATCTTTGGCTTGTTTGGTTATACTGGGTTGATCTTCAATAAACCAGGTTATGGTATAATTGACTTCTTCTTCAGTATTTGGTAAAGTGATGTCGAAATTCTTTTCTTCAAGGATGTCATTAGGCCTTAATGTTAAACGGTGTGTTTTTGTTTTATCAAAAAAGGGGTAATCCACTAAAACAGAAATCGCTTTTACAGATTGGGCTTCTAAAGCTTTCAAATTGCCATCTAGAATTATTTTTCGCCTTTTAAATGGGACATACAAGTTCACCATTGCACCGTTTTCGTCAAGCCATTCACTTTCATAACTTCCACCACCATTAAATTTCCAAACGGTTTTGTATTGGTAGTTTAGCCAATCTGTTTGTATAGTATCCCCTTGATTTAAATAGAACATTGATAAATTACCTTCGTAAGATTTAAAGCGCTCCTTATTTAAAAAGACTTCTTTAACTGTTTCACTACCATTTAAATGTTTTTTTCTGACTGAAAGGGTGACACTATTTAGCATGCTTTCAAACTCTTTTTCTAAATCACCATCAACACCAACAAATACTTCTCTTTGCTGAAATGCTGGATCCCATATTGGAACGTCCCTAAAAAAGCGTGTGTCGTTTCCATAATTTTGATATAAGTCACCAATATTAAAGGTTAGTATGTGATGGCGAAAAACGGTAGAACGTCCTTTAAAGAATAATCGTGATTGCCCTTCAGATCTTAGTTCTTTTCGTTGGAAAGATGCATTTAATCCAAAACCAGTAGTATTTCCACTAGATATAGGGCCGTCTTCACCTATTAAAGCGGTAACCGCATCCATAATACCGCCTTGTTGTTCTTCTGGAACAATTGCTGGCTCGACCGGCTTAAACATGAGTTCAAGAAGCTTGTCGTATACCGTTGTTAATAACGCTTCTAAATTAGCATCGCTTCCATTGGTAATGAGTCTTATACTATTGTCTTTGAATAATTCGTCTAAGCCAAATTCTACATCTGCACCAACAAAATAAATGGTTCCACCAGCGCCAAAACTGACACTCTTTTTAATTTCAGACCAGTCTATTTCCAGTGTGGCATCATAAGCTTCAGTAAGCCCAGAGAACGTTAAATCGAACATAATAGAGATGTCTGGAGTGTCCATTTTAAAACTTTCAAGCAATAGTTTTGAGTGCAAAGGATCTACATCAAAAGACAGGGCAATCTTACTATTTTCCATAACGGGAGCTTCCCCCATAGAAATAACTTTTTGTTCCCTTTCGTTGGTGACACCGTTAAGAATAGAAGACACCAAGGCATATTTTCCAGTTTCAAAAAGAATAGGACCCTTAATTTTAAATGTGTCATCTTCAAACCGTTCTTGTAATAAAAGTTCAGCGTCTTCAACTTGCGTTTTAGGGGTATCATATAAAATTAAAAAATGTAAGATGCCACCACCACCAGCTTCTTTAATACTACTAGTAGTATCTTCTGTTGTAGGACGCTCCGTTATATATCTCATAAATGAGAATTTAGGATGCTTGTCTTCATCTAAAGCTAATCGAGATCGCGTAGGAAGATATTGGTATTCTTTAGGATTGTTATGGGTGGGGAAACACCACAACCCATTAACTTGTATCCCTTGGTCTATATACACTTGTTGTGAATTTGCAACTTGAATACAGATACTAAATATGATGATATATATGAGTTTAAGTGTCATGATTTTAATCGTTAAAGTCTTCAGTAGACGGTGTGATTAGAAATAAATAGTCTTGATCTAACGCTTTAATTTTTTCTGAATACTTTCCCTTTTTACTATACCAAGTTATTTGATAAGCAATTGGTTCTCCTTCATCAAAAAACAAATTAACTTTAGACGTGTTTTCGGTATCTGTATCTCTAATTATTAGTGTTTTATGAGGAATTGCATCGCCATTAAGCACTGTGAAAAAACGTATAGAAGCAGAGCGTATTCCACTTTCTTTAAATCCAGATTTATCAGCATCTATTTCTACAGTTCTTTTTTTAAATGGCGGGGTTAATGTTGTTAATGAGGCATTTCCGGCTTTCCACAAATCAACTGCTTTGGGGATTAGTATTGGTTTTTCTTCTCCCTTTAGATTCCAGCTAATTTTATAGTCGTAATTCAACCACTCACTACTGGTTATTCCTAATCTCGGATAGATGAGCGCCTTAAAGTCTTTACCTTCAGAAACATCTTTTCCTGTAAAGATTAAGCTACCAGTGGCATCATCTGTATCACCACCATAGACTTTTTTGAAAGAAACCGATACAGAATTTAAGAGTTCATTAAAGGCATCTTTAAACTCGCCATCTATTTGAAAATGTACAGCCCTTTTTTGAAAATCTGAATCTGCAAGATTAATAACTTTAAAATAGCGGTCATCATTTTGCATTTCACTATATAAACCACCTAGGTTTCCCGAAGTATGAATAGGTACTTTTATTGTCGTCGTTTTAGAAAGGTTAAGGTAGAATTTGTTCATTCGAATATCTTCTCTTCTTTTAATTACATATTGGTTGTCTGAGTAATACTCTGTATTGTCCTTTCCACCAAAGATGTTATCAAACCAACCGCGATCTTGTCTCCCTTTAATTTGATTTAGTTCAACAGCAACTTCTTCAACAGGTTTTTGAGCCCAACCGGTCTGGGTGTCAAACATTAACTCTATGATGCGTTCGCTAACAATATCTAAAATACTTGTCATCGCTTTATTATCTATACCTAAGCCTTCAGACCTATCAAACACTTCTATGTTTAATACTTGGTCTTGAAGCATTTCATTTGTGATTTTTCGCATTTGCTCTCTTGTAAAACCTTCTTGAAAATTACTAAGTTTGCTGTAATGCTCGTAAATAGTACTCGCCTCAGCAGTGATGATAGCATTATATCCTTTTACCACAGCTTCATAATAGCCATGAACAGAGACCGAAACATCAGATGTTCCACCACCTACTAATGATTCCCACAATAGAGTTGCTCCATTAGGATTTAATTTTGCAGCAATAGCTGCTTTAGAGTTGGGTAATAACGGTGCAAATCCTGAGGTTAACACATTTCTAGTAAACGCTTTTTCTCCTTCGGTATCAGTTAAAATAGAAGAAACCACGTCAAACTTACCAATGCCTTTTTCTCCGTCTTTAGTATATTGTTGCATGGGTACAGGTCCTACTATTCTTGCATTTTCTCCTATTTGCGCTTTAAGCTTTGCCTGAACGGTATTAATAATGTCTTGAGGCAATGAAAACTCGACTAAAGCGTGAAACAACCCGCCGCTAGAATCTTCGTTTTCTCCAACATATTTAATGCAGAGTAATTCATAGCTGCCGTCTTCTTTTTGAGATAACCTTACAAATCTTGTGAGATAGTAATAAGCGTTATCATCTTCGCTATCTTGTAATAATTGAATGCCATCTATTTCTACTCTTCCTTCATCATATTTTACGGTTGCAAAAAGATGAAAACTCATTAAGAATAGTAAACCAAATGCTTTTAGTGTTTTTATAGTATTCATGATTTCTAATTTTATTAATGTTTTGGTTTTGTTGTTATGTCGAGAATTTCATTCCAGGATGCTTTAGCTATCCAATCTGTTTTGTGATAGCTTCCGTCATGAAAAACCTCGGTAATTCTGTATAGGTATGGCTCACTTAATTTTATAGCATTCATAAATTGAGTGGTTTGAGCATACACTTCAGGGGTATCATACTTAAATGTTTTTTTTATTTTCACCTCTTTTCCTCCAACGCCCGTCGCTTTTATTTCTATGCGTTTTGCATACAAATCAGCTCTTAATTCATTATTAAAATCATAACAGTAAATGTCTATTACAGCGTAATCAGGAGGTATTTGCTCATTTATATCAATTTGTTTAATAAGATCAGGCCAACGCTCTGTGTCTATAACTATTGGTATTGCACCAGCATTCACAATCACTTCTTTAAGATTAATACGCGTACTATCTTTTTCTGCTATACTCGCTATAATCGCGGTTTCAAATGCTTCACTACCATCTACTATTAGAGCGCTGTTATTATTACTAAAGACTTTAGCGTGAAAGCTGTAATCAACACTTATTGTTGGCTGATTACTTTTAAACCCTTCCCAGAATATTTGAGCATCTTTACTATTAAGTCGAATAGTAAAGTCACGCTCTTTCCAATTAGTGTTTTGAGCTGGCATAGTCGCTTCTTCAAAAAAGCCATTAGAAATTGTTTTTGTAGAATCTATAAAAGCATCTGCAGCATGAATTAATTTTGCATTTATATTACTTAACCCCATACTTTTAAAAGTTGTAACAGGGTATCCACGTTGCAATAAGACGTTTTTAATACTGTCTATCTTCGTTTTTTCTGGCACGTGTTGGGCGACTTTAAGACTTATGAGACTTTTAAAACGGAAATCCCCTTGATCTGTAGTGGCACGCGTTCCTGTGTAACGCATTTGTATAAATTTGAAACTAGGTTTCCCTGCTTTATCTACAACTAATTTTAAACCTTGAGGCGCATAATAGTAGACGCTAGCATCGTTATAATCTTGAAAAATGACAAGATCATCAATGACTTGTTTCGAGTCTAAATTTGCCTGCCCAAATGAGAAAGTAAATGAAGTAATCAATAATAAAACGAATAGGTTTCTATTAGAAATCATGATGAGGTTGTAGTATAAAGAGGTGAATAAAAATATTTAGTCTTCTGTAATTAGTGTATTTAACTCTGGAATTGCAGCTTTTAGATTTTGCATGCCTATAAAGACTTCTACATCGCTGGCAGGAATCCAATCTGCTGCATCGTACACAACACCATCATCCATAACTACAGATAAGTAATATTCAAAACTTGGTGCTTCTTCATCAGATAAGTATAAAGGTCCTGTCGAGAAGACAGATAAATCTTCTGTAACTCTAACAGGCGGTAGTTCTATTAAGCGTTCTTTTTTAGGATCTGCTTGTATAGCTCTTACTCTTATTTTTAAGAAAGCCGCGTTAGTAGCATCGAATATTTTGAAGCTTTCGAAAGAGATATTTTTCTCCTTACTTATTGTGCCATCAATAAGATTATCAATCACTTTATTAACACAAGAGGTGCAATCCACAATGTTATAATCAATCCAGATACGTTCTGTTTTATTTTCAGTTTCAATCCAACTTGGCATTTTGGATGTATTGAAGTTTACACTAGCTTTAGAGGGAACTTCAGTATCATTTAAATCCCAAGAATAAATTAATGGAATAGATTTATTGCCTTGCTTTTCAATAATCAACGCATGTATCTTCTTTAGTCTTAAAGGAAAATCTGTGGTATTTACCCAGTTTTCATTTCTCCATTGGTTTGGAGTTAAAGTAAAACGCCCAATAGTTCTAGGGTCTGATATTGTTATTCGTACTGGAATAAGCTGGCTAGGAACAGTTTCACTATCAGGTACTAAAGTCATTTCTCCATTAATACCAATACTTTGTGCTAATGAGACTTGCATTTCTTCTTTAGTATTGCTATCGGTTACCCAAGAAATATCAATAGGGTTTGTAATAGATGATGATACGGAGACGTTAATTTTATTTGCAGGAATATTGTAATGGCCTTCTAATCCCGCTGAAATTGAAATTGCAGGTACAGATTGTAAAGGCATTATTTTTAATTCTTTATACGTGTAAAGCGGATTGTCTTTTACATAAGATTCTAGTAGCGATTTCATTAAAGCCACTTCATTAGAGGTAATTCCAGGTGTTAGTGTCCCTGTCATTCTTACATCTCCAGTAGATTCAGCATTATCTGCTGTACCATAGGTCATTTTAAAATTATAGCCTTCATCTTTATTCCATCTTAAGTGATATGCTGTTGGCAAATAATAAAAAATACCAGAAGCTTTATTTTTATCTGGATAAATATCCATTCTTATATTTGTGATTTCATGAGGAAATTCAAAATCATTGTCTGCAACTAAATCTTCCCATAATGATATGGCTTGATTGTCTGGTCCTTGCGCTTGCATATCTGCTGGAGGAGTAGTTTCTGTTGTAGCAGTTGTACTTGTTGTCGTTAGAGAAGGATAATAAACTGCAGCTAATAACGGAGTAATTTGTTTTTTGAACGTACTGTTAGTCGTTTTTTTAGGTTTTGAAGCCAATTTATAGACTTTTGTATGTGTATTACTCATAACATTGTCTTTTATAGAAAAATTAAAAGAGGATGTGCCATTACTCAATTTAAAAGTGGCATAATAAGTACCTCTGCTCGATGATAATCTTGTCGTTCCCCAATCACAGTCTTTAGGAGAGCACTTACCAAAGGCTTGAATTTTTGTACCATTATTAGAAATAATAATTTTTGTAATACTTCTTGTGTTTTTATCGGTGTTTTCCCATGTACCATCGATAGTAGAAGTATTGGTTGAGGTAGGCGTTTCTGCTTTAAGAGTTCTAACATTGGTTACGGCCCTGCTTGGCTTATATAAAGCAACATTTTTAATTTTTGACCTGTCGTATTTTAATACAGGTTTTTTTATTGGTAAGACAATAGTTTTAATGTTTTCTTTTAAATTTGCGGCACTACCAATAGGTTCTAGCGTTATTGGTATGATAAGATTTTCAGGACTAATATCTTTCTTCCAGTTCTTGTTTAAAGCATATAAAAAGGTCTTTTTAACAAACTTATTTTTACTTTCGGATAATTTAATTTCAAGATAGGCAGAGGATAGCGCTGTACCTTCAGTGGCGTTTTCAGATAAAAAGAACTCTAGTTCTAATGGGCTAGATTTTCCTTCTAGTGAATATTCAATTTTAGAAATTTCACGCTGGCTGGTTTTATCGCCAGCTAATACATTGGCTATAAAATAGCCATCTTGGGTACCAGAAAAATGTACAGTTACTTTTAATGTTCGCTCACTGTCGTATGTTACAGTGGCCTTGTCAATTTTACCATTAAAATTGGAAAGAATATCACTAAGTACTCCTGTTACATCATCTATTTTATTTAAATCTTTATTCTGTAAGCCACTAAAGTTTTGTGCACATAGTGTTTGTGTGATAAAAGTTACTAAGAAGCATAGTACTAATTCTATTCTTATTTTTGAGGTTGTAGTTTTCATAAGATATGTATTCTTAAATTATGGTTCAAAAGTATAACTGAAACCAATAGTTTTCAAGAGTTCAATACCTATTATTGGGGGAGTGTAAAAACTAAATTATATACAGGAAAAACACCCTTTTATTTATTTTTAGGGCGGTTTAGAACGTATTCCATTTTAATATTACAACGCTCGTAAGGGCAGTTTGCTTCTACATTAATTTCAATAAAACCATGTTTCCTATAGATATAGATGGCGTTTTCGAGAATTGTGTTAGAATAGAGAAGTAGTCTGTTGAAGTTTTCTGTCTTTGCAAAATCAATACAATGTTGCATTAGTTTCTGACCAATTTTATGTCCGCGATGTTTGGGTGAGACGGCCATTTTAGTCAGTTCGAAAGCCTCTTGTTTTGGTAATGGCATTAAAGCAACTGTACCCACAACTTTATTATCTAGTAAAGCAAAAAAGATATAGCCCCCTTTGTTTATAATATAGGTTTCAGGTTTAGATAATACTTCTTCATCAAAAGGTTCGACGTAAAAAAAGGTTTTAAGCCATTCTGTATTTAAATTGTAAAATTCTTTCGAATATTCGTTTTTAAAGGGAACAATCTTCATCTTAATTCAAATATGAATTTGCAACAAACAATAAGGTAAATGTGAGCAATGTTATTAAAAGAGTAACAACGTATCTAGATGTGTTCTCGTTTTTGTTCCTGAAATTATCTATTAAAGCCCAAATAGGAATAGCAACTAAGCCTAACAGCGCAGGAATGGTCAATAACTCTCCAATAACTTTGACAATTTGTGTTTCAACTTTAAAATAGTATACACCAATAATAAAGCAGAAATAGACTAAAATACCTAGGTTAAGATTTAATCTTATCTTTTCTATTTTTATACGATTATTCATAGCTATTGGCCCTTATAAAGTCTGTTATGAGATACGTTATCAATTTACCAACTTGGTACTCTTGCTCGCTAGTGGGCGCCGCTTCACATAGGTGTAAATAGGCAACCTGTTTTTGTTTTCCAAAGTAATTTACAAACTGCCTTGCTCTGGTAGTTGAGAATCCACTTGGGGTTTGCGCGCTACTAGGAATATTTTCTATCGCATCACAATCAATTTCTAATCCAAATTCACCTTTAGCGATATGCTCTTTAGCGCGTTTCATTTCTGCTTTAAAAGCTAAATCCTTTCTAATTTCTATAGCCTCAAAAGTTGTGTACTGTAATTTTTTATTTTCTTTTAAAATTTCTAAAATAGTATCCGACGTATAGTTTTCATGTAAACCGAATACAAAATAATTGTTCAGAAACCCTTCTGCGAAAGCATAACTAAAACCATTACCACTGTGACGACCTTCCAGTGCTCTAAAATCTGAATGCGCATCGAAGTTAATAGCATTTATTTTATGCTTTAAAGCGAGAGAAGTTCCTTTAATATTTCCGTAGGCATTATTATGACCGCCTCCAATGAGAATGGGGATTTTACCCGCTTTTACAATAGTGTAAACGGCATCACAAACGCTTTTATCAATTTCGGCTACTACTTTCCTAGCTTTAACACTATATTTTTTAGTATCTTGTTGCCACTTGGATAGTTTTTCTATTTCGGCAGTAAAATCTAAATGGCCCAGAATAAGGACATTTTTAGCAGTATTAAAAGCGTTGTTTTGTGTGTTTAACAAAACTTTAATAGTAGCATCCCAAGTAGCGCAGGCGCCTGGTTTTCCGTAATTTGCAATCACACCAATGTCTTCAGGTAATCCTAAAATAACATACTTGACGTCTAAAAGGTTTAAGTCTTCGTATATATTCTTGGTTATAGAAGACAATACTTTTACGTGTTCACCAAATTTAGATTCTAAAGGACGTTTAGAAATTAAATTTTCAATTTTAGATTGGGTCATTAACACAAGTGTATCCATCACAATTATAAACGGTTATAAAAAAAAATAAATTTACATTTAAAAAAAGAACTAACAAACATTAAATTTAATAAAGAAAAACTTAAATTTCACACTTAAAAATTAACCCTTAAATTTAAATTTTACCTTAAAAACAAAACAATTATGGCAGACAACACAGTAAATACAGGATTAAAAGTCGCTTTAGGAATCGCTATCGCTCTCTTTATTGGAGTAGGGGTCTATTCGGCGTCTTTATATACTGAAAAAAAGGAAAATGAAAAAATATTAGTAGAAGAAAAAACTAAAGTACTGAACGAGTTGACCGAAATGCAAGCGCAATATGACGTAGCATTGAGCGAAAACACTGTAGCCAATCAAAATTTAATTGAAGCTAAGCAACGTATTGATGGTTTAATAGATTCATTAAAAGTATCTGAAACAAACTTAAAAAGTTTATGGAGCTATAAGAAAAAATATTTAGCGCTACAGAAAGAAATGACTGCTGTTTTAGCACAGAATGATCAATTAAAAGTTGAAAACCAATCATTAGCAACGAGTTTGGATAGCACTAAAATACAGTTAGATGAACGTAAAATGTTCACGGACTCCTTATTAGTACAAAACACGACTTTAGCTGATGTCGTTGAAAGCGCCTCTACTTTAAATACGAATACCTTAACAATAACAGGAGTTATTGAGCGTAGTTCTGGAAAACAAATCCCTACTGATCGCGCAAGACGTAGTGATAAACTTAAGATTTGTTTTACGGTTGCTAAAAATAAGTTAGTAGCAGCTGGAGATAAAGAATTGTATGTACAAGTTATTGACCCTAAAAACAACATTTTGGGAGCAAACGAGCAAATTACTTTTGGAGAAGAAACACTTAGCTATAGTGTGATTAGCAAGTTCAATTACGAAAATGAAAGCTTACCAATTTGTGAGTACGTTTCTAGAGCTAGTGAAGATTTTGAAGAAGGAAACTATAAAATTAATGTTTTCAATGGAAAAGAAATCGTTTCGAGTGCAATATATGAATTGAGATAACATTCTTAGATTTAATAAAATATTTAAAAAGACCTGAAGGTATATTTGCTTTCAGGTTTTTTTATGCGCTTAAATGAGATAATATAGGCCTCACGAATTTGCCAAATCGAGTTTAAAGAATGTCCTTTATGTTTGCTCCTTTCATTTTATAAATACCGATATACAAGGCACCTGCGTTTTGTTTATTTTAAAGCACGACAGTTTTTAGAAAAAATGTATGTTGCAGAATAAAACCCCCTTTTTTTTCATGAGAATAGAGTAGAAGTCATTGCTGTCAGTTGTTTTTCCATAAGGTAACAGCTTTAGATAATTACAAAGGATTTTAAAGTTAGTAGTATGAGTTTGTTTGCAAAATTGTATAAAGCGGAAATTACTTATAAAATTAAAGGCATAGTCCATTGATAATAACCTGCTCTATATGGTTTTCTCCAAAAGCATAAGGCAAAAAACTATAACTAGGGACTTCCTTTGTGATTATAATATTTGCTTTTTTTCCTTTGGTAATACTTCCACATACATTACTAATTCCCATGGCATAGGCACCATTTATAGTTGCTGCGTTAATCGCTTCTTCGGGAGTGAGTTTCATTTTAATACAGGCAGTACTCACTACAAAATTCATGTTCCCAGAGGGTGTAGAACCAGGGTTGTAATCAGTTGCCAAGGCTAATGGTAAACCAGCATCAATAATTCTACGACCCGGTGTATAAGGAATACTCAAAAAATAGGAACAGGATGGTAAGGCTACAGGCATGGTGTTACTGCCTTTTAAAGCATCAATGTCCTCCTGGTTTAATTCTTCTAAATGGTCTACACTTAATGCCTTGTATTTTACGGCTAAAGCAACACCACCAAACGCATTAAATTGATTCACATGTATTTTTGGTTGTAAATGAAACGCTTTTGAAGCGGCTAATATTTTTTCGGTATCTTCCAGTGAAAAATAGCCTTTTTCACAAAATACATCCACATAATTAGCTAAGTTTTCTTTTGCTATCTGCGGAAGCATCTCATTGATTATTAAATCTAAATACCCTTGTTTATCATTTTTATACTCTTTTGGTAGTGCATGCGCACCTAAAAAAGTGGCCTTTATTTTAATAGGAAAGTTTTTTTTGATTCGTTTGATAACCCGAAGCATTTTAAGTTCTGCGTCTATAGATAAGCCGTAACCTGATTTTATTTCAAGGGCTCCAGTTCCTAATTGCATCACTTGCTCAACACGCTTTGCGGATTGCTGATAAAGTGTTTCTTCCGAAGTATTTTGAAGGACTTCTGCACTATTTAAAATACCACCCCCGCGATTTGCTATTTCTTCATAGGACAGTCCATTAATTCTATCTACAAACTCTTGTTCTCTATTTCCTGCATATACGATATGTGTATGCGAATCACACCACGCTGGAAGCACTATTTTACCTTTAGCATCGATGGTTTCTGAAGGATTATAATTATGACAATCTTCCATTTTTCCAAAGTCAACAATCGTATCGTCTTCAATAAGAAGATAGGCGTTTTTTATAGTTGGAAGGGTTTTCATGTCATGACCTTCAACTTTTAAAATACCGTGATCACGAATTTGAAGTAACTCTTTAATGTTTTTTATTAGAATAGACATAGTGCACTTTGTAAGTATATTTTAAAGTATAAATTTAGGGACAATATCTTAGAAACAAGGGGTGTTGTATTGGATTAATTGAAGGAATCCGCTAGAATAGGCCACGGTAAGCTCTAAAATACTAGTTATTTGTAGTTTAGTTGAAATTTGTGAGATGAATATTAACAGCCACGCTTATTATAAGAATGATACCAATGAGCGTAATAATCCAATTATTCTTTTTAATGAATAGTGAGGAAACAAAATAAACAATAATAGTGAGGAGTCCAATGATAGCGGGAATCCATTTAATAATAATTGCTGACATTCCTGCGCCCGAATAATCTGCGGTAAAGGCAATAGTACTGCCAATAATTTCAAAAATAAAAATGAGTATTATATTAAATTTCGGATCATTTATTTTGTCTTTCATACTTCAAATATAGAATAAAATGTAAAAATTGAAAAGCTATTTTATTTTGTTTTACAGCGATGAATCTGGCCACCAAAACGAAATTTTAGTATCAAGTACTTGTTATTAATGACTTTCCACTAAATTTCTCAAGATAAACTAACTAACGAATTAGTAAAGCCCAATAGACGACATGTTTATTGGGCTTTTATCTTAATTTATTTCTCTAATTATTTTAAACCACCAACCATGTCTTCTGGTCTTACCCAAGCATCATAATCTTCAGCAGTCACATAGCCTAAATTTATCGCTTCTGTTTTTAAGGTTGTTCCATTTTTGTGAGCTGTATTTGCTATTTCAGCAGCTTTATAATAACCAATTTTGGTGTTTAAAGCAGTAACAAGCATTAAAGAGTTGTTTAGCAATTCTTTAATAACATCGTGATTTGGCTCAATACCAGCAGCACAATGTTCTTCAAAACTGGCACAGGCATCACCTAATAGTTGTGCAGATTGTAAAATGTTACTTGCCATCATAGGCTTAAATACATTTAATTCATAATGTCCTTGTGTGCCTCCAATAGTAATGGCCACATCATTACCCATAACTTGTGCGCATACCATGGTTAAGGCTTCGCATTGCGTTGGATTTACTTTTCCAGGCATAATTGAACTTCCAGGCTCATTCGCAGGAATAATGATCTCTCCAATACCAGAACGTGGTCCTGAAGCCATCATTCTAATGTCATTAGCTATTTTGTTAAGTGAGACTGCTAATTGTTTTAATGCTCCGTGAGATTCAACAATCGCATCATGAGCTGCTAGCGCTTCAAATTTATTTTCGGCAGTGATGAAAGGCAAGTTGGTGAATTTCGCAATGTATTTTGCAACCAATTCGTCGTAACCTTCGGGTGTGTTTAAACCGGTACCAACGGCAGTTCCTCCTAGAGCTAATTCAGCTAAATGTGGTAATGTATTATTTAAAGCTTTTAAGCCATGGTCGAGTTGTGATACATAACCCGAAAATTCCTGACCTAAAGTCAAAGGCGTAGCATCCATTAAATGCGTTCTACCAATTTTTACTACATCTTTAAAAGCTATTGTTTTATCATGTAAGGTGTTACGTAATTTAATAATATTTGGAATCGTGTTCTTAGCAATCTTATGATAGGCTGCAATATGCATACCCGTTGGAAACGTATCGTTAGAGGATTGCGATTTATTAACATCATCATTAGGCTGAATTGTTTTCTCTCCTTCACCCACCACTTTTCCAGCAATTTGATGTGCTCGGTTTGCAATCACCTCATTCACGTTCATATTAGATTGCGTACCAGAACCGGTTTGCCAGATGACTAATGGAAATTGGTCATCATGTTTACCTTCTAAAATCTCGTCACAGACCTGAGCGATTAAATCTCGTTTTTCTTCTGCTAAAACACCTAATTCACAATTGGTATAAGCGGCTGCTTTTTTAAGATAGGCAAAACCATAAACTACTTCTAAAGGCATAGAAGCTGGTGCCCCAATTTTAAAGTTATTTCTTGAACGCTCTGTTTGTGCGCCCCAAAGCTTATCTGCAGGCACTTGTACGTCACCCATCGTGTCTTTTTCTATTCTGTATTCCATGTGATTTTGGTTATTTAGAGTACAAATTTACAAAATTCAGACCTGTTTTTTGCCTCAAACTATAAAGTAAATCCAACTTTTATTCCTCCCCAATTGGCAGCGCTTACAGAATTGATTTCTCTAGTAATGGTAGTTCTGGTGTATTCAAAATACATTGTTTTTGTTTTTAAAACAATACCATAATTTAACTGACCAGTAAAACGTCTTAGGTCATTAGAGGCAATCGTGTAAGGACTATTCCTGTTAAAAAGACCACCTTGTAAAGAAGCGTCGTAGCCTACAAAAGCCCCTTTTATTTCTGAATAAAAATATAAGCGAAACGCTTTGTTTGACTTTTGAGGCTGATATACTGAATTTATAATGCCTATTTGCGTTGAAGCACCAATTGAAGCACTTGTAAAAAGAGTGCCTAGTTTTAAATTAGCATTAGCTTGCATAGAAAATAGTCTGTTATATTCAAACAGTTGTTTTTCTATGCCTAAGTCGTAATTTAAAACAAGATCATTTTTTATTTGATTTTTCCAACCTCTTGGAATTTTATTACCAGTAGCTTCATGAATACCAACTTGCATTTCTTCTCCAAAAGCACCGGGGCCAATAAGCCCTATATTAAATGATGATGTAACTCTTATTTTGGATGTAGTGTTCGTCGCTATATAAAATGATTTCAAGTAAATTGCAGCTGCAAACGGTCTATCCAAACGTTGAATGTTTGGACTCGCATAATTGTTTGGTGTAAAGCCAATGTGTTCTATAGCTAGACCATACTTCACTTTAGTGTTCACAGTATCACATTTGAAAAATAGTGCATTAATGGGATTCTTTTCAAAATGTGACGAAACCAGTTCAAAATTATAGCCTTGTGTATAATTCTCATCAGTAGCAGCAAAATAATCATTGTCGTAGTTGAATCTAAAATAATCTGTAGCATCAATGTCTCTGTAAGAAACCAAATGATCTATTTTTTGGGAGAACCCAAAAAATGGAACAAACAAAAGGACGAGTAAAGATAAAAGGTTTTTGTGCATGCAAAACATACGCGTTTTTACCCAAGTTGGTTTTTTTTTTAAGAAAGAATGCTGCTTCTTAACAACTCTGTTAATAATTACAAACTTTATATTGTGTAAAAAAACAGTTTAACTTATCTTTGCTGTAGATTTAAAACAAGACACTAGCAATTATGTTCGAATTTGACCAATATTTAGGCTTTTTAGCATTCTTAACCATCTTAACCATAGGTTTTTGGTTGATGATATTTTTATTAACTTTTGTTATTCCTTACTGGATTGGCGGCAGTTTAATTGAGCGTCTTAAAGAAATGAGAGAAGAAAAAAAAGCGAAGCGTAACGAGTAGTTAGCTTTATTTTACGATATAAAAAAGGGGAAATTCAAACTGAATTTCCCCTTTTATTTTTTTTACTCTTTGTACTAAGTGATTTTAAAACCTGGGCTGTTGGCTTTTTTTTTAATGAGTAAGCACTGCTTACTGTTGTAAACAAAAAATTTAGCCTTCAAAACCTTCATCACCACCTCCATAGTCACCACGGCGTTCTTGCTTCTTTTTCTGATTGAATCTATAAGTAAACGATAAATTAAAGCTACGTTCTCTCCATTGAAATTCGCTAAAGGCAGTAAATGTTGGAGTAGTGGTCGTTTGTTGACGTTTTCGACTATTAAACAAATCGTTAACATTAAACGCTATTGATGCACTTTCATTAAACAAATCCTTACTAAAGGCCATCGTTGTTGTAAAAATACCTTCGGTTTGACTTTGTGCATCAGCATTTGGTCCTCTATAATCAAGGTTAGTTTGCCAGTCTACAGCGCCAGGCAAAGTATATTTGTTACTTATTCTAGCAAACCAACTGTTATTAGTGTTGTCTAAGGACAGACCGTTTGGTGTCGTCCCTTTTGTTTCATTTTGGAAAAAGTTAAAGTTACCATTTACCCTCCATTTTCTTGATGGATTATAAGTTAACGTAAATTCAAAACCATAGCGATCTTCTGTAGCTAAATTAATTGGCGTGCGCACAATGATTGGCAATTGCTCTCCATCTACGTTTGCAAATTCACCAGTATCAAAGCTAACAAAGTTAAAACCATCTGTTGCATGTGAATAGTACGCAGAGGAGTTAAACGTGAATTTACCAAACCGCTTGATGTAGCCCAGATCAAATTGTCCAGAGTAGCTTGGATTCAAGTCTGGATTTCCCTGAAAGAAGTTTGTAGCACTGGAAAATGAACGAAACGGATTCAAAAAATAACCTCTTGCTCGTCTCAATCTTCTCGCATAACCTAAAGTTATACTTTCATCTTCTGTAAATTCATAGTTTAGATTTACAGTTGGAAACAAACCTGTAAAATTCTTTTTATTTAAAGATCCAGATGTAGGTTGATCTATTGTAATTCTTGTATTTTCTAATCTTAGCCCTAATAAAAAGGAAAAACTCCCAAATTTACTTCCATATTGGCTATATACAGCATTTACATATTGTTTAAAGTTTAATTGATTTGTTAATCCCGTATCAATCTCTAAGGTGCTAGTGTTCTCATCTAAAGTTTCAACGTCTAAATCAGTAGATGTTGTATCAAAATTCCCTCTATAGCCAGCTTCAAATTGACTATTTTCTCCAATTGGTAACACGTAATCAGATTGCAATAATATTTGACTTTGGTCTTCTAATGTCTTTATATCATTCGTTATAATATTATTTACCTGTATGAGGGAGTTTTGATCTTCCTGACTATCTTCATATTGAAAATCAAAAGTTAACGCATGACCACTATCGCTAAAGTTTTTTTGAAAATTCAACGCATATTGAATGGTTTTGTCTATTTCAGTCTCAGGATCCAGGCGGATTGTGGTAGATAGTAGATTCCGATTACTATCGTAACGTTTTAAAGTGTTTGTGTTTACGTCTTTGTCATCACCGTCTCTATAAAGAATAGAAGTTGTTAAAGATGCGGAATCATTAACATACCATTCTATTCCAAAATTAGAAGTTAATCCTTTTCTTTTTCTGTCATAGGTGTTATTTTCATCCAGAAATTCTCCGGTGGAATTGAATTGAGTGGAAGAGTTTGAGTTTCCAGGCACTTCCCTATAGCTATATCCTGTAGTACTGAAAATATTTAGGTCTCCGGTTCGGTAGTTAATGTTTCCGTTAATTCCTGCGGAAGGATTGTAACCTACATTTGTAGTTATCGCGCCATTAAGACCTTGTAACTTACTTCTACGTAAAATTATATTAATAATTCCCCCCGTTCCTTCTGCGTCATACCTGGCAGATGGAGAAGTGATGACTTCAACACGCTCAATAGATTCCGCAGGAAGTTGTCTTAATGCTTCAGTAGAATTTAAACCGACTAATCCCGAGGGTTTTCCGTTTATTAAAATACGTACGTTGTCATTTCCCCGTAAAGCAACATTACCTTCAACATCTACAGAAACTGACGGTACATTGTCTAAAACATCACTTACCGTACCACCACGAACGGTTAAGTCTTTACCAACATTATATATTTTTTTATCGAGTTTTATTTCTACTGTGGTCGTTTCGGCAATAAGTTCTACACCTTCTAATGCTTCAGCACTTTCTTCTAAATAAATTGTGCCGTAATTTTCATCTTTTGTAATACGCTTATCGCCTAGAGATACCGTTTTGTATCCAATATACTCTATGCTTACGCTATAGTTTCCCGTTTGTACTTGTATGGCGTATTCACCATTTCGATTTGTAATACCACCAGTTATTACTTTTGCATCATTTTTATTATCAAAAATGATGGTAGCGTATTCTAATGGTGCTTTTGATGATTCTTCAAGGATTTTACCAGAAATGGTGACTTCTTCTTGAGTATTTTGAGCAATTAAATTTAAAGAGAAAAATAAAAGAAAAGCGATTGTAATAGTTTTATACATATTTTAAGTTTTGCAATAAGACTGCAAAAATAAAGTATGGTTTAAACGGCTTTGGTTAAATGTATGTTAATTAACAAAGCTTAAAAAGTATTCAAGTCCGTGTTTTACTACAAAATATCAAATATCTTTTTAGGCGGTTTCCCAATTACTGCTCTTTCACCATTTATTATAATGGGACGCTCTATGAGCTGAGGGTGACTAATCATGATATCTATAAGTTCGTCATTTGAAAACTCAATACCAGCGATTATAAGGTGTTTAAATTTTTCAATCCAAAGTTTTTCTTCTGTCCTTATAAGTTCTAATGGAGAGATTTTAAGTAGATTAATTATTTTTATCAGTTTTTCCTTATCAAGTGCTTTGTCGTAATATTTAATGACTTGATGATTGTGTTTACTGGTTTCTAAAATTTCGATGCATTTGTTTGACTCTATAGAATCTGGATTGTGATATATCACTATCATTCGTTAGTTATTTTTATGGGGTTTTGCTAATAATCAGAGAAAGCTAGTTAAGGGTAGCTCTTATTTTTTTCATAGGTTTAAAATTTGTTTTATGGATTCTGGTGGGCGACCAATTACTGCTTTATCTTTATTAGTAACTATTGGTCTTTCAATAAGCTTTGGGTGCTTAACCATCGCATCAACAACCTCTTGAGGGGTTAAATTTAAATGTTTATACTCTTCTTTCCAAATACTTTCATTTTTTCTAACCAAATCAATCGGGTCTATTTCTAGTAGAGTAATGACCTCTGATAATGTTTTAGCTGTAAAATGGTCATTTAAATATTTTATGACTTCAAAGGTCTTGCCTGAGGCTTCTAAAATAGCTAAGCCTTCTCTAGACTTACTGCATCTTGGATTATGGTATATTTTTAACATATTTATTTCCCGAGAAAGCGGGGTGCTTTTTATTTCCATAAAATGGAAATCCTGTTATTACTAATTACAATTCGTTGTCTTTGTCTTGTTGTCCCATCATCATAAGATAGGCTTTCAAAAATGGCGTAATGTCGCCATCCATAACAGCATCTACATTACCAGTTTCATGTGATGAGCGCACATCTTTAACTAATTTATAAGGATGCATGACGTAATTACGAATTTGACTCCCCCATTCAATCTTCATTTTCTCAGCTTCTATATCCTCGCGTTGTGCTAATTGCTTTTGGAGTTCAATTTCATACAATTGCGATTTTAGCATTTGCATTGCACGCGATCTGTTATCATGTTGAGAGCGCGTTTCGCTGCATGATATTTGTATACCAGAAGGTTTGTGGGTTAATTGCACCTTAGTTTCTACTTTGTTTACATTTTGTCCACCAGCACCACTGGAACGTGCGGTAGTAATTTCAATATCAGCTGGATTAATATCTATTTCGATAGAATCGTCAACCAAAGGATACACATAAACAGAAGCAAAACTTGTGTGTCGTTTCGCATTACTATCAAAAGGCGAAATGCGGACTAAGCGATGCACCCCATTTTCACCTTTAAGCCAGCCAAATGCATACAGGCCTTCAATTTCTAAAGTTACTGTTTTTATTCCAGTAACATCGCCTTCTTGTAAGTTAAGCTCTTTGACTTTAAAGCCATTTTTTTCGGCATACATCAAATACATGCGCATAAGCATGCTCGCCCAATCACAGCTTTCTGTACCACCAGCACCAGCTGTAATTTGAAGTACAGCACTAAGTTTGTCGCCTTCATCAGACAGCATGTTTTTGAATTCTAAATCCTCAATGGCAGCAAACGCCTTTTTATAACGCGTTTCTACATCGCTAGCCGTAGCTTCGTCCTCTTTATAAAAGTCGTAAATAACCTCTAAATCTTCGACCAGTGTTTGGGCATTGTTATAATCTTCAACCCATTTTTTTTGCTCCCGTAACGATTTCATTATCGCTTCAGCAGCTTTCGAGTCATTCCAGAAATTGGGATCAAAGGTTTGCTCTTCTTCGTTCTGAATTTCTATACGTTTGGCATCAATGTCAAAGATATTGCCTTAGCTCAGTAAGGCGGTGTGAAAGATCTTTAATTTGATCTGATGTAATCATGGTGTTGTAGTTTAAAACAAAAATAGAATTAATAGCAAGATTTGAAAAGTATTAGGTAGTTATTTTATAGTTTTATGCTTAAATATTTGAATAGGATACGCACCTATTGAAACGGGTGTAAGGTAAAAGTTTGATTAGTAACCTTTAAGAAGTGATTTATAACGAAAAACAATAAAATAAATAGATGATAATAGATTTAAGAAGTGATACCGTAACAAAACCCTCGAAGGGAATGTTAGAAGCCATGCAGCAGGCCAAAGTAGGAGATGATGTTTATAAGGAAGACGCCACTGTAAATGCTTTAGAACAACGTTTAGCGAAGCTGTTTAATAAATCCCATGCCTTATTTTTTCCTAGCGGAACAATGGCTAATCAAACCGCAATTAAATTACATACTAACCCTGGAGATCAGGTGATTTGTGATAAATATGCTCATATTTTTAATTATGAAGGCGGTGGTGCTTCATTTAATAGCGGGGTCTCCTGTAAATTAATAGATGGAGACAGAGGGATGTTTACGGCAGCGCAGGTTGAAGCCGCTATAAATCCCCCGGATTTTTACCATAGCCCGCTAACCACCTTAGTGGAAGTGGAAAATACAACCAATAAAGGCGGGGGCGCCTGTTGGGATTTTAGTGAATTGGTAAAAATTCGTAAGGTTTGTGATACCCATAATTTGGGACTGCATTTAGATGGTGCGCGTTTTTGGAATGCTTTAGTTGCAAAAGAGGAAACGACCCACGATTATGGAAATCTTTTTGATACTATTTCTGTTTGTTTAAGTAAAGGATTAGGGTGTCCGGTAGGTTCTGTGTTGATTGGCGATGAGCCATTAATGAAAAATGCCATTAGAATTAGAAAAATTCTTGGTGGTGGTATGCGACAAGTTGGCTATTTGGCAGCCGCTGGTCTATACGCTTTAGACCATAATATTGAAATTCTAAAAGAGGATCATAAAAAGGCCAAGGAAATTGCATCTGCTATAAAAAATATACCTTATGTAAATAAAGTAGAACCTGTAGAAACAAACATTGTTATTTTTAGCTTGCATGCTGAAGCAAGTGAGAAAAAATTCCTTGAAACACTAAAAAGCAAGAATATTCTTATAAGTAATTTGGGACAAGGAAAACTTAGAATTGTTACACATTTGGATTATAATAATGAGATGCACAATGTCTTTTTAAACTTATTAAGTGCTCTATAAAACAACTTATTTGCTTTATAAATATCTGATTTTTAGGCATTAATGTTATTACTATATTTTTTAGCGTAATTATATGCGCTTCATCGAATTCTTGTCTGTATTTAGTTAATAAAAGGGTAACAGAGTTTGATTCCATCCAATTTTATGCGAAATTAGTAGGAGAGGCTTTAAGTCTCTTTTAGGGTCTTAAACGTTAAAATTAACCATTTAAATCTCAACTAAGATGAAAAAAGTATTACTAACATTATTGTCTTTTGTCATGTGCACTATTACATTTGCACAAGATTTACCAACAAATCCTGAACCAGGAAAATGTTACGTTCGATGTATAACACCAGACGTATGGGTGAATCAAGATGTGTCAATCCAGGTAGCTCCAGCATACAAAAAACTAAAGGTCGTACCTGCGCAATACAGGACAGAAAACGAAGAAGTAGTGGTTCAATCTGCGGGAACAGAATTATCAGTTATTCCTGCAAAATATGAAACTCAAACTTTTGAGGTTGAAGTAAAAGGACCAGCGCAAAGGCTTGAAAAAGTTGCTGGTACAATAGATATCACAACCGAAGAAATGGTAACAAAAGTAGGTTACCAAGAATTATCAGTTATTCCTGCTAAATATGCAACACAAATTTTTGAAGTGACGTCTGAAGATGCCGGACAAACACTATCAGTAGTGCCTGCTAAAATGGGAACTGAAATTTTTGAAGTTGTTGTTCAGGAAGCTAGTCAGCGTTTAGAAGTTGTGCCTGCACAATATGAAACAAGAACAGAGACTATTGTTGTTCAAGAAGCGTATCAAAAATTAGAACCAGTTCCTGCAAAATATGAAACCAGGGCCGAAGTAGTTGTTGTTACTGATGCTGGACAGCGTATGGAAGTTGTTCCTGCAAAATGGGGAACTGAAACTGTTGAAGTTGTTGTGCAACCAGCAACAACGAAATTAGAAATCGTTCCTGCTCAATATGGAACTGAAACTGTTGAAGTTGTGGTAGCCGACGCTGGTCAACGTTTAGAAGTTATTCCTGCAAAATGGGGAACGGAGACTTTGCCATATAAGAAAAGAGAATATGGCTCTGCGCTAACGATAGTGCCAGCAAAGTTTGCTACAGATTATCAGGTTGTTGAAGTTAAGCCAGCAACAGCTAAATGGGGAATGAGTGATACTCCTGCAGTAGATTGTGCGTCTAGTGATCCTAACGATTGTAGATATTGGTGTTACAAAAACGTACCCGCTCAAAATATTACCTTAAACACGACTGTTTTAGCTGCTGATGCACAAGTGCTTACTAGATCAGGTTGTGATATTGTTAATGCCAGTAGTGAAGATTGTGGCATGGAAACGTATACAAGAAAAGTAGTTATAACACCAGCTAAAACTAGGGTAATAGATATTCCTGCTGTAACTAAAATGGTTGAGAAAACGGTGATGACACAACCGGCAACAACTAAAATCATAGAAATTCCTGCGGTAACTAAAAGGGTTAAGAAAACGGTTTTAATTAGTCCAGCTACGACCAAGGTTATTGACATTCCTGCGGTAACCAAAGAAGTTATTAAAAGAGTAATGGTAACTCCACCCACAACTAGAGTTATAGAGGTACCAGCCGTAACTAAACAAGTTGAGAGAACAGTAATGGTAACACCGCCAACAACAAGAGTTGTTGAGATTCCAGCCGTAACCAAGACCATGAAACGAACTATTGTGGCGCAACCAGCGACTACTAAAGTTTTAGAAATTCCTGCTAAAACAGCAGCTATGAGGCGCACAGTAATGGTAAGTCCACCTAAGGCAATAGCTATTGATGTTCCTGCTGAGACTATAACAATTAAAAAAACAGTTTTATCACCCGAAACAACACGTGCAGTTGATATTCCAGCAGTAACGAAAACGATGAAACGTACTGTAATGGTCGCGCCTCCAACAACAGTAGAAATTGAAATACCCCAAAAAACAATGCCTTTAACACGCACGGTTTTAGCCAGTGATGCAAGAGTAGAAACAGAAATTATTCCTGCAATCAATAAAACGGTCACTAAGGAAGTGTTACAAACTAAGGGCGGTTTAACCACTTGGAAAGAAGTGAACTGCAAAATAGTAGAGTACAACGATCTTAATATAAATTGGAACTTAGGATCTGCAACGTTAACTCCTGCTGCTAAGGCAGAGATTGATGCCATATTATTACCAGTATTATCTAATGGTGTTTCTGTAGAGATTGCGTCTCACACAGACTCTAGAGGTTCTGCTGCGTCTAACAAATCATTATCAGAAAGAAGAGCACAAGCGGTAACGAATTATCTAATCGCGAAAGGTATTAATTCTTCTAGAATTGTTTCTAATGGTTATGGTGAATCGAGATTAGTGAATAGATGTTCAGATGGTGTTTCTTGTACAGAAAGAGATCACTTGGCAAATAGAAGAACTCAATTTAGAGTCATCGATGCTAATTAAGTAGTAAAATCTATATTTTATTTACATGAAAAAAAGGAAGCCACGCGGCTTCCTTTTTTTTGCTTATTTAAACGATGAAATACGTTAAAAACAGGATTAAATGTTAAATTTTAAGGATTAAATGCGTTTTTTGTCGTTAAAATGCATAATTTATTTGTTAGTATGGAAAATTCTAGTTATGTTAGCCACATGGATACAACGTTATGATAATCAGATAGTTGTTTTTAAAATATAAAAATACCCCAATAAAACCTATAATACCTATGAAGCGTGCCTACCTAACTTTATTTTTAACCTTCGTGTGGTTATTTGTTCTTAATGCTCAAAACGCCACTTACGAGCTCCCTGAGAGAATTTCGTCTTCTGATGTATTAAAAACAGATGGATTAATTCAGCCTCATTTAGACGATTTTATGCGATTATGCAAAGCCTATGATATTAACTGTACAGAAAAGCTATTTAAATTAAAAGAAATAGCGATTGTAGACTCTCTAAAAATGACAGCAAAAGGTGGAACCTTAGGTATGTTGGTAAGAAATGATAACCATGATGTTGAAAAAATAATCTTTAGTTGGATGACGCTTCTAGATAAAGAAATTTTAAAAGTGGTGGCTTTCCATGAATTTGGACACTACTTTTTAGGCTACAAACACACCTGTAAAGATTGTAATATTATCATGGCTGAAGTGAATACAAGTTATTTTGATATCGTTAGAGACTGGGATTACCAAGTAGAACAATTGTTTCTTAATTCACCTGAATATCTCAAAAAACAAAGCCTTATACCAAATTAGTCTGCTAAGGACTTATTTTTGATTAGTTGATGAAAAAATCCTGCTTGCTAACTAGGCAGGGTTTTTTATTTAAACATGTCCATTCCTGGAATATTTGGCATGCCATCTTTAGCAACAGCAGCTATTTCTGCTTCGTTAACATGAGTCGCATTCTCAATAGCCTTATTCAAAATCAATATTAAATAGTCCTCAAGTTGCTCCTTATCTTCTAAAAGAGAATCATCAATATCAATAGATTTGAGTGTCCTGTTCGCCGTGAGTGTGACTTTTAATAGGCCATCATTACTTTGCTCATCTATTAAAACCGAGTCTAACCGTGTTTTTGTTTCTTCTACTTTTTGTTGGGTTTCTTTTAATTTGCCCATCATTCCCATTAAATCTCCAAACATAATTTCTTTTTTTATTAATTCAATTTACAAATTTATTAAATTGGATGGTTAATAACCAATATAATATCTATTGAAAAATCTCATCATTTTATTCCTTATAAGTTTTACTTTTGTTTTATTGTGAACACAAAATTTAAATATGACAAAAAATAACGCTTCTTTTGAAGCTCCAATGGCAAAAAAAATTGAAAAGAAATTAGAAATCCACGATGACATCAGGGTTGATAACTACTTTTGGATGAATGACAGAGACAATCAAGACGTTATTGATCATTTGAATTCAGAAAACAAATATACTAAGGAAGGACTCAAGCATACTGACAACTTTCAAAAGGCATTGTTTGAAGAAATGAAAGGCAGGATTAAGGAAGATGATAGCTCTGTGCCCTACAAATTAAATGGGTATTGGTACATTACTAAATTCGAAAATGGTAAAGATTATCCCATTTATACAAGAAAAAAAGAAACTTTAGAAGCAGAAGAAGAGATTCTTTTCGACTGTAATGAAATGGCTAAAGCGTATTCTTATTTTAGATTAGCAGGAATTTCTATAAGCCCAGATAATACTATGGCGAGTTTTTCGGTTGATACAGTAAGTCGTAGACAGTATACACTTCAAATTAAAAATTTAAAAACAGGTGAGATTTTTTTAGATAAAATTGAAAATACAACGGGTAGCTCTACTTGGGCAAATGATAATAAGACTTTATTTTATGTAAAAAAAAATGAAGTTACGCTGCGTTCAGATAAAATCTATAAACATAAATTGTATACAGAAGTAGCAGAAGATACTTTGGTGTATCATGAAGAAGATGAAACATTCAATTCCTACGTATACAAATCAAAGTCTAAAAAATACATCATTATAGGATCTTCTAGCACACTCACAACAGAGTATCGCATTTTAAAGGCCGATACTCCAGATGGTGAATTTAAAATTTTCCAGCCAAGAGAACGTGAATTGGAATATTCAATTTCCCATTATGGTGATAGCTTCTACATCATAACTAATAAAGATAATGCAACCAATTTTAAACTTTTAAAAACACCCGAAACCCAAACAGAGAAAGAAAATTGGGAAGAGGTATTACCACATAGAAAAGAAGTGCTTTTAGAAGATATAGAGATATTTAAAGAATATCTTGTGGTTAGTGAGCGTGAAAATGGTTTAAATAAAATTCGTATTATAAATTGGAATGGGAGTGAAGACTACTATCTCCCATTTGGTAATGAAACCTATACTGCAAATATAGGCAATAACCCAGATTTTAACAGTGAAACATTACGTTATACTTATAACGCTTTGACTACCCCGAGTTCTGTTATTGACTACAACTTTAAAACAAAACGTAAAGAAGTAAAAAAAGAGCAGGAAGTTTTAGGCGGAACCTTTGATAAAAATAATTATGAATCTAAGCGTGTTTGGGCTACTGCAAGAGATGGTGTAAAAGTACCAATGTCAATTGTCTACAAAAAAGGCCTTGCATTAAATGGAGAAAGTCCTGTGCTACAATATGCCTATGGCTCTTATGGCGCAACCATAGATCCTTATTTTTCAACAATTAGATTAAGCCTTTTAGACCGTGGTTTTATATATGTGATTGCGCATATTCGTGGGGGTGAATATTTAGGTCGTGAATGGTACGAAAACGGTAAACTTTTATCTAAAATGAATACGTTCACAGATTTTGTAGACTGTTCAAAATATTTAATTGAAAACAATTATACGTCTAAAGAACATTTGTATGCTATGGGTGGAAGTGCTGGCGGTTTATTAATAGGTGCAGTTATAAATCTAAACCCTGAATTGTATAAAGGCGTCATTGCAGCTGTTCCTTTTGTAGATGTTGTAACCACGATGTTAGATGATAGTATTCCACTTACAACAGGTGAATATGATGAATGGGGAAACCCCAACGATAAGAAATATTACGACTATATGAAGTCGTATTCTCCTTATGACAATATTGAAGCAAAGTCTTATCCAAATATTTTGGTGACTACGGGATTACATGATTCTCAAGTACAATATTTTGAACCTGCAAAATGGGTTGCTAAATTGAGAGAATTTAAAACAGATAAAAATAAGTTATTATTTCATATAGATATGGAAGCGGGTCATGGTGGTGCTTCTGGACGATTTGAAAGTCTAAAAGAAGTGGCGTTGGAATATGCTTTTTTATTAGATTTAGAAGGAATTGACCATTAAAAATAAATTGCTTATTTTTGCGAGGTTTAAGGTTGCATTTCTAACTAATGGTAACCGATTAAATATTGTTTATGGCACACGACAAGCAAGTTTTTGACAATGTATTGGACTTAATTGGCAATACACCAATGATAAAACTAAAAAGAATGACATCTGAGTTTAAAGGTAACTTTTTAGCTAAAGTTGAAGCTTTTAATCCAGGGCACTCTTCTAAAGATAGAATTGCATTATATATTATAGAACAAGCAGAAAAGCAAGGTATTATTAAACCTGGCGACACAATTATTGAAACAACTTCTGGAAATACAGGTTTTAGTATTGCCATGGTTAGTGTTATTAAAGGGTACGATTGCATTTTAGCAGTGAGTTCTAAATCTTCAGCAGATAAAATTGACATGCTAAAAAACATGGGCGCTAAAGTCTATGTTTGTCCGGCAAATGTGAGCGCAGATGACCCGAGATCCTATTATCAGGTTGCAAAACGCTTACATGATGAAATTAAAGGATCGGTTTATATCAATCAATATTTCAATCAATTAAATATTGATGCTCATTATGCTTCTACAGGTCCAGAAATTTGGAAACAAACGGAAGGAAAAATCACTCATTTAGTAGCATGTAGCGGAACAGGAGGTACTATTTCTGGTACCGCAAAGTATTTAAAAGAGCAAAACCCAAATATTAAAATTATAGGAGTCGATGCTTTTGGATCAGTATTAAAAAAATATCACGAAACCAGAGAATTTGATGAAAAGGAAATTTATCCTTATAGAATTGAAGGTTTAGGTAAAAACTTAATACCAACGGCGACAGATTTTGATATCATAGATAAATTTGTAAAAGTAACGGATGAAGAAAGCGCACATACGGCACGTGAAATAACAAAAACGGAAGGCTTATTTGTTGGATACACATCAGGAGCTGCTATGCAAGCGGTAAAGCAATTAAGTGCAGAAGGTGAGTTTAAAGCAACAGATAATGTGGTTATTATTTTTCCAGATCACGGCTCGCGATATATGAGTAAGGTGTACAGCGACAAATGGATGAATGCTCAAGGCTTTTTTGATAGTAAAAACGAGGAGGCGGCACAAGCCATACAATACATTAAATAAAAGTAAAAATATTAAAATCAATGCTGGTGTTAAGCTGACATCAGCTTTTTTAATGTTAATAATAGAATGTAAAAAAATTATGCGAGAAACGGAGAATTATGTAATTTTGAAAATTCTAAACTAACTAGAACGTATACATGAAAGATTTATTTGCAAAAATATACAAGGATAAAGGGCCTTTAGGAAAATGGGCGGAGCAGGCAGAAGGTTACTTTGTGTTTCCTAAGTTGGAAGGACAAATTTCTAACCGAATGAAATTTCAAGGAAAAGATGTTATTACTTGGAGTATTAATGACTACTTAGGCTTAGCAAACCATCCGGAGGTGCGTAAAGTTGATGCACAAGCTGCTGCAGATTATGGTTCTGCTTATCCAATGGGAGCAAGAATGATGTCTGGACACACAGAATTGCACGACCAATTACAAAATGAATTAGCAGCGTTTGTAAGTAAAGAAGCTGCTTATTTATTAAACTTTGGTTATCAGGGCATCATGTCTACCATTGATGCATTAGTCGCAAAAGACGATATTATAGTGTATGATGTAGACGCGCACGCTTGTATTATAGATGGTGTACGTTTGCATATGGGTAAACGTTTTACATACAAACATAATGACGTAGAAAGTTTAGAAAAAAACTTAGAGCGCGCTACGAAAATGGCAGAACAAACCGGAGGTGGTATTTTAGTTATTTCTGAAGGTGTATTTGGAATGCGAGGAGAGCAAGGGCGTTTAAAAGAAATCGTAGCACTCAAAAAGAAATTCAATTTCAGATTGTTGGTTGACGACGCTCACGGTTTTGGAACACTAGGAAAGACAGGAGCAGGAGCAGGTGAGGAGCAAGGTGTGCAAGATGAAATTGATGTGTATTTCGCAACATTTGCAAAATCTTTAGCTAGTACTGGTGCTTTTATCGCTGGTGATAAAGAAATTATGGACTATCTAAAGTATAACTTGCGTTCACAAATGTTTGCAAAATCATTACAAATGCAGTTAGTTGTTGGTGCACTTAAACGTTTAGATATGTTACGTAGCATGCCTGAATTGAAAGAGAACTTATGGAAAATTGTTGATGCATTACAATCTGGTTTAAAAGATAGAGGATTTGATATTGGTACCACACAAAGTTGTGTTACGCCAGTTTACTTAAACGGAAGTATTCCTGAAGCAATGGCCTTAGTAAGAGATTTACGTGAGAATTATGGTATTTTCTGTTCTATAGTGGTATATCCAGTAATACCAAAAGGATTAATTTTATTACGAATGATTCCAACAGCAACGCATACATTACAAGATGTTTCTGATACGTTAGATGCTTTTGATGCTATTAGAACAAGATTGGAGAATGGAACATATAAACGCCTGTCTGCAGCTTTAATAAAAGCAATGGGCGAGTAACTTTGATTGACTTAAAGAGATAATACAAATAAAAAAATCCGATTCATTTGAATCGGATTTTTTTATGTTTAATTCTACGTGATATTTTTTCTATAGGTTTTTCTTCTTTTTATAACAACAGGATCAAAATGCTTCCAGATTTTGTGTATCGCTTCATTGTCTTCTAATTCAGGTGTTCTATAACAATCAATAATTCCTTTTTTAGTGAATGTCTCGTAATATTCATTAAAAATAACGGCATGTACACCTTTGTTTTGATAGTCGGGATGAACACCAATAAGATAAAAAACAGCATCTTTACTCGTTTTTTTAGCTTTTAATAATCTGGCAAAACCAAAAGGGAATAATTTACCATTCATGTCTTGTAATGCTTTGGCAAAGCGTGGCATTACAATAGCAAAGGCCACCATATTGTCTTGTTCGTCAACAACAAACTTAATGTATTCAGGATTAATAAAAGAGATGAATTTCTCTTTAAAATACTTTTTTTGAATCGTTGTAATCTCTACAAAAGAAGATAGAGAAGAATAGGAGGCATTAAATAAATCGAACATTTTATCCACATAAGGCATAACTTCAGATGTTGTGTTCAATTGCAATGCTTTTAACTTATAACGGCGTTTAATAAGCTCTTGTGCTTTTTTAAAAAACTCAGGCTTTACATTCTTAAAAGGAAACTTACTTTCAGAGTACGATTTTTCAACAGTATAGCCTAAAGTTTCATAATGCTTAATATAGTACGCGTGATTATACCAGGTAATCATATTGCCAATCTGGTCAAAACCTTCAGTCATCACACCAACCTTGTCTAAATTTGAGAAGCCAACGGGGCCTTCTGTATATTCTAAATTATTAGCTTTACCAATGAGATTGACTTCATTTAAAAGTGCAGTTGAAACAGCGATATCATCAATAAAATCAAACCAACCAAAACGCATTTTCTTTTGGTTTTTTTTGTCGACTTCCAGCCAGTTTATTATTGCGGCAACCCGGCCAACAATTTCACCATCTTTATAGGCAAGAAGAAATGTGGCTTCGGCATCTTTAAATATAGGGTTCTTTTCTTTGTCAAAAGTTGCCATTTCCTGACTAATAATAGGAGGAACCCAATATTTGGAGTTTTTATAAAGCGAAAAGGGAAAGGTTACAAAGGCTTTTAATTCCTTTTTGTTAGAGACCTCTTTAATTTTAATCATAGGCTAGTCTTCATCATCAAAATCAATACTGTTTGTTTTTTTTCTTCTATTAGTGTCACCTTCAGGTAAATCTAAATCATTCGTCTGTTTTCTTTTTTTATTAGCTTTTCGTTCTGCTTCTGCTTCAACAGATGTACCATTATCTATACCTGGGTCTTTATGAAAATCTAAACGGTAAGACACGCCAAGGTTAACTCCAAAAACAGAAGGCGTATCTTTTGTATTAAAAGTTAAAGCCGTATCTAATTGGAAATTTTCATTCCATAAATACGCACCACCAAAACGAAATAAATTATCGGCATAAAAATCACTTTGAATTCCTTGTGTCTCACCAAATAAAACCCACTGCTGACTTATAGCTTTCGTGAGCGTTAAAATATATTGAAAATCTGAATAATCTGTACCAATTCTATCTTTTGAAAAATTCATAATAAATACCCAACCACTTGAAAAATTATTTTGTGTTGCAATCATGACTTTCGGGCTAAAACCTTCTACGCCAGGAGCAGTGTAAGGGTTGTTTTCTAAATCATAGTTAGCACCACCATAAACGGCTACGGCAGGAATTAAATCAGACCATCTAAATTTTTTGTTTTCGTGATAGCTGTATATACTGACTTTGTCTTCGCGATTTTTATAGGGATCATAAATCAAATACTTCGCTCCTAAAGTGAGGTTTTTAAAATTAGCGCGTCCAAATTCACTTGATATTGCAGAACGAAAATCTGTTTTCGTGTCATTTTGATAAGTCCCTTCAATGTTAATTTCCAATTGCGGAAAAAGTAATCCATAACGCGCAGCAAAATCAACACCAAAACCTTTAACTTCATATTTTAAAGGGGTGTGCTCTTCTTTAACAGTAAAAGGTCCAGCTTCAAACTGCACAACATTAGTGCCAACAGAAAAGGCTGATCTTGAAACACCAGGGCGATTAGAGTTTATAACTTCGGTATATTGAGCATTCGCAGAAATGCAAGCCGCGAAAACCAGGAGTGGTAGATATTGTTTCCTTAAAAACATAAGTAAGTAGTTTAGCTCCAAATATAGAGATTTTATATATTTTTTAAGTATTTAAAACTGAAATTACAGGCTAAGTATTGTATTTTTGTATGAAACATAATTCTATTAAATAGTTGACATGCAATTATTACGAACGATACTTATAATTTTGGTGATTTTTTATGGCTTCAAAATTTTGTCGAGACTTTTTGCGCCATTATTTTTAAAGTATCTTAAAAAAAAGGCGAAACAACGTTTTGGCGGCCAATTTGGTGGTTTTCAAAATGAAAGACCACAGCAAAAGCCTCAAAATGAAGGCGAAATCACTATTGATAAGATGCCTGATAATAAAACCTCAAACAAAACTGTTGGTGAATATGTAGATTACGAAGAAATTGATTAATTTTCACTTTCAAAGTTTTCATCAATATTTATGCAATCAATCTTAAAAAAAATCCTGCCACATCTACTCGTATTTGCTGGCTTCATAATACTTTCATTAGCTTATTTTAGTCCTGTTTTGCAAGGTAAAGAAATCCTGCAAAGTGACATTGTGCAGTACAATGCCATGGCAAAGCAACAACGTGACTTCAAAGCCGAAACCGGAGAAGAAACGTATTGGACAAACAGTGCCTTCGGAGGTATGCCTACCTATCAGTTAGGAGCAAGATATCCGCATCATTACATCAAGAAATTAGATTTGGCATTACGATTCTTACCACGTCCGGCAGATTATCTTTTGCTTTATTTTGTAAGTTTTTACATTTTACTTTTGAGTTTAAAAGTGAATTTTAAACTGGCCGCTCTAGGGGCTTTGGCCTTTGGTTTTTCAACTTATTTAGTAATTATTCTGGGTGTTGGACACAATAGTAAAGCACATGCTATTGCTTATATGCCATTGGTTATAAGTGGGATACTACTCACCTTTCAACGAAAATATAGTCTCGGATTTATTGTTACTGCACTAGCCATGGGTCTGCAATTGGTGGCAAATCATTTTCAAATGACCTATTATTTAATGCTACTCGTCATAGTTATAGGTATTGTTTATTTGATAGATGCCTATAAAAAGAAAGTGTTGCCACACTTTTTTAAGTCTATTGGGATTCTAATGGTAGCAGTAATTCTTGCCGTTGGGATGAATGCGGCAAATATTTTAGCAACCCAAGAGTATGTAAAAGAAAGTACCCGAGGCCAAAGTGAAATTACTATAAATCCAGATGGTTCGCCAAAAGCTGCTGAAACTGGATTACCAAAAGAAAAGATTACAGAGTATAGTTACGGCGGGTTAGAAACATTTAACTTGTTTATTCCAAGACTATTAGGTGGTGGTATGAGTGAGAATGTTGGAGAAGATTCTGCATTTTACGATTTTTATTTAGCACAAGGGGCTTCGCCTGCACAAGCTAAAGAAGCCGCTGAAAGTGTGCCAACGTATTGGGGAGATCAACCCATTGTTGAGGCTCCTGCTTATGTGGGTGCCGTCATACTCTTTTTATTTGTCTTTGGGCTGTTTTTAGTTAAAGGACGATTAAAATGGTGGTTAGTAGCTGGAACTCTAATGTCTCTTTTATTGTCTTATGGAAAGAATTTTGGTTTTCTAACCGACTTTTTTATTGATTTTGTGCCACTTTACGATAAGTTTAGAGCAGTCACTTCGATACAAGTAATCCTAGAATTGTGTATTCCTGTACTGGCAATTTTTGCCTTAGTACGCTTGTTTAATGACTACGGAAAGGATGAAGACAAAATTAAAGCTTTGAAATTCTCAGTACTAATTACAGCCGGAATGGCTGTAATATTTCTCATAAGTAGATATACAGGAATTTTAGGTTTTAATTTTGAAGGTGCACGTGACGCTTCTTTTAAAGCCAATTATGGGAAACCGTTTTTAGATGCTATTGTGTCAGATAGAAAAATGATTTTCACAAAAGACACTTTAAGAAGTTTACTTTTAGTATTACTTTCAGCAATAACTATTTACTCGTTTTTAAAGAAGAAGTTATCTGAGGTAAAAGTGATTATTGTATTTGCGCTTTTAATTGTATTCGATCAGGTAGGTGTAGACAGACGTTATGTGAATACTGAAAATTTTGTAGCATCGAGATATGTTCAAAAGCCGTTTCAAACCAATAAGGCAGATAAAAAAATCTTTTCAGATAATGGACATTTCAGAGTTTACGATATAAGCTCAGGGGAAGGTAGAGCCAGCGCACAAAAAGTAAAAGAAATGACCTCTGGGTCACTGAGTGCGCCATATTTTCACAATACGCTTAATGGTTACCATGCAGCAAAATTGAAGCGCTTTGATGCACTTTATGATTTTTATATTTCAAGAAACAACATGAATGTATTGAATATGTTGAATACAAAATACATTATAGCAGAAGATGAGTCTCAAAAACCATATCCGTACCTCAATGAAGAGGCTAATGGTAATGCTTGGTTTATAGAAGTATTACAAAAAGTAGGGTCGGCTAACGATGAAATACTCGCTTTAGAAAAAATAGACAATAAAAAACTTGCGGTCTATACTTCAGATAACACATTACATCCTATATATAAACTAGACTCTTTAGCGTCTATAAAAGTCGTAGATTACGAACCAAACTATATTAAATATGAGTCTTTTAATAATAACGATGGTTTTGCTGTTTTTTCAGAAGTCTATTATGGCAACGGTTGGAAAGCTTCAATAGATGATAAATCTGTTCCAATTCAAAGAGTCAATTATATTTTAAGAGGTTTGGAAATACCAAAAGGAAAACATACCATAGTCTTTAAATTTGAACCAGAGGTTGTGAAGACTGGAAGTACAATAGCTTTAGCCAGTGTTGCAGTATTGTTTTTATTGCTATTGGGAGGGTTGTTTTATGAGTTTAAAAACAAAAAAGTTGAGTAAGAAAAAAGTTTTAGTCATTACCTATTATTGGCCACCAGCTGGAGGTCCAGGCGTACAACGTTGGCTAAAGTTTGTGAAATATTTACCTGAATTTGATATTCAACCCATAGTTTATTGCCCTTACAATCCCATTTACCCACAAAAAGATGAAAGTTTGTTAGCTGAAGTTTCAAAAGACTTAATTGTTTTAAAACAGCCTATTAATGAGCCTTACAAAATAGCTAACTTTTTATCAAAAGACAGCAAAACCATTAGTAAGGGCATTATTCCAGAAGAAAAGAAGCAGAGTTTGGCACAAAAAGCACTACTGTTTATTCGGGGTAATTTTTTTATTCCGGACGCTAGAAAGCATTGGGTGAAACCTTCAGTACGGTATTTGTCGACGTATATCAAGGACTTTGATATTGAAACGATTATTACGAGTGGCCCGCCACATAGTTTACACCTTATTGGTTTGCAATTAAAAGAAAAAACCGGCGTAGAGTGGCTGGCTGATTTTCGTGATCCATGGACAACGATAGGTTATCACAAGCAATTAAAATTAACTAATAAATCTAAAAGTAAGCACAAAGCATTAGAAGAAAAAGTGTTAAATACTGCTGATACTATTATAGTAACTAGTACGAATACCAAAAAAGAATTTTCTAAAATTACTAATAAGCCAATAGCGGTGATAACAAATGGCTACGATATAGAGAAAGCTGAAAAGACAATCATGGATTCTCGGTTTACAGTGTCGCATATCGGGTCATTATTATCAAAACGAAATCCTGAAATACTATGGAAAGCGCTCAGTGAATTAATTAAAGAAAACGATGATTTTGCTAAAAGTTTCAAATTGAACTTGGTTGGTTCTGTTGGAGTCGCCGTTCTAAAATCGATTGAAGATTATAATTTAAATAACCATCTAAATGTCGTAGGTTATGTGTCACATGAAGAGGCTGTTCATTTTCAAAAAAAATCACAAGTATTGTTACTCATCGAAATAGATTCTATAGAAACCAAAGCAATTATTCCTGGAAAATTATTTGAATATATGGTTTCGGAAAGACCTATTATAGCTATCGGACCACAAGGCACAGACGTCGAAAAAATAATTAAAGAAACAAACACAGGACATTATTTTAATTACGATGCTGCCACGGAGTTAAAACATCAAATTTTTGAACATTTTAACGCTTTTCAACAAAAGAATTTGAAAACAAACCCAATAGGCTTAAAAAAGTATAGTCGTAAAGACTTAACTAAATCATTAGCTCAGCTAATCGTTAAATAACGACCTGTAAGTTTATGGGAATAGTTATTAAACAATCAATACAGAATACGGTAACCACTTATATAGGTTTTGTAATAGGTGCTATTAATACCTTATTTCTATACACTTATTTTTTGACCAAAGAGTACTTTGGATTGGTCGGCTTTGTTTTGTCAACAGCTAATATAATGATGCCTATTTTTATGTTTGGCGTTAGTAATACATTAGTTAAGTTTTATTCTTCTTATAAAACAAAAAAGAAGCAAAACAGTTTTTTAACTTTGATGTTGTTTTTGCCTTTAATAATGATTATTCCTGTCGGATTGTTTGGCACATTAGGTTATGAATGGATTAGCAACTGGTTAGCTAATAAAAATACAATTATTAAAGACTACACTTGGTTAATTTATGTTATAGCTGTAGCAATGGCTTATTTTGAAATCTTTTTTGCCTGGAGTAAAATCCATTTTAAAAGTGCTTTTGGTAACCTCATGAAAGAGGTCTTTCATAGAGTATGTGTGCTGTTGTTACTTGTTAGTGTCTATTTTAAATGGATTACTGTTGAACAATTTATATATAGCTTAGGAGCTGTTTATGTTTTAAGAATGCTAATCATAAAAATCTACGCGTTTAGCTTGCGTTTCCCTAAGGTTGATTTTAATTTTAATTTTAATGTAGTCTCCGTTTTAAAATATAGTTTTCTAATAATAATCGCAGGTTCTGTGGCGATGCTAATGTTGGATTTGGATAAATTTATGCTGGGTAAGCTAGTAGAAATTGATAACATTGCCCCTTATAATGTAGCTATATTCATAGTAACGGTGATTGCTGTGCCATCCAGAGCAATGCATCAAATTACGTATCCAATAACCGCAAAATTAATGAATGAGAAAAACTTTAAAGCGCTTTCTCATTTGTATAAAAAAAGTGCGTTGAATCTTTTAGTTGTTGCCGGTTTGTTATTCATTTTAATAATAGCAAACATTAACGAATTGTATGTTATTTTACCTCAAGATTATAGTCAAGGTCTTTATGTGGTCATCATCATTGGGATTATTAAATTACTAGATAATCTTTCAGGTAATAACAACTCTATTATTTTTAATTCGGATTATTATAGAATTATTTTGTTTTTTGGATTACTCATTATTATGCTTGCCGTTGTTTTGAATTTTATATTCATACCAATTTATAATATAAATGGGGCAGCTACCGCTACTTTTATTTCGCTTTCGTTTTACGGCATTTTAAAGGTGTGGTATGTCCATAAGAAATTTAAGATGCACCCTTTTAGTGAAAAGACCCTGCCTGCTTTTTTATTAATTTTAATCACGACTTTACTGTTCTATTTTTGGGATTTCAATTTCAATCCTATTTTGAATATTGTTCTTAAGTCCATTTTAATTAGTATAAGCTATGGTGTTTTAGTACTACGCCTTAAACTTTCAAAAGATATTTCTGCGATTATTAGTAGACTGATAAAACGCTAGTTTATAAACTAAAAAATCCTGTTATTTTGCTTTCGTAAACAAAATAACAGGATTTAAATTTATTAAAACTCATAGGGGATGGGTATTAATTAAATTCATTATAGGTATGCAATGACTTCAAGGTTTCTTCGTAAAACAAGATGGCAGAGATTAAGTTAGACTTGTCTGAGTAGGGTAATATCTTGTTTTGAAACTCAAGCGTATTAGTAAAATAAGTGTCTGTAGCCTCATGCTGATCCTCCAATGCTTTTCTGTGATCTTTAGTGTCTGGAATACCTAAATTGGTCATGGTAACACCAGGCATAGTAGCAAAGGCTATGTTAGGTAAAATTTTAACAATCACTTCTATTCTTTCAATATACAAGGTTAATAATTTACCTTTATGTAACTGGTTCAGTTCATCGCGGTCGTGGTATTTTGAGATACCTACTTTTCCATGTATGATAGATAGCGGTTGATCTTTTTGAGCAAAGCATATGCTTGCCATTAGGAAAAAAGTAAGGACGAGTAAAGTAGGTTTTGTTTTCATTTTTATAAGATTTAAATAGTTGTTTTGAATTGAATTTTTTATTAAAAAGGTGTTTTTAAGTTTATATTATCTATCGCCTCTTCTAGATCTAGAAGTACGTGTTTTTGAAGCTTGAGAAACACTTGTGTTAGTTCTTGTACTTCTTGCTTTTGTATTTCTCGAAGGGGTTGATTTTGCAACTGTTCTATTATTTCTTGTATTAGAAGCGACACGTTTATTATTTGTTCTTGAAGTACTTGACTGTGTACGTGTTCTACTTTGATTAGGAGTAGCTACCGTTCTGTTAGATCGCGTGTTACGAGCTTCTGTACTAGGACGTGTTCGTGTAGGTGTTGTACTTCTAGTTCTAGGGGTATTCGATTGCTCTCTGGTATTTGGCGTGCTTGAATTACCTCTAGTTCTTGGTGTAGAAGTAGAGCTGTTTTCTCTAGTTCTTGGTGTAGAAGCAGAGCTATTTCCTCTAGTTCTTGGTGTAGAAGCAGAGCTATTTCCTCTAGTTCTAGGCGTAGCTGTTGTAGCATTACCTCGGGTTCTTGGTGTCGCATTTGATGCTGTACCACGAGTTCTAGTTGTTGCATTAGCTCTAGATCTCCCATTGGTATTAGAAGCATAACTTCTGTTTCTTGATATCGTATTACCTCTTCTACTAGCTACAGCTGTAGCTCTTCTATAGTTGTTAGCATACGGTCTATCATATCTATATCGAATAGGTACATAATGTTGTCTGTAAGGTCTATTATAAACGACACAATAGTTATAAGCTGGAATAGCATAGTATCTGTGCCAAGGTCTGTATACATAAGCTCTATTGTAAACGTTTATATATCCAGAACAGTAATCGAACCTATTATATCTATTGTAGTGTACATATAATCCACCAACTCTTGTAATGTATCCGCGATTATTATAATTGATATAAATGTCTCCTGCCTGAGTAATGCGACCATAGTGGTCATAATAAATAGGCGTGTTTTCAATTTGAATAATCGCACCATATTCATCGTATTGCACATAGGCGTTATAGTCATAACCAGAGTTAAAACTGATGTTCACATTAGGCGCACCTATTGAAACATTCACATCTGGTCCATAATTTGGCATGTAAAAATCGAATTGCCCATCTGCATAAACAGAAAATTCAATACCTTGTTCGTTAAAAATAAAAGACTTGCCATAACCTCGGTATGAGGTTGCTATAGATTCTGAAGTCTCTTTATTGTTATTTGCGTCTGCATTTACAGTAAAACTCGTAAGAAGTAAGGCTGATAAAAGATACATAAATTGTTTCATAATATTCGTTTTTAAGATTGAACACTAACAGAAATACAAGCATCGTGCCAAAACTATATTGCTGTAGTTTTGTAAGTCGGTAAATATCCGTTAACTTCGCAGTATACTTACAATAAGAAGAAAATCATGTCCTTAAAAAAATTAAATACTGAAATCAAAGAAGCCTTAGATAATAATAATATTACGCTGCTTACACCATTTCAAAAAGCAGTATTACCAAAAATAAAAGGAGGTGCAGATTTGTTTTGTATTGGCGATAAAGGCTGCGGAAAAACAACAGCAATAATTATTGCAACCATGCAAAAATTGAACAGTCAGGCTTTTGAAGATGCACCAAGAGCTCTAATTATTGTTGAAAACAAAGCGGAAGCATTAAGACTAAAAGAAGAATTTACTAAATTTTGTAAACGTACAGATTTAAGAGTCTATACGGCTTACGAAGAGCAAACGCTAGACCAACAAAAGGAAGAAATTTATTACGGACAAGATATATTAATTGCAACGCCTAAGCGTTTAAACAGGTTGTTTTTATTGAATTCGGTTAATGTGAGTCAGTTAAAACTATTCATCATTGAGGATGCGGTGTTTGCAGAAAAAGGGATGCATTTTGCAGATGTTAACCGTATACCAGAAAGCATGGAGAAGTGTCAATACCTCATTTTTGCTGAAAAATTAACACCACGACTAAAACGTTTTGAAGACACCTTCATGTTTAATGCTCAGATTATAAAAGGGTAGCATACCCTTTGACTAAGGATTAAAGAACACGATATAACAGATATTTAGGAGCCTGAGCGTTTGAAATATTTAGCTTAGTCCCATTATACAGAAGAAAAAAAAAAGCTTTAGAAGGGCTGCATCAAATATAGCTATAAAACTGAATTTGTAGAAATACTAGTTTTATAGACCATGTCTTCCTTGTTTATTTCATTTAACGCCACTATAACTCAACTTAATTACAAGTTTTTTAACAGAAATATGCTTTATCATGTTTTATCTTTAATAAAAGCGTAAAATATGAAAACAGCATTAATCACAGGAGGCAGTACTGGCATAGGTAAAAAGTTAGCTCAAATTCATGCAGAAAAAGGAGGGAACCTGGTTTTGGTGGCTAGGAGTGAAGATGCTTTGAAAGCCATAAAAAAAGAGTTGGAGACTAAATACAACATTAAAGTCTTTCTCATCGTTCAAGATTTAGTGAAACCAAACGCAGCGCAAGACGTTTATGATGCTGTGAAAAGAGAGCATATTACTATAGATTACTTAATTAACAATGCTGGTTTTGGTGGCATAGGAAAATTTCATGAAAGGGAATGGCAAGAAGACCACGACATGATTTTATTAAATATTTTAGCCTTGACTGCTTTAACGCGTTTGTTTTTACCTGATTTCGTAGCGAGAGATGAAGGGAGAGTTCTTAATGTGTCGTCAACAGCAAGTTTAATGGCCGGACCTTTACAAGCTGTTTATTTTGCTACAAAAGCTTATGTTACTTCTTTTAGTAATGCAATAGCAGAAGAACTACATGATACAAATATCACGGTTACCAATTTAATGCCTGGTGCAACAGAAACAAATTTTGGTAAAGTTTCTGGCATGAACAAAACAGAGCTGTTTAAAAGTACTGCAAGTGCAAGAAATGTTGCAGAAGATGCTTATAACGGAATGATTGCGGGTAAACTAGATGTGATGTCTGGTTTGACTTTTTCTCAGAAAACCATGCTGACGATGATTCCTGTAATACCAAAAAAATTCCTGCTCTCAAAAGTAAGAAAAATGCAAGAAGTGGATTAATAATAAAAAAAATCCCGCAAACCTCAATTTGTGGGATTCTATATTTTAAGATTCTAAGAATTTATTTCTTAAGTTTTTTCAACTTTTTTTGCTTCTTAACTTTACCATCTTTTTTATAATAGTAGTAATCGTCGTTATCGTTTTGATTATTCCAATCATCATCATGATTATTATGCGTTCCATAATGGCTTACTGAACAACCAGTAACACCGCAGAATCCACAACCTTGATTTCTAAAGTTAACGTGACCAAAACTATTGATAATCTGTCCACGGCGGTTATATCTTAAATGCAACCCTCCAACTTGCGTTAACCAGCCTTGTCTGTTATATTGTATGTAAACAGAGCCTAAACGCCTTACTTGTCCTATTCTATTGTAGTTTACAAAGACATTACCAATACGTCTTACTTTTCCATCGCTGTCATGTGTAATAATAACACCGCGGTCTCTTGGAGTAGAAAACCTCACTTGTGTTCCAGGTGCTCCAAAGGTGCCATTTACACTGGTACGTCTGGTATTCGATCTTCTGTAGTAACCGTCGTCATGATTATTATGGTTGTCTTCAATATTTGTATTAAAGTCAAATGAGCCATCGGGAAAAATTAAAAATTCTACACCACGCTCAATAAACTGGATTGGTTCATCAAAACGGTAGCGATTACTAGTCAAATCTTCACCTTGTGATGCAGATTCAACTTTTTCTGCTGCTGTTACAGTGGTTAATCCTATTAACAGTCCTGTAAATAATAGTACTAATTGTTTCATAGTATTAGGGTTTTAGATTCTGTGCCTACTCTTTAGCTTTTCGGCTTACGCTATTTGTGTAATTAGTTTTCAATATGCGTGCCAAAGTTGTTAGCCATTGTTTTTACTGGTGTTATGAGGTGTTTCTTTACTTAGTCTTCATATGGACTAGTAAGAAATTGTAGCATTAGTTCAAGTAATTTTTATAATTTAGTATCTTTAAAGGGTATAAGAGCTATTCAAATAATGACAAAGCAAATAAAAGCGTGTAAAAATTGTGAGCAACCATTCGACGAAACTTACGAATATTGCCCTTATTGCGGACAAAAAGATGACGAAGAGCTTACTCTAGGTTTGTTGTTTAATAATACCATTAGCAATTATTTTTCTGTGGATGCGCGATTTTTTAGAAGCTTTTTACCTTTAATGTTCAAGCCGGGGTATCTGGCAGCAAAGTTTATAGAAGGAAAACGTTTGTTATATCTTCATCCTGCACAACTCTATCTTTTTATCTCAGTAGTATTTTTCTTTTTATTTTCATTTAGTACACGAAAACAAGTGGAAAGTATTAATAATTCTATCGTAGATTCTTTTAAAAAATCAAAAATTATTAACGACACTATTAGCGACGCAAAAAAAAGGGATTCTATAGCTTTTGAAGTCCACAAAGCTAAAAAAGAAAAAGATTCTATAACAAAAGAAGAGATTAAAAAAGCATTGAAAGACAATGCTTTTTTAACAGAAATTTCTGAAAAGCAAATTGACTCTTTCGTTAATACGGATAAATTTAAGAACAATGACGCGCTAAATTTTAATTTTGATGAATTCAAAACAATAGATTCGTTAATAGAAGCACAAGCGACAGATGCCGAAATCCACAAGGCAATGGGCTTAAAAGATGATGCTGGTGCATTTAAAAGACGATTATATACTCAAGGATTAAAATTTTATAAATCTAAACAGGGTGGGAGTATTTTGCAGACATTTTATGATACCATGCCCATAGCCATGTTTTTCTTATTGCCAATTTTCGCATTAATATTAAAAGTTTTATACTTCAATAAAGGGCGCTATGCGCATCATTTAGTGTTTAGTTTTTACTATTTTGCTTTCTTGTTTACCGTTTTTACTATTATTCTTGGTACAAACTTTGCAATCGACATCCCGAATTGGCTGGATTTTTTAATTCTACTGTCAACCTTTATTTATTTACTAATTGCTCTAAAACGCTTTTATAAGCAAGATTGGTTTTTGAGTTTTATAAAAAGTGGATTAACAACATTCTTGTTTTTAGCCATAGTAATACCTATTACTGTAGTTGTTTTAGGGTTATTTGCCTTTATGTTTTATTAGACGCTGCATGCCATAGCGGAATATTCAAAAATGGGCATAACACTTTTGCATCATGGATTAAAATCTTTAATTATCTATGACCTACTACGTGAATTCTAGTAGTGTTACAAAAACTAAATTGCGCTCAATGCTTTTGTCTTAGGACGTAAGGTGTCTATAGAGTAGTTGGTTAGTTACACAAAATATTAGAGTTTCTCTTTTAAATATTTGCCGGTTTCTGAAGCGTTAACCTTAATAATCTCTTCTGGTGTCCCAGAAGCGACTAAATACCCTCCATTTTCGCCACCTGTTGGTCCTAAATCGATAATGTGATCGGCACATTTTATAAGCTCTAAATTATGTTCTACAACAATAATAGAGTGTCCTTTTTCAATTAAAGCGTTAAACGATTTTAATAACTTTTTAATATCGTGAAAGTGCAGGCCAGTGGTTGGTTCATCGAAGATAAACAGGGCCGTTTCTTTTGCATTTCCTTTTCCTAAAAACGAGGCTAGCTTAATACGTTGTGCTTCACCACCAGATAGTGTTGAAGAACTTTGGCCTAAAGTCACATAACCCAAGCCAACATCTTGTAACGGTTGTAATTTATTTTTTATTTTTGTAACGTGATTCTCATCAAAAAAAGCAATGGCATCGTCAATGGTCATGTTCAGAATAGCATCGATATTTTTATCAGCAAAAGTGACTTCTAGCACTTCTTTTTTAAAACGTTTGCCTTTACAGGTTTCACATTCTAAGTGCACATCTGCCATAAATTGCATTTCAATGGTGACTTCACCTTCACCTTTACAGGTTTCACAGCGTCCACCATCGACATTAAAACTAAAGTGTTTGGCAGCATAATTTCTAATAGTACTTAACTTTTGTTTGCTATAAAGTGCCCGAATATCATCATAGGCTTTAATGTAAGTCACCGGATTAGAACGCGACGAACGCCCAATGGGATTCTGATCCACAAATTCGATGTGTTTTACATTCGCATAGTTTCCTTTGAGTTCTGTAAACTGGCCAGGTTTGTCTCCAAAACCAGTGAGTTGTTTTTGTAGTGCAGGGTATACTATTTTTTTAACTAAGGTACTTTTTCCACTCCCAGAAACGCCAGTGATAACCGTTAGCATGCCTAGCGGAAAGCTAACATTTATATTTTTTAAATTGTTTTCTCGAGCGCCTATAACTTCAACATTATATTTTGAAGTACGCCGTTTTTTAGGAACTTCAATTTTAAGCGTTTCATTTAAGTACTGCGCCGTTAGAGAATCTGAAGCTAAAATATCCTTATAAGTACCGCTAGCAACAACATGGCCGCCTAAGGTTCCTGCTTCTGGTCCGATATCAATAATTTCATCAGCCTCTTTCATTATGTCTTCATCGTGTTCAACCACAATAACGGTGTTTCCTAAATCGCGTAGTGCTTTTAACACCAAAATAAGACGTTCTGTGTCTTTTGGATGTAAACCTATACTTGGTTCATCGAGAATATACATGGAGCCCACAAGACTACTACCCAGAGATGTCGCTAAATTGATACGCTGACTCTCACCGCCAGATAAGGTGTTGGATTTACGATTTAAAGTTAAATAATCTAAACCCACGTTGCTTAAGAAAGCTAGGCGGTTATTTATTTCGGTCAATAATCGTTTTGCAATCGTAGTATCGTGATCGTTTAATTCTAATTGTTTAAACCAGAGGCTTAGTTTATCTAGAGGCATTTCAACTAAGTCTGTTAATGTGGCGCCAGCTACTTTTACATAATTTGCTTCTGGTCGTAAGCGCTTTCCGTTACAAACTTTACATTTTGTTTTTCCGCGATAGCGTGATAACATCACACGGTTTTGAATTTTATAGGCTTTGCTTTCTAATTCAGCAAAAAAGGCGTGTAAGCCTTCGAAGTATTTATTACCGTTCCAAATGAGGCTTTTTTGAACAGTACTCAACTCGAAATAAGGCTTGTGAATTGGAAAATCAAAATGATGAGAGTTGTTTACTAATTGATCGCGATACCAGCTCATGCTTTCACCACGCCAAGGAAAAATAGCGTTTTCATATACAGAAAGTGCTGTATTTGGGATTACTAAGTCATCATCTATACCAATAACGTCTCCATAGCCTTCACATTTAGGGCAAGCACCATACGGGTTATTAAAACTGAATAAATGAACATTAGGTTCTAAAAAAGTAATGCCATCTAATTCAAATTTATTACTAAAATGACGCATCCCGTTACCTACAGCATCGCTAGAAAGCGATTCGATAAAGCATTCGCCTTTACCTTCAAAAAAAGCTGTTTGTATTGCATCTGCCAATCTATTAAAGAAATCTTCATCGTCTTTTGTCACGATTCTATCAATGACCAAAAAGAGGTCTTTTGTTTTCTCTGTGATGTTTTCAGCTGCATCTAAACGAATAATCTCACCTTCAGCTTTAATTCTTGCATACCCTTGGGCATTGAGTGCTTTTAATTTATCACTCATGGCTCTTCCTTCTTCTAAATGAATAGGAGCGAGGAGGAGCAGTTTTTCGCCTTGAGCAATACCTTTTATATAATTTAAAACATCTGTAACCGAATCTTTTTTCACTTCATCTCCCGAATGTGGGGAATAGGTTCTGCCAATTCTTGCGAATAATAATTTGAGGTAATCGTAAATTTCTGTTGTTGTACCAACAGTAGACCGCGGATTAGTAGAATTCACCTTTTGCTCAATAGCGATTGCAGGGGCGATGCCTTTAATGTAATCTACTTTAGGTTTGTTTAAACGTCCAAGAAACTGTCTGGCATAGCTGGAAAGGCTTTCAACATAACGTCTTTGCCCTTCTGCATACAAGGTATCGAATGCTAAACTTGACTTTCCTGAGCCTGACAAGCCTGTAATAACCACCAATTTATTTCTTGGAATAACCACATCAATATTTTTTAAATTGTGCAATTTAGCACCTTTAATGATGATGTTATGTTTGGGATTAACTTCGGAAAGCTTAGTGATCATAGGGTTTTGTAAATTTCAAAGTGTACAAAGATAAGACTTCTATTTCAGCTTAAAAACAGATTATTGTGCAATAAAATGTTAAAAATTTTAATTTTTTTTGTTTTTTCGGAATGATTGTTGTTATATTTACAACATTAATAATTATTCAATATTCAAGCCTATAGCATACGATTACTTTTTTATTTACAAACCTAAATCTAAAGCCGAAGTCCTACCTTCTGCTAAAAAAAAGTAATGACTATGCAAAAAGAACTTATAACAGATGCTACTTTAGTTAGTAGCTATATTAATGGCGATGAATCTTCACTAGAAATTTTAATAAAAAGACACAAGCAACGTATTTACAGTTTTATCTATTCTAAAGTTTATGATAGAGATGTGGCTGAAGATGTATTTCAAGATACGTTTATTAAAGTTATAAAAACCTTAAAAAGAGGCAAGTATAACGAAGAAGGTAAATTTTTACCTTGGGTGATGCGTATTGCTCATAATTTAGTTATTGATCATTTTCGAAAAAATAATCGCATGCCTAAGTTTGATAATAGTGGTGAGTTTAGCATCTTTTCTGTTTTATGTGATAGTAGTCTAAATGCTGAAAAAGCGATTATAAAAGACCAGGTTGAAAGTGATGTGAGACGCTTAATTGAAGAGCTGCCCGAAGATCAAAAAGAGGTTTTAGTGATGCGTATGTATCAGGATATGAGTTTTAAAGAGATTTCAGAACGCACCGGCGTTAGTATTAATACCGCTTTAGGACGTATGCGTTATGCTTTAATAAACATGCGAAAGGTCATAGAAAAGCACAATATTATTTTAACGAATTAGGACGATACAATATATGAGAAAAAATGCCGTTATTAATTTGAAACAACAAACAAATTACATGGCAAAACTTTACTCTGAGAACCCTAAAAAAGACAAAAAATTGAACCCAAAAGATGAAACAATTAGTTTTATTCTTAATTACTCCAAGGCTTTAAGTGTTATAAATTATAAAAACATAGAGTTTGAAGCACTCTTGAATTAGACTAAAAATCCTGATTTTTAAAAATCAGGATTTTTTAAATAATAATGGTAGGAGTTAGTAATCAAAAAACTATTTCTTTAATTTTTCATAGGCTTTCAAAACAGAAGCTCTTCCAATAGTTTTTGTTATGATGTCTTTGTCTAAATCCCAACCACGCGCTGGAGAGTACTCTCTTCCATACCAAATAATTTGCAGGTGTAAATCGTTCCATATTTCTTCTGGAAATAAACGTTTTGCATCTTTTTCGGTTTGCGTCACGCTTTTTCCATTGGTTAAACTCCAGCGGTACATGAGTCTGTGAATGTGCGTATCTACAGGAAATGCAGGAATATCAAAAGCTTGTGACATTACAACACTTGCCGTTTTATGGCCAACGGCAGGTAAAGCTTCTAAAGCTTCAAAACTTTGTGGTACTTCTCCATCATGCTTGTCTAATAAAATATGAGATAGACCATGAATGCCTTTACTTTTCATTGGTGATAATCCACAAGGCCTTATGATGTCTTTTATTTCATCAACACTCATTTTAACCATGTCGTAGGGATTATCTGCTTTTGCAAATAATAAAGGTGTAATCTTGTTCACGCGTACATCTGTACATTGTGCAGAAAGCAAAACAGCAATCAATAAAGTATAAGGGTCTTTATGGTCTAATGGAATAGGAATTTGTGGATAGAGCGTATTTAACGTATTTATAACAAAATCTACCTTTTCTTGCTTGGTCATTAGTTGTATTTTTGAAGGGACACGAATTTAATTCAAAATTACAACTATGAATACATTAAAACAAGGCGATAAAGTTCCAAATTTTACTGTTAATGATCAAGATGGGAATGCCATATCTTTAAGTGACTATAATGGAAAAAAATTAGTGGTATTCTTTTACCCTAAAGCAAATACTCCTGGTTGTACAGCAGAGGCTTGCAATTTAAGTGATAATTATAAAGCCTTACAAGATCAGGGGTATTCTATTTTGGGTGTAAGTGCTGACACTGAAAAAAAACAGGCTAACTTTAAAAATAAGTTTAAGTTTCCTTATCCTTTATTGGCTGATACAGATAAAGAAGTTATTGAAGCTTTTGGGGTTTGGGGAGAAAAAAAGTTTATGGGTAGAACCTTTGATGGCATTCACCGTAAAACGTTTTTAATTGATGAAAAGGGGGTGGTAGCTCATGTCATTGATAAAGTTAAAACTAAGGACCACGCGGCTCAAATATTAGATTTGATTTAGAATTAGCTTACTGGTTTTTTGAAATATTTCAGATAGTGGATTAACTGAACCCTGGTGCTTTCGTTTAGAATGCTTTTTCAACCAATGTTATACGTTTAGCAGCTGTGTTGGAGATAAGTTCAAAATCTATAACGCCTAGCACTAGTTCTTCTTCTTCTGTGATGACTTGAACCTTCCATAAGCCTGGTTTTATATTGTTTTTAAAAGTATAACCCCGAAATCCGCCATCTCGTCCTCCGGTAATGTTATAGCCGATATCTTCAACAATCTCCCATTCTTTATTGGTATCGTTATACCAATTCCAGCGATGTAATATGTTTTTATTCAAATCTGTTGGTGCAAAAACTGATGAAAAAACATAGACGTTTTCGTTGGGTTGATGCATGAATTTTAGCTTGTGACTTCTCCAGAAAATATACCATTCATCTGTTTCATAGGTAACCATGTAATTATTGCCTTCCATTTCAATATTATGTGCTACAATACCAGTATCCATAGCTAGAGGAACAGGAGGGATAAGATTAAAAACATAAAAGGTATTGATTAAAAGATAGATAGAAAAAACAAGTCCTATTAGTTTACCCAGGCTTATTTCTGCTCGTGTGCTCGGACTTACCCCGTAAATAATACTAATTAAAAGGAGTGTGCAAACTAAACTCACTAAACCTGAAAAAATGAAAATAGTAGTACTCATTTCTTTGATCAAAACCGGTATCATGAAAGCAAAAAAGGTGAAGCTTATAAAAAAGTAGACACTAAACTGTAGGTATTTATTAGAGATTCTTTTTTTTAGAAATTCATTAGCAAAGAGTAAAGCGACTAAAATGATAAAGAAGGCTATTGTTTTAGAAAGTGAAACACTTCTTGAAAAATAAATAACATAGGCACTTGAAAGCCCACCAAAGAAAAACTGAATGGCTAAAGGCAGATATGTTTCATAACGACCAAGTAAAGTGTTTTCCCACCTACCATCATCAGCTAAGTTATAGAGATAAATAGTAATTGTAAGCGCGGTCATGTGAAGGCATAACACAACAATGTCGTACGTGCGATCAATGCGTCCAAGAGTCAGGGTGTCAAAAACAAAACCAGCGATAAAAAAAATGATAGGCATATATTTTTTATGCCGAGACACGAAGTTTTTAAGCTTACTGTTTTTAGATTGGGCTAATGTTCTATTCATATTATTTTATAGAGGTGTTTTGATACAAAATAAATGAATCTATTTGTCATTTGTTGTTTAAGCATTACAAATCAGAAATAGCCCGATAATTAGCTATAATACATAATTTTATTGGAGAAAATAAAACAAATGCTATTCGCGCTTGTGAATTTCTTCAGTTTCATAACCAAACAAACTCTTTTCCATAATTAAGCTAGATACACCTTCCGGCAGCATACTTTGCCAACCTTCTTCACCAGAGGCAATCATACTTAATACTTTTCGAGAGAATACATTGAGTGTTGTTGGATCGTAGTCTGTAATATCGATTACTTTTCCATTATATTTAAAGAATTTGTATAATTCTTTCATTCTTGGGTGTACCTTTAAATTGTCGCTGGTGGTTAATGTACCATCTTCATTTTCCACTGGGTATAGATACACACGTAAATCTTTAAAAAACAATTTACCAAAGGCTTCTAAAATACCTCCACTTAAATGGCGGTAGTATTTTTCATCAAAAATATCTACTAAATTATTAACGCCCATTGCCAAGGCCATTCTTGCTTTAGTGTATTGCGAGAAGTATTCCACTAGTTTATAGTATTCCTGGAAATTTGAAATCAAAACGGTTTGACCAAGTGAACACAACAGTTTTGCTCTATCCATAAAATCCTGCTCATCTATTTCTCCTTCAGCACGAAGATTAGATAAGGTAATTTCAAAAATAACCTGTGTTTGGTCTTCGTCTACTTTATTTTCTTTTAAAAACATGTCTAAGGATTTCTCATACATGTCCATATTTACTTTAGTTACAGGTCTAAAACTTCCGCGAAGTGCTAATATATTTCGCTTGTACAATACACGTGCTGGGAGTACGTTGTTTCCGTCTGGTGCGAACATGACTGCATCTGTCATTCCATTTTTAACCAGTTGCAAACTCATTAAGCGGTTATCAACTTCTGCAAAAACTGGACCTGAGAAATTGATGGTATCAATTTCTAATTGATCTTTGTCTAAATGATCATAGAGATAACGCAGTAACTTTCTGGGCGTATTGTACTTATAAAAAGCACCATAAATAAGGTTTGTACCCAGCTTTCCTAGCGTTTCTTGTTGTAAGCGAGCATCATTTTCTTTAAAACGAATATGCAGTACAATTTCATTATACTCCTGTTCTGGATCAACCTGATATTTTATACCTACCCATCCATGCCCTTTGTATTTTTTAGCAAAATCTATAGTCGCTACAGTATTGGCGTAGCTAAAAAACATTTTATGAGGATGCTTGTCACGTGTTATACGCTGTTCGATTAAATTTATTTCATGATCTAACATCTTACGTAATCGCGCCTCTGTTACATAACGTTTATCATTTTCAATCCCATAAATAGCATCACTAAAGTCTTTATCGTAAGCAGACATCGCCTTTGCAATAGTTCCAGAACCACCACCTGCTCTAAAAAACTGGCGCACAGTTTCTTGTCCAGCACCTATTTCAGAAAACGTTCCGTATATATTTTCGTTTAGATTAATACGTAATGCTTTATCTTTTAACGACGGAATAGTTTCTATGTCTTTATCTCCTCTTAGCGTGATTTCCATAATAAATAGGCAATGATTTGTGTTACCGACAAAGGTATCAAATAAGTGTAGCAAACAAAAAAAATAACTTATTTTTGTGAGAAACAATTTCTCTCTTGAAAATCACTTTTTTAGGCACAGGAACTTCGCAAGGTATTCCCGTTATTGGGAGTACACATCCCGTTTGCTTAAGTAATAATCCGAAAGATAAACGGCTACGTGTTTCAGTTTTAATCGAATGGAATGGCTATGTTTTTGTCATTGATTGTGGTCCAGATTTTAGACAGCAGATGCTACGTGCCAATTGTACAAAATTAGATGGTGTTTTATTTACGCATGAACATGCAGACCATACCGCTGGACTTGATGATATTAGACCATTCTTTTTTAGACAAGGTGATATTGATATTTATGCGCACAGTCGTGTTTTAGGAGAGTTGCGAAAACGTTTCGACTATATATTTACTACAGAAAACAAATATCCAGGCGCGCCTAGTGTTAGGTCTCACACCATTAAAAATGAGGTGTTCACACTTAAAGATCAAGAAGTCATTCCTATTGAAGGATTTCATCATAAATTACAAGTATTTGGCTTTAGATTTGGTGATTTTGCCTACCTCACAGATATGAAGACGATTGCAGAGCCTGAAATAGAAAAACTTAAACATTTAGATGTTTTAGTATTGAATGCGCTGAGAGAAGAAACACATATTTCGCATTTTAATCTGGCTGAAGCACTCGCTCTTATTAAAAGACTTAAACCTAAACGCGCTTATTTAACGCATATTAGTCATCAATTAGGGTTTCACGATGAAGTACAACAACATTTACCAAAAAACGTTTTTTTAGCGTACGATCAATTAACTATTCAAATTCCAAATCATTAACTTTATTTTAAAAATTATACTTATGAAGAGTCGCATATTTATGTATTTATTTATTTTTTCTTTATTGCTGTTAATCTTTCAGTATATGAATTCGAAGAAAATATTTGACGACAGTAATAAAAAGGTTGCTAATACAGAACTACAGATTAAGAAATATCAAGATTCTATACTTCAATTAAATCAAGAGATTACAGATTTGTCTTATTTTAATTTTGATAGTAATGAAAAATCCTATTTCTATTTTGCCGATAGAGGTTACGACATGTCTAAGCTACTTCCAGCCATTCAAGATGGTTTGTATACTCAAAACGAGTTTAAAGGAGAAGAACATCCTTTAGTGCCTTATGGTTCGAGTGAAGGCAATAGAATGCAAATAAATATTGTGCGTATTTTAAATCATAAATGGATTATTGCCGATTTTACAGACGGCCAATTTGAAGGCGAGCTTTTTTTAACGTATGAAATTGATGATAAAGGCGATTTGAAGTACAAAGTTGTTGAGTCTTTCTTGTATCCGTTATGAGTATATTAATCAACCTCAAAGTACTGATTAGCGTTTATATATTCTCCGTCCTTCGTATAACCTTCAAATATTATTTCATAGGTGCCTTTGTCATCAGAGGTGTAAGTTTTAAAGGTTTCAGAATTAGATGCTAAGGTTACATTTGGGTCCCAAAGCAACTGTTGTCTGTAATCTGGAACGTATTTTAATTTATCTGTGTCTTCATAGTCTGGTTGATAATAAATTTTGGTGTTTTTATAAATATTTAAATTTGTATTGATAATGAAATCACCTTTAGACGATGTTTTAAAATCTTGTAAAAAAGTTGATACAGCTATAACTCCTTGAAATAAATTTGCACCATAAATATAATTCCCTTTTACTATAGTAATAGATTCTATTTTTTTAGGGTTATAATTGACTAAGTCATTATTATCTTGTATCATCAATCCATCTACAACTATTAATGGTTTTAAGTTTGTTAATGTATTGTTCTCTCGTGCGGCATCATCTTCATAGACTATTATGCGGTAATTATCTGCTTCTTTTCTTAAACCAGCTTCGGGAATAAGCTCTATAAATGTTTCTCTAACGGTTTTAAACCTTGTATAATCATCTAGAATATAAGTACGACCTGTGTTATAGAAAAATGGATCAGACTTTACTTTTTCTCGAATGTTAACCGGTTTGTTTTCAAAATAAGCATTTTCTATTTGCGTTTTAATATTTCTTTGTTCCAGAGCATGTTTTAGCCCACTATCGATATCAAGATCTTTAAAGACCAAATCCTTATAGTTTGTAGTTTCAGTATTACTTAATTCTATTTTAAAATCGGCATTATTCTCTTCAACTACCTGTAATGTTATCTCCTGATCGTTTAATACACTATCAATATTGAAAAAAAATTGCCCGGATGCATTGGTTTGCGCTATTTTAAAAATGTAGTTTTTATTTGCAATGGAAAGTGCTACACTTTTATTATTTACATCAGATTTATCCTTTAAATTACTCAATTTTCCCACTATAAGTTTACCTCTCATTTCAGGAATATAAATACTACTAGAGGTATCTGGAAATGCATAGGCTTGAGACGAATTATTTTCGATTATAATAGAATCCAATTTTTTAATAGAAAGACTATAATTTCCATTCTTAATTTTATCGTTGCCTAAAATATCCAGAGTTAAAACTTCTCTAGTACTGTAATTTTTCTTTGAAGTTTTTATGGTAACATTGTCGTTTTTTGAATGCTTTTGGTTCAATGCATTAGCTTTGATTATATTGATTGTTTTTGAGGAGTCCTTAAGGCTTTGAAAAGTTGAAGAGAATGGATTAACAACACAAATATCCTTTACAAAGAGACCTCTTTTAGTATCGTTCTTTGACCAATTTGTATAAGCTAATAATTTGTAATTACCAGTTTTTAGTTCTGAAGGAATGAAAATATTATTATTGGCACTATTATTTTTAATTTGTAATTCGTGTTTGATAATTGCAGTATTGTCTGCATCTATCAATTCTACATACGCTATTTGACTTATACTACTTGGTTTATCTTCACTAAAAATAAATAGCTTGTAATACAAATACTCACCAACTAAAACAAGCTCTGTATTGGTATGCAGAACAGCATGCTCGTTAGGGATTAATGATAGCTGATTAACATTTGTTGTAGCTTGTTCTATCTGCCCATTAATAGTATAAGAGAATAGAAACGTAAATAATAATATGGTTATTTTTTTCATAATTAATCTTGCCAAAAAACTGGCTGTATATGTGATGAAAACGATGTGCAATTGCCACACTCTGGTCTTACAATTTTATATCCAGAATTAGAATGTGAAACATACTTTAACTCATTTGTAATGGTGGCTTTTAGAACCAAAACACTTTCAAAATCTTTAGTTTCTAAGGTAAGTTCTTCTATACAATTAAATACAAAAAGTATTACCAGTATTGAAATAGACTTTATATTTCTGTAAAGTAGCATAGTTAATCTATCCAGAAATCTGGTTGTATATTGTTACCCGCACTGGTACAGTTTACGCATTCTTGTTTTGCAATTGAATAAAGACCACTAAACTCGTCATAATTAAACAGTTTATAATTTTCTCTTGTAACTAAAATATATAAAAGATTTCTTTCGTTAGCATCAAGTTCTTCACAAGGGAAGTCGACATTGTCATTAAAATCGAGTATTTGTTGGTCACAGTCATATAAATATTCTGGAAGAGGAATATTAACATCTGTATAATCAAAAAAGATTCTTTTTTCAGATACTGATGATACTTCAAAGAAACCAACAATACGTTCACTGTCATTAGCTCCAGAAACTAAATTCCCTTGTACAAAACCAGGCTGACTTCCAGATAAAATACTTTCATTATTTCCCAATTGAGCAATTATTTTATAGTAAGTATAAGCTTCTAAACTTTGTACATATTGCCTAACATTTATCGAATATCTATCTCTTAATACGCTAGTATCTATAATTCCTAATCCATTATCAGCAGCAAGAAAACGAATGGGTAATCGTGAAATGTTATTTTCATTTAAATTAGTGGTAGAGGTTTGTATAATTTCCAAATTTCTATTTGTACTAAAACAGGTTTGCTCTTCTTGTTCTTTTAAAAAGATATCTACGTCATAAAACACCTTAATACCGCAATTTTGATCTGTGAATACAGTATAGTTTGAAAACGAAACGCCATAAGAATAATTTAAAGGCACAATAAGTTTATAGGTTTCTTCATATTCATATCTAAAATATTTTGATGCAGCATCATTATTTTGGCTGTCAAGTAAGATTTGGACTCCAGGTCCTTTGTTATCATCATTAACATATTCCGGATATATATTATCTATTTGTGAAACAGCTGTAAGCTTCGTGTTTGTAGATGTATATTCTTTACCTGCACTAGTGGTAATGTGTAAATTATAAATGTTCTCTGGTACTGCTTCAAACTCTGTATTTGAGATATATACACCTGCTTCATTCTGAGAAAAAGTAAAGGTATTCCCAAGATTGTCTATCACTTTAATGTCTGCATTATTTTCTAAGACTTGTTCACTCGCTTCAAGTAAACTTGTTCTGGATAACTTTATTTTCTGGTGTTTAAATTCATTGGTAATCGTCGCTTCAACAACTAAAACACTTTCGAAATCTTTAGTTTCAATGGCAAATTCTTCAGTACAGTTAAATACAATAAGTATCAACAATACTGAAATCACTTTTATTTTTCTGTATAACATCATAATTAATCTATCCAAAAATCTGGTTGTATGTTGGAACCTACCGCAGTACAATCGGTACATTCGGGATTAGCAATCATCCAACTTTGTCCAGGATAATCGGTAATTTGATAATTCATATTATAATCCTGAAAACTATTGATGAGTCTGTAAATATCGTTTTTATAGGTATCAAAATCCAGATTACGTACATCACACTGGTATATATATTCTGGTTTTGGGATATTAACATCAACATAATTAAAAAATATACGCTTTTTTGAAACTGATGACACACTAAAAAAGCCAACTATTTTTTCATTTTCATCAGCGCCTTTTATGTTCCCATTTATATACCCTGGTTGGTTTTCGAATAATATATCTTCATTATTACCTAATGTATTGATTTTTTCATAGTACGTGTGCGATGCTATGTTTTGGACATATTGACTAACAATAATACTGTATCGATCTCTTAATATACTAACATCGTTAATTCTCTTAAATTCATCTATGATTACACCTATTTGCTCTGCGCCAGGATGTTCTCTAATGAAACGAATTGGAAAACGTTGCACAATGTTTTCGTTTAAATTATTAGTCGTTGCCAGTAATATATTTTGACTACGATAGGTTTTATAACATGTTTCTTCTTCTTGGGTTCTGGCAATTATATCTACATCAAAAGAAGCACTACCTGTCTCAGGAAAATAGACATAATTTGAAAAGACCGCCTGAAGCGCAAAGTAGTAAGGTGCTATTATTTGATATGTTTCTTCATATTCGTATCTAAAATATTTAGCATCACTATTGCTATTATTACTATCTACAAAAACCTGAACTCCAGGTCCATTTACGTCATCATTAACAAATTCAGCATATAAATTATCTATTTGAGATATAGATGTTAATGTTTGAACTGTCGAATTGTATGTTTTCCCATTACTTGTATTTATTATTAATGTGTATTCTTTATTTTCAACAGCTTCAAATTCTATTTCAGATATATAAGTTCCGTTATCATCTTGTGAAAAATTATAACTATTACCAGTGTCATCAACAACTTTAATATCTGCATTATTTTCAATAATCTGTTCGTTTTGCTCAAGTAAAAAAGTTCTCGATAACTTTACTTCTTGATATTTTAATTCATTAGTAATCGTAGCTTCTACAACCAAAACACTCTCGAAATCTTGAGTTTCAATTATGAATTCTTCTTTGCAACTTAAACTAAATAAAAAGAAGCAAATAAAGATATGTTTTATGATTCTTTTCATAATTTCTAAAATTTAAAATTATAAGTTATCGTTGGCACTGGAATAGCAAAAATGGATGTTTTAAAGGCTTGAATTTTGCCATCATTATTTACAAAAAAAACAGAATATGGATTGTTTCGCCCAAGCACGTTGTATACCGAAATATTCCAGAAACTATGCGCTAGTTTTTTAAGTTTATGAGTGCCTTCAATATTAAAGCCTACATCTAAACGATAGTAATCAGGAATACGAAATTGGTTTCTGTCGCTATATAATACCTGTTCGCTATCTGCAAATACAAATTTCCCAACAGGATAAGTGATAGGTCTCCCTGTTTGATAAATAAAGTTAGTAGATAGGCTATAGCGTTTTGTTATTCTATAATTAGCAACTACGCTAAAATCGTGCGGTTTGTCGTAATTTGCAGGAAAAAAGTCGCCGTTATTTATTTGTTCCTGCGGAATATCACTTTTTAATTTCAATAGCGCTCTGGAATAGCTGTAACCTATCCATCCATTTAGAGGTCCTTTTTTCTTTTTTAGTAATAGTTCAACACCGTAAGCTTTACCTTCTCCTTGAAGTAATTCCTGCTCTAGAGTTTCATTTAAAATTAATTCGGCGCCAATCTTATAGTCTAAAATGTCCTTCATTGTTTTGTAGTAGCCTTCTACGCTAATTTCAATATCACTTTGATTAAAGTTCTTATAAAAACCTAAGGAGTACTGATTAGCACGTTGAGGCTTGGTATTTAAATCTGAAAGCTTCCAAGTGTCTGTTGGAGAAATGGTTGTATTGTTAGAGAGTAAATGAATGTACTGTATGGTTTTGTTGTAACTGGCTTTTACAGATAAACTTTCTGTTAATAGGTAGCGCAGTGACATCCTGTATTCCAAGCCGCCGTAGTTCTTTATACTTTCGTAATTACCATAAGTATTCACAGCGGAAATAGTCGATTCATCTCTTGGTTGTCCTGCTTCATAAGTATTTTGAGTGCTTGGTCCAAGGGCTGAAAATCTGGAATAACGCAAACCAATATTGAAAAGTAATTTATCATTAACTTCAAATAAATCTGACACAAAAACGGCCGATTCTAAACCTTTTTCTTTATTTAAATTCTTAGAAATAATTATAGAATTATCCCCCAATGGTTTTATGTTCCCAGGCTCAACCTGATACAGTTTTGTGCTAATTCCATAGTCGAATTTATGTTTATCACTATGGAAATATTTTAAATTTAGTTTAAGTTGCGTTTCGTTAATCTTGTAATCAAATTCAAAATTACTATTAGATTCGCCATCGTAACCAATACCATATTTGTATTGACTGTTTACTGCGATTACTTCACTTTGATGTTTTTCATTTTTAAAATTATGGTTCCATTTTAATGAGGCTAAAGCATTGTTGTAACTAAAAATAGAATCTGAGGTGATACTAAATTTATCTTTGCTAAAGTATCCGGTGGCCTGAAATTTATTATTATCATTAATTTTATGATTGTATTTTACTAATCCATCGTAAAAAGAAGCTTGACTGTTTTTAAGGGATTCTTCGTCAAGCGATCTTAAAATCCAATTTGAATAGGTTGCCCTTGCTGCAGCTGTAAGCGCTATTTCATCTTTTTTAATTGGTGTTTGTATGCTTAAACTACCAGTAATTGGTCCAATAGCCCCTTCTCCTGAGAATTTTTCATAATTTGGCTCTTTAGACTTAATATCGAATACAGAAGAAAGTCTACCACCAAATTCTGCAGGAATACTGGCTTTATATATATCCAGTGATCCAGTTACAAAAGGGTTAATAGCAGAAAAGAAGCCTAAAAAATGTGAGGGACTATAGATAACAGCATCGTCTAAGAGAATGAGATTTTGATCTGCACGACCACCACGAACATTAAAACCAGCTGAGCCTTCACCAGCAGTTTTTATACCAGGAAGTGTAGTAGCTACCTTTAAAATATCTCGTTCTCCTAAAATTACAGGAACTGTTTTTAATCCTTCTATATCAATAGAGGTAACACCAACCACAGCTTCTTTAACATTGTTATTAGCTTTAGACTCTAAAACAACTTCTTCTAAAGTCTCTGTAGCTTCTGCCAGATAAAATTTAAAAAAACCCGCGCTATATACCAAAAGCTGTTTTGAAAATCCGGTATAACCTAAAAGTTTCGCTTCTATACTATTAAGTCCTACAGGAAGTCTAATAGAAAAACGACCATTCTCATTTGTAGTAGTATTTCTGTTTATTTTTTCTGCAATTATTGCTACACCCTGTATAGGCTCACCAGTGATTTCATTAATAACTAATCCAGATACTATAACTTCGTTTTTAAAAGAATTCTCATCTTGTTTACCAATGGTAACTAAATTTCTGTTATTATATTCATTATAAAAAACGCTTTCATTTTCTGAAGCATGATTAGGCTCTCCATCTTTAAAAAAATCCGCAGGTAATGATTTAAAAACCATGCTGCTATTTGTTAAAATAACTTTATTGTCATAAATAAGAAAGTTTATAGAGCGATTCTCGAATAAATCATTAAGAATAGACTCTAAGGATTTATTAGAATAGGTTTTGGATATTTTATCATCATCCAGCCATTGGTCTAGATAATAAAAAGGCAGATTTGTTTTTTCTTCTAATGATAATAAAGCTTGTTTTAAACTAATATTTTCAAATGTAACTGTAACAACATCATTTTGTGCATGCATTGCATAAGTAGAAAGTAGCAATAAAGTGTAAATAAAAAGTTTCTTCATAAAGTTTAGTTAGCTTTATTGGTATTTAGCCTGAAGTTGATAAAAGTAATTAGGTAGAGGTACAAGTCTTCATCATTATTTCTGAATCTTTCTTTATTTTCTTTACTCGTCTTTTTTATTTCTTTACGTAGGGTTAGAAATATTTTTCCAAAATCTTTTGAGCTATTTATTTCATACAAAATACTGTTATAGGATAAAAAATAAAGATCTTCTGTATAGAATGTATAAGTTAATCGTGTTTGTTTTATTCTTTCAGAAACAGTTTTCCTTCTTTTAGCATACAATTGCATTAACGGAGAGGTATATATAACTTCGAGGAAACCGGAAAGGAAGTCTTCATTTTCTTGTAAAATTGCTGAATTAATAAACTTATGATTTTGAAAACTAAAGGAATCTATCTTGTTCTTAATAAGCTCTATATTTAAATAGCTTTTCTCACCAACTGGCTTGAATATTAATTTATCAACAAATAAATCATATTTAAGGTCAACATTTATAAAATATTGTCCGTCATAAAACACGTCACCCTTTTGATAGTTAGGTTGCTTAAAAAAATTATGATTATTTAAAGTAGATTTATAGAGGTTATAATAGCGTTTGCCATTGTATAGCTTTGTATTCTCAGGACCAATTATCTTGTCAAAAATTTCAAGATTCTCTTTATTATTTTCTTGTGCCTTAGTAAAGGTTACAGTTGTGACTAAGAAAGTAATAAATAGACTTGTTTTTAAAAGGGTAGATTTTGGTTTCTTCATTGGTTAATAGCGGTTAGCACTTATTAATAAGCAAACTAGTAAAATACTGTACTCGCTTATTTTTGTTGAAACATTTTAATGCATAAAGTAAATTATATACTCAAAATACCTATTCAAAAAAAAATAATAGATCACCTCTAAAAAAAGGTTTTCTGGGGAGAAACAACATCATTAGCACTACCGAAGTTACTTAAAAATTGTATTCAAACTGATTTTTAGTTAAAAAAACTTAATTATTACCTAATTAACACTTAACGACTATAAAAATTATTTAATTTTTAGTCTATTCTTTAGCCAATCTCTTAATTCGTAAAAATTTTGCGGTGCAACACCATGACCAACGGGGAATTCGCTGTATTGGTATTTAATATCTAAAGACTCTAAAAATTTTGGTGCTTGTCTTGCCCAATCAACCGGAATAACCTGATCTACAGAACCATGTGAACAATAGAAATTTAAATGGGTGTATTTTTCTTTAGCCTGTACTTCAAATAAGTCTGTATTTATGTACCCGCTTAAAGCAATAACATTTTTAATTTTTTCCGGATAGCTGAGTGCGACAGCATAGCTTAAAATGGTGCCTTGGCTAAATCCTAATAAAGAAACGTTGTCTTTATCAACAGGGTAATTTGCGAGCGCCTCATCTATAAAACGGGCAATCTTATCACGAGACTCTTTTGCTTGCACGTTATCGCTCCATTTACCTTTATCGGCATCAAAGTTTATAGCATACCAAGCGTTACCATAAGGTTGCATGGCGTAAGGTGCTTTTACAGAGATGATAAATAGTTCTTCTGGCAATTCTTCAGCAAAAGAAAATAAGTCGTTTTCGTCACTGCCATAACCATGAAACAATAGGAGTAAAGGGGCGTTCTCTTTTATTGAAGACTCGCGAACGATGTGGTGTAAAGATAATGCTGCCATTAGTTACCTAAATTTATAAACCATTCTTGAAATTTTTCACCTAATACGGGAATAAGCTTCATTTCACCTTTAATAGCATAGATTAACGCATATAGCCAGCATGAGAATGTGATAATCCATAAAATTGTTCCAGCCCAACTGTTTACAAACCGCTCTACTACATTTGAAACAATAAGCATGATAATTAAGCCTATCATTTGCCTAATATGAAAATTGGTAAAAGGGTTTTTCCGTTCAAGATTCATAAACAGCGCTATTAGTGTGCCTATAAAAGTAAAATAACTAAGTATGGCTAACGATTTGCCTTCCTCTATAGTGTGTTGATTCATAAATTATAATTCTATTTTATTATTGGCTATAATGCCGTATACTTTTCCTTTTAATTCCCGATCTAAAAAGATGCTATTTTTAGATTTTGATACTATTCTATCCGCTGTAAACGTATATTTCCCATCAGGGTTAAATAAGGTCATATTAGCCAATGCACCTTCTTTAATAATACTGTTTTCTAGCGAAAACCGTGCTTTACCGTTAGTCAGTAATTTAATCGTTTTTTTCGTGGTAAATAGGTTTTGCAAGGCGCCAAAAGCACTTTCCAAACCAATGGTGCCATAAGTAGCATAATCAAACTCTATCTTTTTATCTTCAATCGTTAATGGATTGTGATCACTGGTTACCATATCTATAGTGCCGTCATTTACCCCTTCAATGAGTGCTTCAATATCGTTTTGAGTTCGCAATGGCGGCAATACCTTAAAACGGGTATCAAATTCTTTTAATTCCGTATCATCCATAAATAAATTATGAATCGCTACACTACAGGTGATATCTAACTTCTTTTGCTTAGCGGCTCTTATTAAATCTACAGCTTCTACTGTTGAAATTGTTGGAATGTGTAATTTCCCTCCAGTATATTCTAATATATATAAGTCTCTGGCGACCTGTAAAGCTTCGGCTAAATTAGGATTACCTTTTAAACCCAAGTTAGTACTCGTAACGTGCTCATTCATTACGCCGTTTCCTGCAATTTTATTTTCTTGTGGAAAAGAGCACACCAATCCTCCAAAATTGCTAGCATATTGTAAGGCAATCTTTAATAAATTGGGATTAATTATTGGTCTTTTATAATCTGAAAAAGCCACGGCACCAGCATTTTGCATATCAAAAAGTTCGGCTAAAGCAACACCTTCACTATTTTTAGTTAATGCCCCAACTGGCATTAAGCTTACCGCATGGTGTTGGGCTTTAGATTTAATGAAAGACACATCAGAATTACAATCAATTACTGGACAAGTATTAGCCTGTAACGCCACTGATGTAAAACCTGATTTTGCCGCTGTTTTTAATCCATTTATAATGGTTTCCCGGTCTTCAAAACCAGGCTCTCCAAAACATACACTACTGTCAAACCAGCCTTGAGATACATGCAGGTTATCCAGTTTTATTTCTTTATAGTTTTTTGGGTTTTTAATGCTTTTGGCTATTTTAGAAATAGCGCCTTTTTCGATTAAAATATCGTGAGTTGCATTATGAAAATCGCTCTTAGCATCAATGATGGTTGCAGATTTTATGAGTACGTTCATTTAAAATATTTTAAGATGAGCATTTCAATAATTAAAAGCGCTAGCGCAAAAATAACAAACCATTTCCATAGCGCATTCACTTTATTATCATTTTTTATCGTATCAAAAACCTGTTCGATGGTGTTTGAAATGCTACTATTATCTATGTTTGAAAACTGCTGATACACTAAGGTACTCTCATCACGATTGTAATTATAACTGACGTTTTGTATGATTTCAGCTTTGTTTTGAACGTGATATATTCCAGCTGTTTCAGGAGTTTCATTCGTGGTGATCGTTACTTTATTATTAAAATAGTGTTGTTGCGGAATTACTTTTTTGTCGCCATTTACTAAAGTGAGTACAGCATCTTGCTGTAACGCTGTAGCAATATCAAAGTTGTTTTCTTTACCAATGGTATAAAACAAGTTAGACTGCTGTAAACTCTGTTTGGAAATATTATAAAAAGTAGGCACTATTAAATTAACTTCTTGAAAATTAGAGTTCTTTGTATTTAAAGTAGACGTAAAAACAAACAGATTATTTTTTTCAGATAAAAAAGGCTTTCCATCTTCAAACTGAAGAACGGCAGAAGCATTTCCTAAACCCTGTGGAAAATAGGAATTGCTCTTTGGATACTGAAAGTTAGTTACCCGTTTTTCAAAGACACCATCATTATAAATAGGGTGTGAATAATTAATCGTGGTCAGCCGTTTTTCGCTATCAGAAATAGCTTGATATTGTTTAAAATTATTGTCCTTTAAAAATGAATTATAAGATTGTAAATCACTAATTTTTGAAGGAATCAAAATCACAACACCACCGTTGTTTGTAAAGGCTTTTAATGCGGTGTTTAAAGAAGAAGGCATGCTTGGTAATTCATTTAAAACAATTAAATTCTGATTGGTAATATCGCTATAATTTAGTTGAGAAAGCTTGGTGTTTTTATACTCAAATTCGTTTGAAGTATAAATACGCTTTAAAAAAGAATCACTCACTTCACTAATGGCCAGCACATTAATTTTAGTGGTCTCATTAATATTAAAGAATAAGGTGTTATCAAACTGTAAACCTGAATCTTCAATCGTGATTGTGCCATTAATACGCACATTATTGGGTAGTGTAAATATGGTATTGGCCTTATCTGCAATGCGTACAGAGGTCTTACTTAGTAAATTGACATCATTGTAAAGGGAAACAGGTAAGTTTTCTATTGTAGAGCCCTTGTTTTCTAATAAAACGGTAAGTTCTAAATTATTAGCATTACGCTTAGAAATATAAATACTATCAATGGCTACATTGTTTGTGTTCATTGGTTTTAGCTGCACTAAATGCGTTTCTATAAGCGTATCATTTAAAACTTTAAAAGCTGTTTCTTTTTGTTGAAAATCACTTATAAAAACTAAGTTTTTAATCGTATTTCTGTTTTTTGAGAAATATTTTTTACTTTTTAAGAGCGCAGCTTCATAAGGGATTTGATTTGGGGCATACTTTACTTGCAACAAATCATTGGCCATTGCTTTTATGCTTGTTTTTCGGTAAATATTATCATTTGTAATAAGTGATATGTTTTCACCTTCTGGAACATGACTTATTAAATCTTGTACAGCACGTTTTAAAAGTTCTCCTTTTTCTCCTTTGGCTTGCATGCTAAAGGAGTTATCTAAATAAATAACAGTCTCACTTTTGCTATTTAGTATTTTGTTTTTTGAAGTAAAAGGTTGTGCAAAAGCAATAACAATAGCCGCAAGAATACCCATTCTTATAAATAAAGTTAACCACTTTTTAATTTGCGAGCTTTTACGCGTTTGTAAGGTTACTTGTTTTAAAAAGGCAACATTGGTAAAGGATTCCTTTTGGAATTTACGCAACTGAAACAAGTGAATGATTATAGGGATTAGCAGTAAGAATAGACCGTAAAGAAGTTCTGGATGTTTAAACTGCATTGTTCATTTTAATTAATCAAATATAAAAACTTAAACTTAAATACGAATGGCTTTAACAAAAGAAAAAATAATCTTTCATTGATAACATGTTCTGGTGAGCTAAATACGTCTTAATAATCTGCTGTTGCTCTGTATTTGCTACGCTAATGATACTTTGTGGTTTCTCTAAAGTTTCCAGATACTGAAAGGGTTTCATCTCCTGATCATAAATATGTTTCCCAATTTTCTTTGGGTTATCGCAAATCCAGTGAAACGAAACATTTAGATCTATTAACTTTTTTGCAATCGTTTTTCCTTTTTTTCCTGCACCCCAAATAACCAATGGTCTTAACCCATTATAATTTAGTTTTAAAAAGTAGAAGAGTTTAAGGTCTATAAAACTATTTTCGGCATAATTTGCATCGGTTCTGGACGCTCGCGTACCATAATCTCTCCAATAATGTAGTACGGTATTACAGGGGATGACTTTGTAATTGGCTTCATAAAAGCGAAAAGTTAAATCATAATCTTCAGGGTAACGCAAAGGGTTAAAAGCATTTATGGTCTCTAAATCTGTACGATTAATCATCCAACAAGGTGAAGGAATAACACATTCTTTATAAATTTCGGAGTAATTACTTCCGTTTTTTGTTAATCCATTCAACCAGGTTTCATAGTTGCGGTAGCCATCACTAATACCTTCTGCAGAAAAATAGCTAACTAAACCTGTAGCAATATGGTGTTTTCCATTTTCTAGAAGCTTATTTAATAAGGTTTCAAGTTTTAAATGAGGCATGATATCATCACTGTCCATTCGCGTAATATAATTTCCTTTTGAATGTGTAAAAGCTAATTTTAAGGCCGCAATAATTCCGGAGCCCTCATTTTTTAATAGTTGAATCCTACTATCCTTTCTCGCGTAGCTATGTACTAGATTAAAGCTTTTGTCTGTAGAATGATCGTCAACAATTAGCAATTCCCAATGTGTGTAGGATTGATTAATAATGGAGTCTATGCATTCCGCAAGATAGGCTTGTGTATTTTTAAAAGGAATTAATATGCTAATTAAAGGCTCTTGCATGCGTGCAAGATACTAAGTGGAATTCCGTTAATTAACATTAATTAACAAAATTTTTTAACTCAAATAAGTAACAAGATGTACTTTTGAGCGTCTTAATGGAAATAAGACAATCAATAAAACTATTAAAAATGAGAAAACATGTATTATCTGCACTTTTTGCAGGATTAATTTTAGTGGGCTGTAACTCTACAAAAACAGCAACTGGAACGAATGATTTAGCAACTGTAAATCCTATTGAAGCGCATTTAGATTTAACAAAAGTAATCGATGATAAAGCACCAGTGGTTATAAATCCAGGACGTTTTACTGAAGACGTAGTTACCTATAGATTACCACGAGTAGTACAAGGGACTTATTCTGTAAGTGATTTTGGGAAATATATTGATGATTTAAAAGCCATTGATTACAAAGGGAATGCATTAGTGGTTACTAAAACAGACACCAATACATGGACTATTACTAATGCTAAACAATTAGATAAGATTAGCTATTATGTTAATGACACCTTTGACATGGAAATTAGCGGCGGTGGAATAGGAGGAGACGTGCCTTTTTCTCCAGCAGGAACAAATATTGAAGACACTAATTTTGTTTTAAATCTTCATGGTTTTATTGGTTATTTTGATTCTTTAAAGAATGCCCAGTATAAATTAGAGATTGTATCACCAACGGCAATGACAAAAACTTCTGCATTACAGGAAACTAATGAGATTTTAACTGATGGCAACAAAACGATAACAACTTATTTTGCACCAAGGTATTTTGACATTACAGATAACCCAATGTTTTATGGGAATTTAGATGTTGAAGAATTTAAAGTGGGTGATATTAAGATTGTCTTAAGTGTTTATTCACCAAACAAAGTGCATACAGCAGCTAAAGTAAAAGAAACAGTGGAGAAAATGATGCAGGCACAAAAAGCCTACTTAGGTGATGTAAATAGTACACCAAGATATGATATCTATTTGTATTTATCTGAAGGGAAATCAGAATCCCCAAAGGGTTTTGGAGCTTTAGAGCACCACACCTCTACGGTTGTCGTATTACCTGAATCTATGCCAGAAGATGCCTTAGCAAGCAGTATGGTAGATGTAGTTTCACATGAGTTTTTTCATATTGTAACCCCATTAAGTGTGCACTCAGAAGATGTTCATTATTTTGACTATGATCAACCCACCTTTTCAAAGCATTTATGGATGTATGAAGGGGTTACTGAATATTTTGCAACATTATTTCAAGTAGATCAAGGTTTAGTTACTGAAGATGAATTCTATACTAAAGTCATGGGTAAAATAAAATCAGCATCAAGCATGAATGATGCGATGAGCTTTACCACAATGAGTGAAAATATTTTAGAAGAGCCTTATGCAGCTCAATATACTAATGTATATCAAAAAGGTGCATTAATTGGGATGTGTATCGATATTTTAATGCGTGAAGAAAGTAATGGCAACAGAGGTATTTTATCTTTAATGAAAGAATTATCACTTAAATACGGAAATAACAAACCCTTTGTAGATGATAATTTAATCGCTGAAATAACCGAAATGACCTACCCAAGTGTTGGTGCATTTTTGCAAACTCATGTTGTTGGTGACACCCCTATTGATTATAATGATTTCTTTAATAAAGTAGGATTAAAAATAAAAGAAGGAAAAGTAGCAACCAATTACATTCAAAATGATGGCGTTTTAATTTTTGCGCCTGATATGGCTACAATGACAATTCCTTTCTCGGAAGCAGTAAAAGACAATAGTTTTTGGGCACAAAATGGTGTACTACCAGGTGATGTGATTAAAACCATAGATGGTAAAGCATTAACCCTACAAAATGCAAACGAAATGTTGACAGAGGTTTTTATGTGGAAACCAGGAAGAGCGGTAGACGTGCGTTTAGATAGACAAGGAGAAGAAATAATAGTTAAAACAGAGCTCACGCAGTCTTACACTATGGGTTCTGAACTAACGGTAGATGAAAACGCTACTGAAGCGCAAAATAAATTGAGAGAAGCCTGGTTAAAAGGGTAATCAATAGAATAAATAGACAGTAATAAAAAGACCGATTCAAAGATGAATCGGTCTTTTTATTTATTGTTATAAAACCAGTTTTTTTAATGTTCTATTGCGGCTATTGAAAATTCAAAGGTGGTGCTTTTCCCTTCTACTGAAGATACAGAAATATTACCTCCCAATGATTTTATTAATTTTTGTACTGTTGATAAACCAATACCATGTCCTTTGTTACCATTTCTATCTATAGTGCCAATAGTAGTAAATAAATCAAAAATCTCTTTTTGCTTGTTTTTGGGAATGCCAACACCATTATCTGTAATGGTAAAATTATAAAAGGCCTCTTTTTTCTGGCAGTCTATAGTTATAATAACTTCCTCTTTATCATTGTATTTTAGACTATTACCTATAAGATTTAAAAAAACCTGTTCTAATGCTGCACGGTTGCAAAAGAGTTCTTCATTTTTTTCTGGTAAATTAATTTCACAATCTAAGTTTATATTTAATAAATCAACAATCTCCTCTAATAATTGATGTATATCGAAACGCTCGTAATTATCTTCAATCTTATCACTTTCATAATGTGCCAATAACCCGCTTATATACTCACTTAAAGTAAAAGAGGCACTTTTTAAATAATTAAGATATTCCAGGCCTTTTTTATCTAATTTTGAACCGTATTTCATCTTTAAAATATCTGAAGTCACAATTAGATTTGCTAAAGGCATTTTCATGTCGTGCGATACTGTACCAGCAAAGGTTTTTAATTCTGCATTTTTATCCTTAAGAATTTTTTTCGTCTCGGTAAGCTCTTTGTTCTTTTTTCGTAATTCGAATAAATTAACCACCTGACTGGCTAAAGAAACCATGGATTTTATTTGTAGCTCTGTAATTTTTCTCGGTTTAGTGTCGAATACACAAAGAGTTCCCAGTTTATAACCTTCAGCATTCACTAAAGGAGCGCCAGCATAAAAAATCGCATTGTGATCTTTAACTAATGGGTTATCACAAAACCGTTTATCTTTACGTGAATCTTCAACAATAAATATATCTTCATCGGTTAAAATCGCATGTCCACAAAATGAAATGCTTCTAGGTGAATCGTTAAAGGGAACACCATAATGAGATTTTAAAAAGTTTCTATCTACGTCTAATAAGGTGACTAAAGCTATTGGAACTTCAAATAGTGCCGCAATAAGAGACGTAATATTATCAAAATCTCTTTCCGGAAGCGTATCTATGAGGTTATAGCTTTCTACTGCTTTTAAACGTTCTGCTTCATTAAGAGGAATTTGAGGACTTATCACTAGGCTGTATTTTTAAGAATATTTCAAATATAATATTATATCGTTATGGATTAGCGATGTGGGTTGTAAAGTGTTAAAATTTTAACGAATTGAGCATTAAAAACGTTCAAACACGCCTAAACCGAAGAGTGCAAAATCATATTTAACTGGATCTTTTGGATCTAGCTGCCTTAACGCGTTGTCTAATTCAGCAAGGGCTTTACCATCATTTTGTTTCCGTTTTAATAGTCCAAGCTTTCGGGCTACATTTCCAGAATGCACGTCTAACGGACAAGATAATTGAGCAGGTGAGAGGCTTTTCCAAATCCCAAAATCAACACCTCGTTTATCGTTGCGCACCATCCAACGCAAAAACATATTGATACGTTTTGCTGCTGAATTTTTAAGGGGATCACTAACATGTTTTTGAGTGCGCTGGAGATGTTCAATTTCAAAAAACGTGCGTTTAAATTCATGTATAGTCCTTTGTAAAGTGTCCGTTTCAGCATGTTTTGCAAATACAGCTTCCAATCCGTTATGATTTTTATACACGTGTTGAAGTGCTTTTACAAAGGTTATAAAATCAATGCCGTTAAAGGTTCTATGAACAAACGTCTCGAGTTTTTCCAAATCACTGTCTTGATGGTTTATTATAAAATCATGAGGCGCCTGTTCTAATAGTTCCATCATCTTATTTGCATTATTAATAATGCTTTTTCTGTTTCCCCAGGCAATAGTGGCCGATAAAAATCCAGCGATTTCAATATCTTCTTTTTTGCTGAATAAGTGAGGGATTTGTACAGGATCACTTTCAATAAACGCTAAGGTATTGTATTGTTCAACCTTACTGTCTAGAAATTCTTTAAGTTCCGTTTTAGTCATCTGTAATAGGTGCAGAATAAAATCTGTTTTTTAAATCATTAGCATATTGTTGCCGTATCACATAAAATAAATGCATCAAGCGTCTAATGGCTTTGCATTTCTCAGGTCTTAAAAATGCTTTCGCTAGGCTATACAATCTTCCCATCTACCATCGTTAGCTTTCTATCTGCTAAATTGGCTAGTTCTTCATTATGTGTAACGATTACAAAAGTTTGCCCAAATTGGTCCCTAAGTTTAAAAAAGAGGTTGTGCAGGTTTTCGGCACTCTCACTGTCTAGGTTTCCAGAAGGTTCATCGGCAAAAATTAAACTGGGATTATTGATTAAGGCTCTGGCTACAGCAACGCGCTGTTGCTCTCCTCCAGACAATTCGTTTGGCTTGTGATCATAACGATGTGAAAGTCCTAAGAAATCAAGTAATTCTTTAGCACGTGTAGTCGCTTCTGCTCTAGGTGTTTTTTTTATGAATGCAGGAATACAAACATTCTCTAAAGCTGTGAATTCTGGTAATAATTGGTGAAATTGAAAAATAAAGCCAATATGTTCATTTCTAAATTTAGCCAGTGCTTTTTCAGACAAGTTACTAATAGCAACGCCGTCTATAATTAAAGTCGCTTTTTTGCTTTTATCAATGTAGTCTAAGGTACCTAAAATTTGAAGTAATGTCGTCTTTCCAGCACCAGATGCGCCAACAATAGATACAATTTCTCCTTTTTTAATATGAACATTTACACCTTTTAAAACATGTAAATCATCGTAATATTTGTGAATATTTTCAGCTTTTATCATCTAACATTTTATAAAAAATGAAAATACTACTTTACAAGCTAATGCGCAACTTTAAATGGCTTTAGAACTCTTTTTGAACACGTTTTTTAAATCGTTATAATCGATAAAGTACACCATGCGTAAAGAAAATGTATTCCGTTGTTCTTGTTTGAACAAATCGTCTATACTGTCAAAGAATCCAGCTTCAGAATTATTAGAAAAATTAAAAATCTGGTTTCTATATAATGCGGTTAGTTGACTTCCAGGAGCAAACTGCCAAGTATAGCTCAAATCTAAATTCCAGGTGTTAAAATTAATGTCTGGTGAGAAATTGGGATCACTGCTTATGTTGTTTTTAGTATAGATTTCAGATGCTTTTAAATAACCGTTGTCTTGAAGCACATACATACTGTTGTCATAAGTAACCGTACTCAAGTAGTTTCTAAAACTTAGTGTTAACGCATTAAAAGAATCAAAGTTATAGCTCCCAGAAATGCTGGCCTCAATATCAACACGATCGCGTTGACCAAAAATAATACGATCGTCAATTTCTTGGCCGTTTACATAACCTCTGTCTGCTGAATAATCATCATAATCAAATCCAAGAACTAAAAGAAAATTATCGTTAAATTTAAATCTTGGGTTTAATCCAAACCACCAGTTGTTAAAGTTTTTTCTGTCATCATCTAAGAAACGACCATAACCAAAGTTTGCATCTAAGGCAAAAAACAAGTTGTAGTTACTTGACATCCAGGTATTGGCTTGCGCATAATCTTCGGTTATAAAATAGCTGTCAAAACCATTTCTTGGTTCAAAATAATCGTATTGTTTACCGATGTTCCAGTTTGAATTAATTCCGAAATTATGTAATTTTTTGGTTTGGCCATTAAAATTAAACCCTGTATTTGCTCCAGTAAACGTGTTTGGATTTGCTAATTGGTTGTAATTAAACCAACTTCCAAGATACATGTCATTAAAAAACGTGGTTGGTTCAAAAATACGATAGCTAACATCTGCTGAAAAATTACTGTAATTATTTCTAAATAGAATCCCTAAATCATTGATATCATAATTTTCATCTGCGTAGTCATAAGCAAAACTATAACGTATTTTCCCACTGTTTTTTCCTACTCCCAATTTCGCTGTATAGCCACTTTCTTTGTTTGGTACATCATTAAAAGCACTTCTTTTAACTTCTGCTATAGCGCCATAGGTGTTTTTCTTGTTTATTAAATCAAAGAGTAAACCTGTAACATTAGCATCTCTAAAATCGCCATCTCTTGTTACATTAGTATTTATTAAAGTGACAGAGGAGTTTTTGTTGAACTGTTGGTCTAATACCATGATATTGTAGTTCGAAAGCGGCTCTACTAATTCTTGTCGTCTGGAGAAATAAGTTTCTTCTAAACTAGTCACCGAATTTATTTTGGTCTCCTCAACCTGTATGTCTGCATACGTTTTTTTGGTTATTGCATTAAAAAAACCAATGCCTAAACCTTTTTTTGTTCTTCCAGAAACTTTAACAGCATTTAGGAGCTGTACTTTATCTGGATATTCCGTAACAGATTCATTACTCTTTAAGTTTACACTGCCAGAAGGCGCATCACCAACACGTCTGGAATAGAACAAATTGCCTTTATTAAATAGGTCTACACCTTCTTTAAAAAATTGTCTTTGTTCGGAGAATTGTTGCTCGAACGGGCCTAAGTTCAATTCTACATTATCAAAACCTGCCTGACTAAAATCGGGTATTAAAGTAGCATCTAAGGTTAGGTTTTCTGTAATGCCATACTTTACATCTAATCCAGCAGCAAAATCAGTTTCTGCTTCTCCATCAAAAGAGCTTACTAATGCAGAAGCATAAGGGAAAAAGCTTAATCGTGTGGGTGGTGTAATGTTCTTTATCCCTTCTAATTCTGCATTGTACAAACCGATGCTTCCTTTGGTAACATCGATAGCATTCCAGGTCATTTGTTCACGTGTTTTTCTATAGTGCCTGTGAAATTGAACCCCCCAGACAGGAGCTTCTTGTTGGGTAAAACGTAAGGCTCTGTATGGGATTTTAATTTCTACAATCCAACCATCCTGTACTAATTGAACACTACTTTCCCAAACCGCATTCCAACCAAAATCCTCTCCAATACTAGGGCTTTCCACAGCATCTGCTTGAGTTCCAGAGCTAAAAACAAAAAATTCAGTATTGTTTTGTGCATCGTTATTTGGGTTGAAAATTAATCCGAAAAAATCCGATTGTCCAAAGTTGTCTCTTTGTGTGAATTGACGCATGATATCTTTGGGGTCGTCATAGCAATACGCCGAAACATAAATACCCGAGTCATCATAAGTCATGCGCACTTTAGTCGTTTTATTTTCTGGTGCTTTATCACCAACTTCTGGTCTAAATTCAGTAAAATCTGTAGCAACTTGAGCGTCATTCCAAGCAGCATCATCAAGGATGCCATCGATCTTTGGAGGTGTATCTGTACGTTGTATTTGATATGTTTTTTTATCTTGAGCTGTAACACTCAGGGTCAATAGAATAGCGATAGTGAAAAACAAAAATTGTTTCATTTGTAGTTAGATTGTTTACTGATTGATAGTCTAAAGACTCTCAAGATTTGGGATTGTTACATTTTATTACTGCAAAACTACTTTTGTACTTGGCTTTTATTCCTAATTAAAAGTTAAAAAACAGACTGTCTAGGCCCTTGTACTGTTAAAATGAACAATTTTAATTAACTTTAGATGTATGGAAAATAAAAATTTAGAAATCGCCACATTCGCTGGTGGCTGCTTTTGGTGTACAGAAGCCGTTTTTAATAGGGTAGAAGGAGTGGAGCAAGTTATTTCTGGGTATACTGGCGGACAAATAAAAAATCCAGCGTATCGCGAAATTACGACAGGACGTACGGGACATGCTGAAGGGATTCAGCTGCATTATAACCCTGAGGTCATATCCTATGTAGAATTATTGGAAATTTTCTTCGCGACACACGACCCGACAACCTTAAATAGACAAGGTCACGATATTGGTACGCAATACCGTTCGGCTATTTTCTATGCTTCTGAAACTCAAAAAAATCAAGCAGAAGCCTTTATAGCTCACTTAGATGGTGAACAGGTTTTTAATTCTGAAATAGTAACAGAAGTGACGCCTTTAGATGCATTCTATACAGCCGGAAAAGAACACCAAGCGTTTTATGAGCGAAATACGGATGCCTCTTATTGTCAATTTGTTATTCATCCAAAAATTAAAAAGCTGGCGACATTTTATAGTGATAAATTAAAGACCATCAAAAAATAACATGCGTTTGAATAAAAATAGTAATCAATAGGTTGCTAAAATTAATAAACTTTGGTTATTTTCTTAAATTTTCCGTAACAAAGGAGTGCTTTTTCGTACCCATATGGTATGGGAATCCTAAAATAAGTTTGGAACACTATTTGTTGAAACATGAATATAATACAATTTTTATAAGATGAATTTAGAGCACACAACCAAATACAAAAAACTAGCAGCAAGCCTCCTTTTTGACGCTATAGGTTATGCCAGCTTTATTATTCCTGGTTTAGGTGAAATTACTGACTTAGCTTGGGCTCCAGCTTCTGCATGGTTAATGACCAAAATGTACAAAGGTAATTCTGGTAAAGTTGGTGCCGCAGTTTCTTTTATTGAAGAAATTATGCCAGGTTTAGATATCGTACCGACCTTTACGTTGATGTGGTTATATACTTATGTATTTCAATCACAAGGGAAAGAAGAAGCAGAAGAACAAGTCATAAAAGTTAAATAAATACAACTATTTTATAAACAGAGGCGCACGTTAAAGTGCGCTTTTTTTTTAATACATGAGCTTTCTTATTGCTATAAATATAAGAATGAGCCCTGAGTAGTAAATAAAAAAGGGGATGATGACTGCTTTATAGCCCAATACTAATAATACAGCAATAATTAATAATTGAAATCCTAAACCAAAGGTAGAAATAGCAGTCATTAACCAATTTGGAACCGTTTTTCCCTTTGCCGCATGCCGATCTAAAAGATAGATTACTTTATCAAAAGCGCCATAAAGCAACTTATATAAACCAAACAAAATATTAACATGGCGTTGTGTTTCTCCTTTCAGGGCTATAGGTGTTTTGTCTTCAAAAATGCGACTTGTTGTGTCACCATCGAATTTATTTCTTAAAATCACATAGTAGTAATTGTAAAGTGTTCCCTGTAATTGGAGCCCAAAAAATGCCATTAGGGTGACCCAAATGTTGTAATCGGTAATGTGCCAGACCGCCAATAATATAAAAAAATTAAGAATAATATCTGCAACGGAATCCATATAGCGACCCGTATAAGATGGTGTTTTTTTAAGCCGCGCTAATTCGCCATCTGCTGCATCAAGGATAGATTTTAAAATTAAAAAGAAAGCGGCATACCAATAATAGCCGTAAAGAATACAGGCGATGGCTATTATTCCCGAGATAATAAAACCTATAGTTACGTGAATAGGTGTAAATCTTGTGTTTTTTAATACTGCTGCAATGATTTTGGCAATCGGTCTTCCGTAGTCTGATACATCCACAAATTTGTGGGCTTTCGGTAATTTTGACATTTATAGTTTATACGCACTCTAAATTTTGTGGAATATACCTCACTAGCATTAAAAACTAGCTAAATCTGCTTTAATGTGAATAAGTAACAAAGATACTACAACTTATTTTGATGTGCTTAGCTGTTTTGTTAATTCTTACAAATACCTAAAAGTGATTTTGTTAGAGCTGTTGTCCTATTATAAATACGCAGAAACCGTCATGACTATTAAAGTGAAAACAACCAAAATAATAAACAAAGGCATGATGAATTTTAACCATTTATTGAATCCTACTTTTACTATGGCTAACGATGCTAGAATTAAACCTGTTGGATTAATTAAATAAAATAAGCCCATACCATATTGGTAAGCATTTACCACAATTTCCCTGCCAACACCAACCGTATCTGCTAAGGGAGACATAATAGGCATCGTTAACACCGCCATGCCAGAGGAACTTGGGATAAAAAAGGATAGCAGGGCGTAAATACCTGTCATTGCGCTAGCAAATAAGCCCTTATTCATACCACTGGTAACATTACTTGCGTAATATAACATCGTATCGCTAATCAAGCCGTCTGCCATGATAACTGTAATCCCTCTTGCTATACCAATTATGAGAGCAACACCTAACAAATCGCCTGCACCTTTTACAAACGTATCAACGAAATCTGATTCTTTAATTTGAGTAATCACACCTATAACAATAGCCCCTACTAAAAAAGTAGCTGTCATTTCTACAAACCACCAGTCTAAGAATACCACGCCAAAAATCATAATAGCAAAACACATCGCGAATACAAAAAGTGCTAAGCGCAAACGTGTTGTGAATGTCACAGTTTCTGTGCTTGTATTTCCAAACAATGCAGCAATTTGTTGCTGTTGCTCGTAAATAATAGAAGTTGTTGGATCGCGTTGCACACGTTTTGCATAACGCATAATGTAGGCTATACTTATTGTCAAGCACGCTAAAAGCATTAAAATACGCCCAACTAAACCTGTGGTCCAATTAATACCTGCAGAATCACTAGCTATAATAGTACTAAATGGATTAATAGTGGAGCACATAGTACCAATAGAAGACCCTGCAAAAATGCAAGCAACACCAACCAAAGCATCATACTTAGCGGCCAAGAAAACGGGAATTAAAATAGGATAGAAGGCGATGGTCTCTTCTGCAAAACCAAACGTTGTTCCTCCTGCAGCAACTAAAACAGTTACTAAAATTATTAATAAAAATTCGTTACCCTTTAAAAGGCTAGCTAAAGAAGCAATACCCGCATCAAAGGCGCCAGTGCTATTAATAATCCCAATTAAACCACCAATAATTAGTACTAAGAAAATAATATCGGCTGCCGCTATTATTCCTTTTATTGGTGATTTAATAAACTCTAAAACCCCTTGCGGTTTAGCTTCTAGCTTTTTGTAAGTGTTTGGAATGTTTATGGCTTTATAAATATCACCATTAGTAAATTTTTCCAATGGAATTTTAATAGCCAAAGCATCTAAGGTTCCCTGAGTTGCAGGTAATTTTTTAGTCTCCGCCGTGCTGGTTTGTATGAAAAGATGTTCTGTTTTATTATAGATTAACATGTCGTATTTTCCTGCCGGAATAAACCAGGTTAATAAGGTCACTAATGCAGCGATAATTAGTAAAATAGACTGTGCAGATGGAAATTTAATGTTCTTCATGGGTGTTATTCCTGCAAAGACAGAAAACTGTATTTAATAGTTATTCGTAAATTTATTTTAGACTAGTATAAGCTAAATCGTCGAGGACTTACCTTTTTAGGGGTACAAAATCGTGAAATTTCTTTAACAAGACTAAAGATAGTCTTATTTTTAATCTGAATAATTAAAACGATGATAGCAGACCTACACGACAGTTGGAAAATACATTTACAATCTGAATTTGAAAAGCCTTATTTTAAAGCGCTTATGCAGTTTGTTACTTCTGAATATGACACGACACAGTGCTTTCCACCAAGCCAACTAATTTTTAATGCGTTCGAAAAATGTCATTTTGATGATTTAAAGATAGTGGTTATTGGGCAAGACCCTTACCATAATAGTAACCAGGCGAATGGTTTGTGTTTTAGTGTAAACGAAGGGGTAACACATCCACCGTCATTAATCAATATTTTTAAGGAAATCGCCAGTGATTTAGGAACCGCTTATCCAGAAAACGGAAATTTAGAACGTTGGGCCAAACAAGGTGTCTTTTTACTCAACGCTACCTTAACGGTTAGAGCACACAATCCAGGAAGTCACCAGAATAGGGGGTGGGAAACTTTTACTGATGCCGTTATTAGAACGATAAGCAATGAAAAAGAAGGTGTTATTTTCTTGCTTTGGGGTGGATTTGCTAAGAAAAAAATAAAACTCATTGATGAAGAAAAACATCATATTTTAACTTCAGGACATCCTTCGCCATTGAGTGCTAATCGCGGGTATTGGTTTGGTAATAAGCATTTTAGTGAAACGAATAACATTTTAAAAAAGAAAAATTTAAAAACAATAGCGTGGTAGCTTAGTTTACAGTAAATGCATAAGCACCATTTGCATTAGCACCTACCATAGTTGAACTTATAGTTATTAATGCTTTTTCGTAAATACCGCCATCCATTCTTAGTTTACCATCATTATCTGTTAAAAATCTACTTCCAGCTAAGTAAAATATTCCAGATTCTGGTAAAAGGATACTGAATTTGTTTTTGTATGAGGTGCCATCAAAGATACTACGAGCAGTTATAGTTTGATTTTCAACTAGTGTTTCACCTTCAATATTAGTAATGTTATCTGAAGTTAGTGGAATTTCAGCAATAGTACCAAACGATGTTAGTTTGTAAAGGGTAAGCGTATGATAATATCCTGACTGTCCAGCCTCTGCATAATCATAATCTGTTAATAGAATATTTTGTCCGGTAGAAGTAATCTGCTCATTCAAAATATTGGTTTCTATGATAATACTTTCGTTTATGTTAAGAGTAGTTTCATTATTTTCAATGTGAACAACAGTATTGTTAATTATATCAATTTGAGTAGGGAAGAAGTCATCATCCTCACATTGTGTATTTGTAAAACATAACGTAATAACAATAAAAAAACTAAAAAATTTGAACGCTTTCATATTAATGCCATTTATTCTTTAGATGAAAGAATAGTGAAGTGGTTGCGTGGAAACGACTAAAGTTTTTCGACCAAATCCTCATAGTCCCATTTTTCATGAATTATATTTAATGCAAATAATTGATTCTGAACGTTCTCTACAGTTTCTCTAGAAATATTTTTTTGAGACCAATGTGTTAAACTTAACCATTCCTGCACGTCTTCCAATTCTTGCTCATAACGATTAGCAATCATTTTATCGATACTTGGAATCTCCTTAAACTGCGAAGTGGTCTTATTTACAATGTCTAAAATTGTTTTTACAGCATCTTTATTCGATTGTAAAAATTCCTCACGAACGGCAATAACAAAACAAGGCCAAGGGCTAGGGCAATTACCAACACGTCTAAAGGTACCATTATCGACCAAAGGTTTCGTTGTAAATTTTTCCCATAGGAAATAATCGGCACTCCCCTCTGTTAAACCTTCTACAGCACCCTCTAAATTTTTTATAACTTCAAAGTCCAGATCTTTTTCTAGATCCCAATTATTATTTTTAGCATTTATGTAGGCCATTAAGTGAGATCCCGAGCCATAACGACTAATGGCTGCTTTTGTACCTTTAAGGTCTTTGATGGTTTGGTATGGTGAATCACTAGCAACATGAATGCCCCATATAAGTGGTGATTCTACAAATACCTGAACAATTTTACTTTTATTTCCTTCAATGATGTCTTTGATAATGCCTTCAGTTAAAATAACAGCCATATCTATGTCACCATTACGTAAGCCTTTACACATGGCACCAGTACCATCAAAATAGTCTTTCCAACGAAAATTTATGTCTGCTCCTTTGTACTCACCGTTTTTAAGTCCTAAGTACCAAGCCAGATTAAAATGTTCGGGCACACCGCCAATATTAATTGTCTTCATCAATTATTCAACTATTTTATTTAATGTATATTCAATCAATCTATTGACTGTTTCTGTTGGGTTTTCACTGAATTCTCCTGTTGCACGATTGGCAATGATGGCATTCATGGATAATGCGCGATGTCCTAAAAGTTTCGAAAGACCATATATACCTGCTGTTTCCATTTCCAAATTGGTAATGCTTTTACCTTCAAAATTGAAGCTTGCTAATTTGTCGTTTAAATCCTTATCCTGAAGCGCTAAACGCAATACACGCCCCTGCGGGCCGTAAAAGCCAACGTTAGTGGCAGTAAAACCTAAATGCGTTTTATTAGAAGATAGTTTTTCCATGAGTTGCGCATCACCTTTTACCACATACGGACTAGATTTAGCTTCAAACCAGTTGGTATGTTCCATCAGGGCCTTTGAAATGTCTTTATACTGAAAGGCTTCACTATCATAGAAATGTAATAAACTGTCAAAACCCGAGGCATATTCACTAATTAAAAAAGCATCTAAAGGAATAGCTTTTTGAATGGATCCAGAAGTCCCAATACGAATAATATCAAGGCTTTTTAAAGTTTTGTTGATTTCTCTGGTCTTCAAATTAATATTAACTAGAGCATCTAGTTCATTAAAAACAATATCAATATTATCTGTACCAATTCCTGTGGATAGTACTGTTATTCTTTTGCCTTTGTAAAGTCCCGTTTGCGTATGAAACTCACGTTTTTGTGTTTGAAACTCAACAGAGTCAAAGTGCTTTGTTACACTGGCCACCCGATCTGGATCACCAACCGTAATAATGGTATTTGAAATCTGTTCTGGATGTAAATTTAAATGATAAACACTACCATCTGGATTTAGGATGAGTTCTGATGCTTTAATGGGCATTTACTATTGTTTTTATAAGTTTATTTTCTTTTTTGTTATACTGAAAATCTGTTCTATTGACCCCTCCAAATTGAAAATCAAATGCTAATTCTTTAATGAAATTCTTTTGATGTTCTATAGCCAAATGACCATTTCTATTGAGTATTAAGGTGTCTTCAGTTTCAGCATAAAACAAGGATAACTCATTAATCATGCGTTCTAGTTGAAGCTCTACAAAGCCATAATAGCCTTGATAATGCAAACAATATCCAAGCAATTGATGCCGTGATTTTATTTGATGTTTTTGAATGAGTTTTAAGGTGTTGAATTCTAGTGTGCTTAATCCGCTACGTGTATCGGGAAAGCGTCTCATGTGTGCTTTCAGGCAATTACTTAAGTATTTAAAACTTGAAGGTCTTACAATTAACTCTGTGAATAGGTTATGGTCATCTTCACAATAAATACGCCAAGCCTTTTGAGCGGTAGCAATATCGTCTACGTTAAGCTTAATCTTATTTTCATAATGATTAAATAATTGTTTTTCTGTTAATTGTGCCAGAGCTTTTAATTCTTTTTCACCTTCAACCCGACCACTACAAACCAAAAATAATGGCAGTTTAATGTTTTTTTGTTTAATTAAACAAATGGCAGCAATTAAATTAATGTGGCTAAATAAATTGTATTCAAACCATAAAACAATCTCTGAATAGTTTGAGGTGTTCTTTAGTTTATCAAACTCATTTTTAATTTTTTCTACATCATATTCAACGTTATACACACGCTCTAGAAACTTTTTTCTTAATTTAAAAAACGCTGGAGTATTTATTTCTTTTAACGTAGGGCCTTCACAAAGTATTTCATGCCAAGTTAGAATGTCTCCTTCAAATTTTAATTTTGTGAGATAGTCAGTTATGCTTAAACCATTAACGATATGAAGTGTTGTATTTGACATGATTAGCCTCCAACTCGTTTTACATTAAATCCTTTTTCTTTTAAGATTGCCATGATTTTGTCACGATAATCCCCTTGAATGATTATTTTATCCTCTTTAAAACTCCCCCCGACACTCAATTTTTGTTTTAACTCTTTTGCAAGTGCTTTAAAATCTTCGGTAGCACCTGTATAGCCTTCCAAAATAGTAATGGGTTTGCCTTTACGTTTTTCATATTTACAAATAATAGGATCGTCTTGTAACCATAAAGAAGTGGTTTCTTTACTTGGCTCAACTTCCTTTTCGTGGTGCTCTGGAAAGAGATTTTTTAGTTGATCTTTTAAATCCATTGTCTTTAGTGTGCAATTGATAGTCTTCAGTCTACAGTGTATGCGTTAAAAAAAATCACCTCATGTAACCTGCGTACTGTTTACTTTTTTAAACCCAATTCAATCAAACGTTCATCTAGAAACTCACCAGCGGTGATGTCTTCAAATTGTTTTGGGTGCTCTTTATCGATACAACTCTCCAAAACATCTAGGTTCATTTCACTAATGGGGTGCATAAAGAAAGGAATAGAGTAGCGGCTGGTTCCCCAAAGCTCTCGTGGTGGATTAATCACTCTGTGAATCGTAGATTTTAATTTATTGTTGGTATGTCGTGATAACATATCACCAACATTTATCATGAGCTCGTCTGGCTCAGCGATAGCGTCAATCCACTCTCCTTTATGGTTTTGTACTTGTAAACCACGCCCTTGTGCGCCCATCAAAAGCGTAATTAGATTAATGTCACCGTGAGCAGCAGCACGTTCGGCAGCTTTAGGTTCTTCGCTAATTGGTGGGTAATGAATAGGTCTTAAAATAGAGTTGCCATTATGAATATAGTCGTCAAAATAGGTTTCTTCCAAATCTAAATGCAAAGCCAATGCACGAAGGACATATTTTGCTGTTTTTTCAAGCATTTGGTACGCTTCTTTTCCTACCTTATTAAACGCAGGAAGCTCTTTAACTTCAACGTTTTCAGGGTATTCTTTTGCGCGTTCTGGATCATCTTCAACATATTGACCAAAATGCCAAAACTCTTTTAAATCACCTTCTTTTTTACCTTTAGCGCTTTCCTTTCCGAAAGACACATAACCGCGTTGCCCTCCAATACCTGGTATTTCATAGTTTTGTTTTGTTTCAACAGGAAGCGAAAAAAAGTTTTTTATTTCACTATATAAGCTATCTACTAAAGCTTCGTCTAAAAAGTGTCCTTTTAAAGCCACAAACCCTATGTCTTGATAGGCTTTACCAATTTGATCTATAAATTTTTGCTTTCTTACGGGATCTTCAGATAGAAAGTCTTGTAAATTAACACTTGGAATACTTGTCATTATCATACCTTTTAATAATCTTCTACTACAAATGTAGCGAAAAACAAGCAAATTATATAATTGATAATTCTTATTGTTAATAATTGATTTTTCTGCAATAATCTTATATTTGACAAACTTTTTTTATGAAGTCTAAGATACTTATGGAATCAAATATTGCTTACAAGAAACATAAACTTTCTAACGAAATTTTAATTGCATTGTACAAGAATATGCTTAAACCTCGGCTAATCGAGGAGAAGATGCTTATTTTATTAAGACAGGGAAAGATTAGTAAATGGTTTTCTGGTATTGGCCAAGAAGCGATTTCTATAGGGGTTACTATGGCAATGCACCCTGAAGAATATATCCTTCCAATGCACAGAAATTTAGGTGTTTTTACGACTCGTGAGATTCCTTTGCATCGTTTATTTAGTCAATGGCAAGGTAAAGCCAATGGTTTTACTAAAGGTCGTGATCGTTCCTTTCATTTTGGAACACAAGAGTACAATATTGTTGGTATGATTTCGCACTTGGGACCACAATTTGGTGTTGCCGATGGTATTGCATTAGCGAGTAAATTAAAAAATAAAAATCAAGTGACTGCTGTATTTACAGGAGAAGGTGGAACCAGCGAAGGGGATATTCATGAAGCTTTAAATGTGGCATCGGTTTGGCAATTACCAGTCTTATTTTGTATTGAAAATAATGGCTACGGACTATCAACACCAACACAAGAACAATACAATTGTAAGGATTTAGCCGATCGTGCTTTAGGTTACGGTATGGAATCTCATATTATTGATGGCAACAATATTATTGAAGTGTATTCTAAAATTTCAGAAATTACCGCTAGTATGCGTGAAAATCCGCATCCTGTTTTAATCGAATTTAAAACCTTTAGAATGCGTGGTCATGAAGAAGCGAGTGGAACAAAATATGTACCTCAAGAACTCTTGGATGAATGGGCTGCTAAAGATCCGATAGATAATTTTCGTTCTTATTTGATAGAAAAAGAAATACTTTCAGAAAAGCAAGACACCATTTTTAAAGCACAATATAAAGCTGAAATTGATACCGATTTGGTGGCTACAAATGCAGAAGCTATTATCACTCCCTCTGAAACTGAAGAGTTAAATGATGTCTTTCAAGATTTTGAATACCAAGAGGTTAAAGAAAATAGTGAGACAAAAGAATTACGTTTAATAGATGCCATATCGGAAGGGCTAAAACAGGCAATGGAACAACATGATGACCTTATAATTATGGGGCAGGATGTTGCAGAATATGGTGGTGTTTTTAAAATCACAGATGGTTTTGTAGAGCAGTTTGGTAAAGATCGTGTGCGTAACACACCCATTTGTGAATCGGCGATTATTGAAGCAGCTATGGGCTTGAGTATTTCTGGTATTAAGAGTGTTGTAGAATTGCAGTTTGGCGATTTTATAACTTCAGGGTTTAATCCTGTGGTTAACTATTTAGCCAAGTCTCATTACCGCTGGAATCAGAATGCAGACATTGTTTTGCGTATGCCTTGCGGTGCAGGAGTCGCCGCGGGACCTTTTCACTCTCAAACGAATGAAGCGTGGTTTACTAAAACACCGGGCTTGAAAGTTGTGTATCCAGCATTTCCAAAAGACGCTAAAGGGCTTTTAGCGACCGCTATTAATGACCCAAATCCAGTATTGTTTTTTGAGCATAAGGCCTTGTATAGAAGTATTCGTCAAGAGGTGCCAACAGATTATTTTACGATTCCTTTTGGGAAAGCAGCAAAGCTTAGAGAAGGCGAGGATATTACTGTTATTGCTTACGGTGCCGCTGTGCATTGGGCTTTAAATGCCTTAGATAAACATCCAAACATCTCTGCAGACATGATTGATTTAAGATCATTGCAGCCTCTAGATACGGAAACCATTTATGCCTCTGCTAAAAAAACAGGGAAGGTAATCATACTTCAGGAAGATTCTTTATTTGGTGGTATCGCGAGTGACATTTCGGCATTACTTATGGAGCATTGTTTTGAATATTTAGATGCGCCTGTAAAACGTGTAGCAAGTATGGAAACTCCAATTCCATTTATTAATCAATTAGAAGACCAGTATTTATCGCGTGATAAGTTTGAAGGTGAGTTACTTGCATTAATAGCATATTAAGAACGCTATACATTTATCAGATTACTAAAATTACATACCAACATGTTAATGAAAACAAGTATTTATTCATTGTTAGCACTTCTCTTTATTGTAACGAGCTGCAAAACAGAAAAAAAGGAAGCTGCTTATAAATCGGTGGAAATTCCTGTGGCAAAAAAGATAGCGACAGAATTAAGGATTCATAATGACATAAGAATAGACGACTATTTCTGGATGCGCCTAAGTGATGCACAAAAAAACGCTGATACTTCAGATGCACAAACACAAGATGTATTAGATTATTTAGAGACTGAAAACACATATTTAGAAAAAGCCATGGGGCATACAAAAGGGTTGCAAAGTATATTGTATGACGAAATTGTAGGCCGTATTAAAAAAGATGATCAATCAGTACCAGTGAGTAATAGAGGGTATTCTTATTATACACGTTATGTTGAAGGGGATGACTACCCATTGTATTGTAGAAAAAAGGTGGATGGCACGGGTAATGAAGAAATCATGTTAAATGTTCCTGAGTTAGCTAAAGGACACGCATATTATGGTGTTGGAAGCCGCACAATTAGTCCGAATAACACTCTAATGGCATTTGGTATAGACACCTTGTCAAGGCGAAAGTATGATGTTTATTTTAAGGATTTAGATACGGGCGAACTCCTCGAAGATGTTCTTACTAATACCACAGGAAGTGCTGTTTGGGCAAATGACAACAAAACGGTTTTTTATTCGACAAAAGATCCCGTAACGTTAAGAGCAAACAAAATTTTTAAGCATGTTCTAGGGACTAAGCAAGCTAAGGATGTTTTAGTTTTTGAAGAGAAAGACGAAACGTATAGCACGGGTGTTTATAAGTCAAAATCTGAAGCTTATTTAATGCTATATAGCTCTCAAACACTCTCTACTGAACATCAATATTTAGATGCCAACACTCCTAATGGTGAATGGAAAGTCATTCAGCCTAGAAAAAGAAATTTAGAGTATAGTGTTGGTCATTTTGGCGATTATTTTTATATCCGAACAAATTTAGATGCTAAGAACTTTAAAATAGTAAAAACACCAATTACTGCAACGGCTAAAGAAAACTGGGAAGATATAATACCTCATAGAGCAGATGTTTTAGTTACTGGTATTGATATTTTTAATGATTACCTAGTTCTAGAAGAGCGCATTAATGGCTTAAGCACTATTAGAATTAAACCTTGGAGTGGTGTAGAGCACTACATTGCGTTTAATGACCCGGCATATGTAGCACTTCCAACAGCTAACCCAGATTTTAATACAAAAATGCTTCGCTATGTTTATACTTCTTTAACAACACCTCTAAGCACCTTTAATTATAATATGGCTACCAGAGAACAATCCTTGTTAAAACAGGAAGCGGTATTAGATCCCAATTTTTCTCCAGCGAATTATAGTTCTGAGCGACTCACCGTAACAGCTAGAGACGGTGCTAAAGTACCACTGTCTATTGTATACAAGAAAGGAACTAAAAAAAGTGATACTACCCCTTTACTCCTTTATTCTTATGGTTCTTATGGCAGTAATTCTGAACCTTTTTTTAGTTCAGATAGATTAAGTTTACTTGATAGAGGGTTTATATATGCTGTTGCCCACATTCGTGGTGGTCAAGAAATGGGTAGAGATTGGTATGAAGACGGAAAATTACTAAACAAGAAAAATACCTTTACAGATTTTATCGATTGTGGTGAGTATTTGGTTAAAGAAGGCTACACGAGTAGTGATCACTTATATGCATTAGGAGGAAGCGCAGGAGGCTTGTTAATGGGAGCTGTAGTTAATATGAAGCCAGAACTATGGAATGGCGTCATTGCTGCTGTACCATTTGTAGATGTGGTTTCAACCATGCTAGATGAAACCATTCCGCTAACTACTTTTGAATTTGATGAATGGGGTAACCCGAAAGAAAAAGAATACTACGATTATATGAAATCGTATTCGCCTTACGATAATGTTGTTGCTAAAGACTATCCCAATATTATGATTACTACTGGTTATTGGGATAGTCAAGTGCAGTATTGGGAACCAGCAAAATGGATAGCTAAACTAAGAGCTTTAAAAACGGATGATCATTTGTTAGTTATGGATTGTAATATGGAAACTGGTCATGGTGGTGCCTCAGGGCGTTTTGAAAGATATAAACGTACCGCACTTAATTATGCCTTTATGCTAGATTTAGAAAATATTTCAGAATAAAAAAATAAGAGCCTGTAAATTATTTACAGGCTCTTTAATGGTGAAAACCGATTTGCAAAAACTAATGTGCATAACGTGTTACGCCTCTCCATAGACCATCTTTTGTATTCCTAAACTTATAAACGCCTTTAATAGTACATAAGCGGTCGTTAGTGATTCTTTGAGATGTTCTTAAGGTATTAATTATGGCTTTCATGATTTCCAGGTTTTTGATTGATTGATTGATGATTTCAGATATTATCTGTGACGTCGTTTTGAATTCCAAGTATTACTTTTTGTGCCTTGTAATCTTCCTGACAGTTGGTTGTTGTTTAAAGTTCTCATGATATTAAGTTTTTAATTGATTGATTGATGATTTCAGATATTATCTGTGACGTCGTTTTGAATTCCAAGCATTACTTTTTGTACCTTGTAATCTTCCTGTTAATTGGTTGTTGTTTAAAGTTCTCATACTATTAAGTTTTTAATTGATTGATAATTATTGATTTATACTATATAGACGACAAACATTTAATTTTGTTACAGTACTATGTAAAACCAAGTACTTTTTTAACACATTTTAACAATTAAACGGAGTCATAGTTTAACTAAAACAGGGTGGGACTGGATGATTTCATGAAAAGTTTAAAAAAGTTAAATAGATTAATAAAATTTTAGCATTTAGGTATGGTTTTTGGTTTATTTTCGACAAACCATTGTATAAGAGATGAAATTAAAATTGTTTTTCATAGTCACTTTTCTTTTTACACTTCATATAAGTGCACAAATAGATAGTGAAAATAAGTCAATAGCTATACCAGCTGAAGAAGTTGAAGATCCAAAGGAAGACAACGAATTAATTGTTAGACCGGCAGAGATGGATAGTCCTAAGCCTGATGAAACCTCCGAAAATGAAGTGGTTTTGCCAGAAACAGAAGCACTTCCAGTTGCCAAAAGAAAAGAATTTTCGATAACTAAGGACAATGAATTTAGAAATCCTGCAGAGCTCTTCCAAAAGCAATTAAAGAATGCACTTAAATTAAAAGAAGATAGAGAACGTAAACATAACGGCAGTGAAGTTACCCAATATCTGGGAGAGTTTAGTACCAAAACAAAGCGCGTCAATATTATTTACAGAGACCATCAGGCACCTGATGGTGATTTAATACGTGTTTATGTGAATGATGATGTTGTTCAAACGCGCGTTTTATTAGAGACTCACAGTAAAGGTTTCTTTCTGAATTTAACACCAGGGAACAATATTATAGATTTTGAAGCTTTAAATCAAGGGACAAGCGGACCTAATACAGCAGAATTTCAAGTGTTAGATGCCCAAGGAAAAGTAATTGTTTCTAATCAATGGAACCTGGCTACGGGTGTTAAAGCAACGATTACTATAGTCCAGGAAAAAGAATAATAAAAGTAAACTTTAATATTTTCTTTAAAATATCAATCAAAATCCGTATTTTTACAAAAATTTTTGCTAATTCCGGCAACAATTAAATTATACACTTAAAAAAGAATGGCAAAGTCGCAACAGACATTTAACAAATTAGAAAAAGAAAAAAAGCGTCTTAAGAAGAAGGAGGACAAGAGAAAGAAGATGGAGGCTCGTAAGGCTGAAAGAGAAGAAAACGGAACAGATGGCATTCAGTTTGCCTATGTAGACTATAATGGCAATTTGGTAGATACTCCGCCAGATCCAGAAGATAAAATCAAAGTTAAAGCAGACAATATCGTTTTAGGCGTGCCTAAAAAAGAAGATCTGCCAGAACAAGACCCTATTAGAAAAGGAAAAGTTTCTTTTTACGATTCTTCTAAAGGTTTCGGTTTTATCATTGATGCAGAAGATTCAGAAAAATACTTTTGTCACGTGAGTGGTTTAATAGATGAAATCACAGAAAATGACAAAGTACAGTTTGAACTGGAAAAAGGGATGAAAGGCTTAAATGCCGTTCGTGTTAAGAAAATATAAACTCACTTTTAATTTGTAAGAAAAACCTCAATTATAGTCTAATTGAGGTTTTTTTTGTTTTATACTAATAATAAACGAGGCGTTCGTGAACTTAATCTTAACATAAATACCGTTATTTTTTTTATTTAAAGACATAAAAAAACAACAAGCGTATCATTATGAGATGGCGTTTTTTATGGGTTTAATTTTTAATTATTGGTTCAGAGAGGCCTAACACATTATATAAGCTAGCAATAGCGCTTAACTGTTTTGCTATAAGTGCATTTTCCTTGAGCTGTGTATCAATTAATTTTTGTTCTCGAGCATTTATTAAAAACAATGAACTTTCTCCTAGGAAAAACTTACGGTCCTCTGCATTAACCAGTGTTTTATAATCTTCTATAATCTCATTTATAAGTTTAGTTTGTACTTCTAATGAAAGTATTTCGGTATTTACTGCGTTTATTTTATTTTTCAGGTTGAGTGTTATGGCGGTACGTTCAAAATTAGCCTCCTGTAATTTTAGATTCGCCAGCTTTAAATCACCACGTTCCTTTCGTAATAAAACTGGAAAGCTGAAGTTTACAAAGGCCTTATAGTTTGCTGTATTAAAGGTGTTAATTTGATCGAATTCTGGTGATAAAAAGTTGTACTGAAGCGCTAGCTTTGGCAATAATTTATTTTGTTTGAGCGCGCGGTTTATTGATAAACCACCAATTTTAGCCGCTATACTTAATAATTTAGGATGACTTTCTAACATCGCATTAGTGTCTGTAATTCCTTCCAATACTAAAGCCATTTCTAGATTTTGCTTTTCGGGACGTACAGGTAGCACATTATCCTGTATTTCCAGAGGCACATTATTTAACCATAAATAGTTGCTTACTTTTAAGGTTGCTTTTCTTCTTTTTAAAGATGCTTCTTCCAGATTAAGTTGTCTGTTTTTTAAGACAATACGGGCTTCAGTGACATCAATCATTGCTTTTTCGCCGACGGCGGCACTGCGTTCCACCGCGTTAAATCTCGTAGATGCATTTTTAAGAAATTCCGTGTAAATACCTTGCTCGTTTGTCGCTTCAAGCCATTCAAAATAGGCGATACTTGCCTCAAAAATCAGGTTGTTTACAATTAAATCCCGATCTGCTTTTGTTTGCTCTCTAAAAAAACGCGCTTCTTTTAATGCTGCCATGCGTTCATTAATTAAAAAGCCTTGTGCTAATGAAAATGAAACACCCGCACTATATAATCCGCCATCAGGCACCGTTAGGTTTGGATTCAAGAATGCCCCGGTGTTCTCTTCAAAATTGGCTTTAAATTCAATACCATACCAAGTAGGGATTTTAAAGGTGGCATTAAGTTGGTCAAAATACTCTGTGTTTTTGAATTTTTTTCTGTCATAATCTACTTCAATTTTTGGATCGAAACCACCACGTGCTTTTAGCAAACTGGCTTCACCTACATTTAGAGTTAAGTTCGCTTGCTTCATTAGTGGGTGATGCAATTTTACGTAACCCAAATATTCCTCTAAAGACAACTCTTGTTTAAGCTCAAGACTTTCTGATTGCCCAAAAGTAACGGTTATGCTAAGTAACAATAAGAAAAGAATACTATGATTAAATGTAGTCATTTACTTCTGGTCTTTTTTTAGTTCATTCTTAGGTTCATAGTAATTAGGCGGGAAGCCATTGACTTTACGCCATAGTTCAAACCAAATGGGTACATCTTCTAATAAACCGAGTGCTTTTACTCCAGATCCTACGCGAATAGCTTTCGGCCATGGATAATCTTCGGGATCTGGTGCCAATAGGATTCTAAATTTTCCATTATCACTAATAAAACTTTCTATGGCTACTACCTTTGCTCCATAGGTTCCGTATGACACGTTGGGCCAACCACTAAAAACAATTGCTGGCCAGCCATCAAACTGCACTCTAAACGTTTCGCCAAGGTGTACTAATGGTAGATCTATAGGTTTAATGTAAGTTTCTACGGCGACATCATAATTAGCGGGCATAATACCAACCAAACGTTCTCCCTCTTTAAAGCTTTCTCCAATACCAGTTTTTATGGCTTTGTTTATATAGCCGTCCAATGGGGCTCTAATGTAATACATCGCATTACGCATGGCGTAATTTGTATAATCATTTTCTAGTTTTGAGACTTGCGCTTCAGTATCAAACTGATTTGATTTAGCAGTGAATTTATCACTTTGTGCTTTTGATATTTTGTCAATATATTCAGCTTGAATGCGGTTTATTTCTACTTCTGCATTTAATACTTCATTTTTAGCGGCTAAATATTTGTTTTCTAGGGAAATAAGTTTAGCCTGTGTTTCTTGAAGTTTGAGACGTTTCTCTTCAACCTCTGTTACCGATTTTAAGCCTTCATTTTGTAGGGTTTCAATTCGTGCAAATTGTTTTTCGGCAATGTTTAAATTGGTTTTAGACGCTTCATAATCTATGCTATCACTCTTAACTTTAAGTTTGCTCTGTAACAATTTATTTTTCGCTTGTTCCAACTTTAAAACGCGTTCTGTAGCTAAAGCACCAATTTGGTTGTTTAACGCATTTACTTTTGAACCGTAACTTTCTACAGAAAAGTTTTTGGATTGAATTTGCTCTCCTGTTCGTTTTACGAGATCAGGATTGAAATACTCATTCTTAACTTCAGAAACAAAAAGAATTGTATCTCCTTTTTTTACAAAATCACCTTCTTTTACGTACCACTTTTCAATACGCCCTGGAATTGGCGATTGAATACTTTGTGGTCTTTGATCAGGTGTTAAGGTCGTTACAGCTCCATTTGCAGTTATGTTTTGTGTCCAGGGTAAAAACAAAGTAATAATGCACAGTACGGCAAAAATTAGTAACAGTCTATTAAAATTTTTAAAGTGCTGTTTCCCAAAAGCCTTTTTTGAAGACTCGAAATGTGAAATATCAACTTTAGTATTTAATCTATTCTCTGAAATATTTAACATGCTATTTTGTGTTAATTATTTGACCCTCTTTTAATATTATTGTCTTATTTGCTTTGTGTTTCCATTGGTCATTTTGGCTAACAACTACAAGTGTCCAGTCATGCGATTCATCTGTTAAAAAATCAATGATTCGTTTGGCTTCATTGCTTTCAAACTGATCTAAAGGTTCTTTTAGTAATAGCAGTTTTGGCGTTCTAATAATACTTCTTGCCAACATTATTTTTTTTGAAATTGTATAAGAGATCTCTTTCCCTTCAGGATATAAAACGGTGTGTAGTCCTAGAGCCATTTCCTTTACAAAATCCTTTAAGCCAACATTTTTAATTACGGCGTTCACTTGATCTGTTGTTATGGTTTTATCACCAAAAGTAATGTTATCCAATAGGGTGCCTTCAAAAGGTGTTTCTTCAGTTAATGTTTGCCCTAATTGTGACCGATAAGAATTTAAATTAATGCCTAGTAATGATTTATTGTTGACATAAATTTTTCCTTTAGTTGGCATTATTAAACCTGCAATAAGTTTTAGTAAGGTTGATTTCCCAGAACCACTTTCACCTGTAATTAGCACGACTTGCTTTGGTTCTAGGGTTAAGGAAACAGTGTTTATAATTGGCGAATCTCGATTAGGAGCAGTAAAAGAAACATCATCTAATTCAATAGTAAAAGGTTCGCTATCAAATGCTAAAACCTCACCACTTTGAGATTCTAATGGCATATCTACAACTTTGCCTAATTTTTCTATAGACGTTAAAACATCATAAATAGTTTCAAGGCCAAGAATTAATTTTTCTACTGAAGCAATGACTAAAAGAATGATGATTTCGGCAGCTACAAATTGACCAATGTTCATTCTCTGGTTTAAAACTAATAAGCCACCAATAATTAAAAGTCCAGCTGTTACCAGCACCTTAAAACCAATAAGCTGAATGAATTGAATCACTAAAATTCTAAAATGATTTTCGCGTGCTTCTAAGTATTTAGCGACTAACTTGTCATTCTTATCCATTGCCAGATTGGTTTTTCCAGAGAGTTTAAAGCTTAAAATAGAGCGGGCAATTTCCTGAATCCAATGGGCAACTTTATATTTATTGTTAGATTCTTCCAAGCTAGTTTCAAGGCCTTTTTGAGCGGTAAATTTGAAAACAATATACATTAGTGTTAGTAAGAAAAAACCATAGATAATAAAGAATGGATGATAAAAGGATAGTAATATTAATCCGAAAATAATTTGTAATAAGGCCGCTGGAAAATCGATTAAAACTTTAGATAATCCTTTTTGAATGGTTAAGGTATCGAAAAACCGATTGGCTAATTCTGGAGGGTAGTAGCCACTTAGTCCGCTCATTTTCATTTTTGGAAAACGATAAGAAAATTCAAACGAGGCTCGGGTAAAAATCTTTTGTTGCACATTTTCTATAATGCGTATTTGCATGAGCTGTAAAACACCAACAAACACGACCCCCAATGTTACCAGCCCCACAAGAACAATCCAAGAGGTACTAATTTGTGCGCTTTGCAATAAGTTTATAATCGCTTGAATTCCTAAAGGAAGTGATAAGCTTACCACCCCTGCAAAAATGGCATAAAAGAAAATTTGACGGATGTCTTTTCTATCTAATTTTAGCAAGCCTATTAAACGTTGCCAGGCATTAATTACATTTTTGGGCATTTATTTAGTCTTTAGAACGTTAAATATTAAATCTTTAAAAAAGTCTTTAGGTGGTAATGCGGGACTACATTCTGTTATGGATTGAAAGTGATCCTTTAAAAAATGTTGATGCATAGCGCCTTCAATAATGGTGCTTGATAAGGTTAATGGGTACTTGTATGAAGCATCCACTTCAATAATCATATCTTTTAGTCTATTCACTAAACGTTTATAAACAGAAAAATAACCCTCTTTATTTTCAGTATCGACTTCTTTTGTTAAGTATGATTTTGAGTATTCATTGATAACAATACGCTTTAATACAATTTCATCAACATGACCAAAAGACGAATCAATAGTCGTTGTTTGGGTTAATACATCTATCCCTTTTTCTAATTTTGATACTTTGTTTTCAATACTATTAGTAGACAATACTAATTGGTACTCTAGCCAAGTCCAATACCAAGAGGTTAAATAGAGTAGTAGCTTATGTTTGCTTTCAAAATAACGATACACCGAACTTTCATTAGATCCGATTTTTATGCCTAACTTTTTAAAGGTAAACAAATCAAAGCCAATATCATCAATGAGCAGAATGCTATGTTGAATGATGCGTTTTCCTAAATCTGAAGACTCAGGGTCTTTCAAATATATTTTTTCGTTAATACTAATGTTTAAATTTGAAAGCAAGTATTTCATAGTAATTAAATTCAATTGCAAATATAATAGTAATACTATTAAAACAGAAATCAAATTAACTATAAATTAACTTTTCTAAAAAAAAGAAGGCTTAATCGGTATGACTTATGGCGTTTTGTAATTCAAAAAGTTCCAAGTCAAAATAGGGTACTGCGGCTAAGAAGTGATCAAATAGATCGCTCATAACGTACTCATAATTCTCCCAACGTTTGTCTCTACTAAAACAATAGATCTCCAGAGGAATACCATGGGCTGTTGGCTGTAGTTGTCTGGCCATGAGTAGCATACTGTCATTAATTGCCGAATGTTGCTCTAAATAGGTTTGAATAAATTTTCTAAACACACCAATATTAGTCATGTTTTTACCATTAATAAGTAGCGATTTATTTACTTTAAGAGCACTATTTTGCTTTTTTATTTTGTTTTGCATGGTGGTTAGATAATCAGAAATAACTTCAATTTCTTTTAATCTTTCCACATCTTCAGGGGTTAGGTATTTAATAGAAGATTGTTTAATAAGCATGTGTCTTTTAATACGTCGCCCATCAGAATTGGTCATCCCACGCCAATTCTTAAACGAATCTGAAATCATGGCATAGGTAGGAATGGTTGTAATGGTGTTATCAAAGTTCTGAACTTTTACTGTCGCCAGATTAATTTCAATAACATCACCATCGGCACCATATTTTTCAAAGGTAATCCAATCGCCAATACGTACCATATCGTTAATAGATACTTGTATACTAGCGACAAAGCCAAGAATAGTATCTTTAAAAATAAGTAAAATAATAGCCGAAGCAGCACCAAAACCAGTGACAAATTTCCAAATGGAAACATTGCTAAAAACAGCAACAGCAGCAAACATTCCAGCCACCCAAGCAAAGATCATAAATACCTGAATATAACTGTCTATAGGTTTGTCTCGTAATCGTGGTAAAGTTTTAAAGTAATCTTCCAGTGTGTGCAAAACACTACGTACAATCCAAAGCGTTAGAATTATAAAAAGGACTTGTAATGTTTTACGAAAAGGGCTTTCTATGTATTCAAAATGCACAAAAACAATAGGCAGCAATTGTAAGGCTATAATTAGAGGAATAATATGAGCGATATTTCTCGGTACTTTATTAGCCAATAATAAATCATCAAAAGGTGATTTAGTATGTTTTGCGACGCGAACAGAAATAGCACGCAAAATTTTTGTGATAATTCGGTCTAATATAAATATAACAATAATGGATATGAGTAATAATGTCAGCATATTTAGACCTTTAGCTGAAAACTCTGTAAAGCCGAAACTTATATAGTAGTCATAAAAAAAGCAGGCTATTTGTTCTTCCATAATTATTTCGATTTGGTGCAAAATTACTCAGATTTATTGATTTGCGACCCTTTAAACCCATAAAATCCTCTTAAATATTAATGGCTATAGCTTCAACAGCACCAACCGGCATATCCTTTAATTGAATCGTTCCTACACGCACCCGTACTAATCGTAATGTGGGACAACCTACAGCAGAAGTCATTTTGCGAACTTGCCTAAATTTACCTTCAGTTAATGTGATTGAAACCCAGGATACTGGTCCGTGACGTGCATCCCGAATTTTTTTTGAGCGCTCAGGAAATTGCGGATCGGTTTTCAGTTTAAACACCTTACAAGGTTTTGTCTGGTACTTTTTACCATCAAAACCAATTTCTACACCGTCTTGTAATGTCTTTATTTTTTCTTCGGAAATAGCGCCATCTACTAAAGCGTAATATTCTTTTTCTATTCCGCTGGAATTAATGTAATCACTTATTTTACCGTCTGTCGTTAATAGGAGCAACCCTTCACTTTTTTCGTCTAATCTTCCAATAGGCATAATTCCTTTTGGGAATTCACCAAGCTCACCTAGAAATCGTTTTCTTTGCTGCTGAGTAGAATTGCTCGCAAACTGACTAAGCATGCCATAAGGTTTATAGCTTTTGTAGTGATGGTGTATTGGTTCTTTCAATTTTTCAATTTAGTTATAGTGTTCGCGCAATAATCTCTAATGCTTCGGAATTATACGAAGTGATACTAGCGATTTATAGAGCAACAAAAGGTGTTTTTAGTTTTTGTAAGCCTATTACAATCACTATATAAGCGAAGCTTTATTACCTGTATCGCCTACAGTTTATTGTCCATTTAAAATGGCATACACCAAATCCTTTGTAAGCTGTTGTCCGTTAGCTTTAGCACGAATAGCATCGTAACTAAATCTAAAATCACAGCCGTTTTTATAGTCACTACAGCCATAGGCTGTTTTTCCTTTTATAATAATACCGGTGTTACATTTTGGACACGGATTGTTTTCAGAAGTGCTTTTCGTTTTTGTTTTGCCTTTTTTTGGTTCAAACTTTAATTTAAAATGGGCATCGAATCTTACTAATCCTTCTGCAGGAGCACTATTGATTTTAAACCCTTTTAGATTTACTGTCGAGCCTTTTTGTAATAATCTGAGGTATTGTTTTTCGGAAATCGATTTTCCTTCAAATTTAAAAGGCATCACAAAATCACAGGTTTTATTAAATTCTGAACAGCCGTATGCCGATTTCCCTTTAATAATTGAACCGGTTTTGCATTTCGGACACGCTTCAGAAGTAATTCCAGCAGCTTTAGCAGTTGCTTTTTTCTTTGCAGCAGCAGGGGCATTATTTACAGATGAAATATTCGCTTTTGTCGTTTCACTTCTTACTTCATAAACCAAACGATCGACCATTTGCTTCATTTGTTTAATAAAACTTGCCGCACTAAACTCGCCTTTCTCAATGTCTTTTAATTGTTTTTCCCATTTCCCGGTTAATTCAGCAGATTTCAATAATTCATTTTGAATGGTATCAATGAGTTGAATCCCCGTAGCTGTTGGGAGTACTTGTTTTTTATTACGCTTAATGTATTTTCTTCGGAATAAGGTTTCAATAATATTAGCCCGTGTTGAGGGTCTCCCAATACCGTTTTCTTTCATTATTTCACGCAGCTCATCGTCATCTACCTGCTTTCCAGCGGTTTCCATAGCGCGTAGGAGGGATGCTTCGGTAAATTGATTAGGTGGTTTGGTTTGTTTTTCTAAAAAGGAGGGCTCATGTGGTCCTTTTTCGCCTTTAACGAAGGTTGGTAGTATTCCTGTTTCCTTTTTACTTGCAGTCTCTTTAGTTTCAAAAACAACACGCCAGCCTTTCTCTAAAATCTCTTTGCCAGTGGTTTTAAAGTTCACCTTTTCGGCTTTACCAATCACTGTTGTATTAGACACTTTACAGTCGTCATAAAAAACAGCAATAAAGCGCCGTGTAATAATATCGAAAACCTGTTGCTGATTGTATTGTAAATTCATTTGCACCCCCGTAGGTATAATCGCGTGGTGATCCGTGACTTTACTGTCGTCAAATACTTTTTTAGATTTTTTTATTTTCTTAGCTAAAACAGGAGCGGTTAAGCTTGCATAATTCGTTAGATTTTTTAAAATACCTGATACTTTAGGATACACATCATTAGGCAAGAAGGTCGTATCTACTCTGGGGTAGGTGACTACTTTCTGTTCGTATAATTTCTGAACAATCTTAAGTGTATCATCTGCTGAAAACCCGAATTTGGTATTGCAATACACTTGCAAGCCTGTTAAATCAAAGAGTTTTGGGGCATATTCATTGCCTTTCTTTTTTGTAGTCGATACAATCTCAAAATCGTGTTCTTTAACAATAGCAGCTAGTTTTTCACCATCCTCCATTTTTAAAAATCGCCCTTCTTCGTAACTAAATAGGGTGTCGCGATATAAGGTTTGTAATTCCCAGTAGGGTTGTGGTACAAAGTCTTCGATTTCTTTAAAGCGATTGACTAACATGGCTAATGTTGGTGTTTGCACCCGACCAACAGACAATACTTGTTTGTAGCCGCCATGTTTTACCGTATACAAACGGGTCGCATTCATGCCTAACAACCAATCGCCAATGGCACGAGAAAAACCGGCGTAATAGAGATTGTCGTAATTAGCAGACGGTTTTAAATTATTAAACCCTTCTTTAATGGCCTCTGTTGTTAAAGAAGAAATCCAAAGGCGCTGGACTTCACCTTTGTAATTCGCCTGGTTAAGCACCCAGCGCTGTATAAGCTCTCCTTCTTGACCAGCATCACCACAGTTTATAACCACTGTTGCTTTATCAAATAAACTTTTTACAATCTTAAATTGTTTTTGTATTCCAGAATCTTTGGACACTTTAGTCTCAAAGCGTTCGGGAAGCATGGGTAAATTGTTTAAATCCCAACTTTTCCAATACGGTTTATAGTCGTTAGGTTCTTTTAGCGTGCACAAGTGCCCAAAAGTATAGGTTACTGCATAGCCGTTACCCTCATAGTAGCCATCCCGTTTGGTGTTGGCTCCTAAAACGGCTGCAATTTCTCTTGCTACAGATGGTTTTTCGGCAATACAAACTTTCATGTGTACTATTATTTTCTTTTAAATCTTATTATCTGCGGCATTCATTTAATCCAGCTTATAAATTATAAAAACTCAAGGATAAAAGTGGCGCTTTTTAGGGCTTAAATTAGCAGTGCAAAATAGGAATTTAGACCGGACTGTTTATAGGAAGTTCTTAGTAGTTATTAACGATTGGTTTTTTTTGGGTTTTTTAGCAAAGGCTTGTTTTTAATGCGTGAAGACTTGAATGGTATTTGTTTTTTCTGATTTGTAATAGCAAACGCTCGTTTTAGATACTGGGTAGATGAGAATTTTAAAGCAATTGGACTATTAAAATGCGCTATAAAAAGAAATTGAAAATAAAAGCAATACAATGACGTGCACACAAAGAGCACCTTCGTTCCAGGATTTATTCCTCCCTATAACAATACATATTGAATTATAAAATAGTGAAACAGCCAAAAGAAACACTATCACAAGAAGCCATAGAATGCTTAGGCCTGGTCCATGTCGTGGTTGTTTCAAAAAAAAGTTAATCACAATAAAAACCACTACCGTAATTACGTAATATATAGTCGTTTGTGTTATTCCTTTTTTCAATGACGCAATGGGGATTTGTAGCTAATCGTAGGCCTTAATTGGATTGTTTTTTAAAACTACAAAACAAAAAGTTTTGTGTGGTATCAAAAGGTGTTTTATGATTTTCTGTTATACAGTTGATTTTTTCAAACCCGTTTGCAAAGTCTGACGTCATTTTCTCTTCACTGTATTGTTGTATTTCCAAGCCACTACATTTTGTTGGTCCGTTTTCAGAAAAAGTCCCAATAATTAAATAGCCTGTGACACAATTTTTAGCAATGGTCTTATATTTTTCAAGGTGTTCCTCTGTTGTTAAAAAATGAAATGTTGCTCTGTCATGCCAGATATCATACGTTGTTTCAGGTTTAAAATCTGTGATATCACTCACCACCCAATTCACTTTTTTTGCTTTAGGACCAAGACGCTGTTTTGATTTTTCCAGTGCCTGTAATGAAATATCCAGCACCGTGATATTTTCATACCCCGCTTCAAGTAAGTAATCCACAAGCTTACTGTCGCCACCGCCTACATCGATAATTCGGGCTGTTTTAGACAGGCCAAATGATGTAATAAAATCCAATGCTGTTTTTGGTGTTTCTTGGGTCCAACTGACTTGGTCTGGGGTTTTAGTTTCATAAACGGTTTCCCAGTGTTTCTTTCTATTTAATGCCATGTTATATGGGTTTTTATCGTGCTGCTAATACTACAATGATAAGGAATTGTTTTAATATGTTTTGTTAGCCATTTTTACTTAACGACAATAAAACACTTAAAAATCTCACCATTTTCAAACTTTAACCACACGAGAGGCGCATAGCCTTCAGCTTCAAAACCGTTGAGCTCTGGTAAAATAGATTGATAGGTTTGCCAATTTACCTGAGGCGTAACATCCAGCAACCAATCTGTTTTTTTAGGTTTGTAAAACTTACAGGCTTTAAATTGAGGTAAATCAGCATATTTAAAATAAAACCCATAAATACACTCCGGATTTAATGTTTTCAATGTAATTGTTTTGCCGTAAGGTATAAATAGCTGTGCTTTAAAATAGAGTTGTTGTATAAAATCTTCTGCCCCAAAATTTAAGCGCTCTAACAATGGCTTGGTTTCTGAGCGGTAGAGTAGTGGTAATTGCTTGTCTCTAAGTTTTCTTAGCTTTTCGTTTAAAGTATCGCGTCGCATGGGACCAATGCAATGGTCGATTTCATTTTCACCTAAGGATTCATCATATAAATAATATTTAAACTGAATTTCTAAATGTACCGGCTGCTCATTATCTAAAAGTAAACAGTCTAACTCACCAACGGTATGTTTCGTTTCCGTTTGAATTTGATTATTTTCAGAAAGGATTTTAATGGTTTCCAGATGAGAAATTTCACAAGTAACAAAACGCTCCACCCGCTGCCCAAGCCTAATATTTACAGGCATGGCTCCTGAGAAAACAGGCATATTACTCAATGTTTTTAGAAAAGGCTGCATCCCAAAAACAGGGTGTAAAAACAAATGGGGGGTATTAAAAAAGCCACTAAATTGTGGTTGTAAATCTTCTTGTTTGTCGTTCATATTTCGGTTTAAAAGTAAGCATTTTTATTTTTTTTTTAATATTATTCGTGTAAAGCCTTTAAATCGTTGTATTTTTGCACATCGCAAAATCTTAAAAAAATTATTTTCAGTCCATGGCAGTTACTACCTTAGAATTAGAAGAACGCAAAGAAGGCAAAAGTTTATATAGCTATCAAAAAGGGGCTATAGACAAGATTTTCAAGTGTTTTGAAGAAGCAGAAGAAGATTACCATCTGCTTTACCAATTGCCTACAGGTGGTGGGAAAACGGTTATTTTCTCTGAAATTGTCAGACAGTATTTAAAGCATCATAAAAAGCAAGTGCTAGTGATGACTCACCGTATCGAGTTGTGTAAACAAACCTCGAACATGCTCTCGGAATTTGGTGTTACTAATAAAATTGTAGATTCTAAAGCCGATTTGAGCGATCAAGGCGATTATAATTGTTTCGTTGCCATGGTTGAAACGCTTAATAATCGCTTGAATGATGACAAGCTGGATATTTCAGACATCGGTTTAGTAATTATTGATGAAGCGCACTACAATTCTTTTACTAAGTTATTTAAATTCTTTGAAAAATCTTTCATTTTAGGAGTTACTGCAACGCCTTTGAGTAGTAATATTAATCTACCCATGAAAGACAATTACAATGAGTTAATTGTTGGTGAAACCATTCACTCTTTAATAGAAAATGAGTTTCTGGCGCGTGCAGAAGTGTATTCTTACAATGTGGGGCTAACCTCATTAATTGTTGGTGCCAATGGTGATTACACTGTAAAGTCTTCAGAAGATTTATATACCAATACAGACATGCTAACGAAGCTTATTCAAGCTTACGAAGAGCGTTGTAAAGGTAAGAAGACCCTAATATTCAATAATGGTATCAACACCTCGCTGCATGTTTACGATACGTTTAGACGTGCAGGTTATCCTGTAGCTCATTTAGATAATAACAATACAAAAAAAGAGCGTAAAGCCATTTTAAAATGGTTTAAAGAGACACCAGATGCTATTCTCACCTCGGTTAGTATTTTAACCACAGGTTTTGATGAGCCTACGGTAGATGCGATTATTCTTAATCGTGCTACAAAATCACTAACGCTATATTACCAGATGATTGGTCGTGGTTCGCGTATTTTAAAGAATAAAAACAAATTTACGGTTATCGATTTAGGAAACAACCTGCACCGTTTTGGACCGTGGGGAAGCGACTTAGATTGGCATAAAATTTTTAGATCGCCAAACTTCTATTTAGATGGCATTTTAAGTGACGAAGACTTAGAGAGTAACTTTAGGTATGAAATGCCTGACGAATTGCGTGCTGAATTCGCAAAATCTAAAGATGTGTATTTTGATATTAAGGCGATGTACATTCAATCGGTTAGAGAAGGCGACTCTTCTAAAGTTATTTTAGAGCGCTCTATTCATCATCACGCCTACATTTGTACAGAGAACAGTGAGGATTTATGGGATGCGTTGGCATTAGCGAAGTTGCTTAAAGATGACATTGACTATCGTATTCAGCGGTATACAAAATGTATTAGTAAAAGTACTTTTAACTTTGTAGAATGGCTAAAAGACGACTACAAAAAGAAATTAAACGCCTATTTGCGTACTAATTTTGATACTCTTTTTGAAGAAATCAATGGGTTTCCACCAGAGGATTAGTCTTTAGCTTACAATTGCAATAAGCGTTTTTAGTTTTAATCGCATGTGATTACTCAGATTTTAATTTTACTATCAATTCATGTCTAACGACGATAAACTACAGGCCACATGTCAACTTTCAAAGATTTAGGAATCCACAAAAACTACGTTAAGTCCTTACACGAATTAGGCATTAAAACACCTACTGCCATTCAGCAGCAAGCCATTCCTATCTTAATTAATGCAAAAACCGATTTTATAGGTTTAGCACAAACAGGCACTGGAAAAACGGCGGCTTATGGTTTGCCCGTGTTACACAAGGTCGACCCTAATAAAAAAGCGGTACAAGGCTTAATTATAGCACCTACGCGCGAGTTAGTGCAGCAAATAAAAAAGCAGCTTTTTAAATTCACCAAATACAACGATAAAAAGATTTTTATTGAAGGGGTTTATGGGGGTGAGAAAATAGACATGCAGATTGCAAATTTACGTCGTGTGACGCATATAATTGTGGCAACACCTGGGCGTTTAGTAGATTTGCTGGATAAAAATATAATCGATTTAAATCACATTAACACTGTGGTTTTAGATGAAGCGGACGAAATGCTTAGTATGGGATTCAAAAAAGATTTAACGACTATTTTGAGCGCCACTAATAAAAGCGCACGTAAGACCTGGCTATTTTCGGCGACCATGCCAGAAGATTTAAAAGTTATTGTAAAACGTTATATCTCTAAAGACGCCGCTAGTATTGAAATTGATAGAGAAAGTATTGTAAATGCTAATATCTCCCACCACTTTGTGCAAACAACAATAGGTAACAAGCCAGAGACTTTAATTAAGCTTTTAGAGGATAGAGAAGAAGCGCGTGGTATTATTTTTTGCAGAACGAAAGCAGGAACACAAGCTTTAAAGCAGCAGTTACAAAAAGAAGGCTTTAATGTCGATGCGCTGGAAGGTGATATGACACAGAAAGAACGCGATAAAGTGATGCGCGCTTTTAAGAATACCAATCTTCAGATTTTAATTTCTACAGATGTCTCTGCCCGTGGTATTGATGTTAATAATCTTGGTTTTGTTATGCACCATCAATTACCAGAACATTTAGAATATTACACACACAGAAGCGGTAGAACGGCAAGAGCGGGTAAAAAAGGAGAATCTATTGCTTTGGTATTACCAAACGAGTTACAACGCGTTAATGACATAGAGAAAGCTTTAGGCATTAAAATCAAAGAATTAACGGTATAATTTTATGACTTTATTTTCTGAAAGTATTACTTCAAATTACACTCCTAAACGGCTGGCAGTCAAGTTAAATTCTAAAGGAGAGCAGGTGGTGTTACAAGGGCATCCTTGGGTGTTTTCAAATAATATCACGAAAATAAATGAAGAGGCGAAAACGGGTGATCTAGCAATCATTTTTGGAAAAAATAAAAATAAAGTCATTGGTCTTGGGTTGTATGATGCCAACTCACCGATACAAATTAAAATGCTGTATAGCGGAAGTGTTGCTGTAACCATTAATGCTGACTTTTTCCAGAATAGAATTCAAGAGGCTTTTGCTAAGCGGGAAACATTACTAAAAACAAATACGACCAGTTACCGATTACTATTTGGGGAAAATGATGGTTTTCCGGGGTTGATAGCAGATGTTTATGCAAACGTTCTGGTGGTTAAACTATATTCTGAAATATGGATGCCTTATTTAGAACCCATCCTTAACAGCTTACAAGCCGTATCTCAAGTGGAAACTATTGTGATACGCCTGAGCCGTGGCTTAGAACAGTCGAAATTACACAAACTAACTAATGGCGAAGTGGTTTATGGCGTTTTAGAAAATGAAGTGGTACACTTTGTTGAGCATGACGTGCATTTTTCGGCTAATGTTATTAAAGGCCATAAAACAGGCTACTTTTTAGACCACAGGCACAACAGAAAGCAAGTAGGCGAGTGGAGTACCGGCAAAACCGTTTTAGATGTGTTTTCGTATGCCGGCGGATTTTCAGTTCATGCTTTAGCCAATGGGGCGAAAGAAGTAACAAGTTTAGATATTAGCAAGCAAGCGCTTCAAATCGCTTATCAAAACGGCAAACTAAATACGTATTCTGGTACTCACAAAACCATTGCAGACGATGCCTTTGCAGCGATGAAACGTATGATTGCTAATAAAGAAACTTTTGATGTGGTGGTTATTGATCCGCCGAGTTTTGCTAAACAACAGTCGGAAATCGATTTGGCTAAAAAGAAGTATGCACAACTCGCCGATTTAGGCATTAAATTAACCGCTAAAAATGGCTTATTGGTTTTAGCCTCTTGTTCTTCACGCGTTTTAGCACAAACCTTTTTTGATATTAACGCGCAGGTTTTAAGAGAAAGCAAACGGTTTTCTGAGACTATTTTAAAAACCTACCACGATAGTGATCATCCTATAGGGTTTACAGAAGGGGCATATTTAAAGTGTGGGTATTACCGGTTTATAGGTTAGCCTTCAGTTAAAGGAAAGTTTTCTAAGTACTTGGCTCTATGATCTTCTCTTTTTTAAACAAAAAAAAACGACCCTTTTTGAGTCGTTTTCCTAGTACTTTTAAACTATAAATTTTTGTATAATTAATACGTCTGCATAGACCCTTTTCGTTTGTCTAATTGCTTCAATAAGGAGTTTACTGTTTCTGTTGCACTTTTATGAAACGAATCCGTAGCGGTTTCTGCAAATAATCGTGGTCCTGGAGCACTTAAACGGATGGAGGTTTTCATTTTTCCATCTCTATCATTGGTGTTTTCCGTTTTAAAAAAAACATCAGCACGGATTACAAATTCATATTTACTAAATAATTTTTCTAGTTTTTTGTTTACATAATCCTCTAATTCTGGGCTTGCTGTTACGCCATCATATTCATAATTCACTGTCATAGTTTTTCGTTTTTTAGTTATACTTAAAGGTAATAAAAACCGCGATAGCATTTATCAATTTAACCTAAAATTATGAATTTTATCTGGAACTTTCAACACGAATCGTTAGGCTTTTTTTTCGTACTTTTAACTACTAATTCGCTTAGCTTTAAACCAGTAATGGACACTAAACCAATTTCAGATCTTCACAATCATCCCAGTTTAAAGCCGTATGGCAATGCAACAGGTATTAAATCGATCTGGGATTTTTTCAAGACTAAAAAACCCAAAGACTATTTAAAGCAAATTAGTATTCGCAAATGGATCATTACCATTGTTTTAAAGAAAATGGACACTTATTCCCAGTCGAATTTAGACAGTTGTTTTGAAGACCATAATAACCGTTTACTGTTTTGTTCTGTTTATCCTATTGAGAAGCCCTTTTTAAAACCCAACCGTCCGTTTAAAGACAGTACGGCGCTACATCGCTTTATTCTACAAATTATATTTAGGAAAAAGCGCGACTCAAAAAGTATCGGTATCGACAAAAAGATTGTGTCTCTATTGGCTGGTATTTAGGACAGGAAGAAACGATTCTTAAGGACTAAATAGGGTCTTATAAGAGTAAGTCTGCGGCAGAGGTGTTGTTGCTATTTAAAATTAACGTCTCATATTAGCATTAGAGTACAATTCTATCTTTTTAATGATATTATTAAAGTTATGAGGATTAATTTTAATGTAAGACACATTAAAGCTAGTGCCTATATAATCTCCATTTTCTAAGGCTGTTTTAATTGAAGTGTCTCCCATAATGTCATCAAATGACATGGCTTCATTGTTAATATCGGTAAAGAAATAATGACCGCCTTCGAAAGCATCAAAAGTTAGGAGGACTGTGGCATTATTTTCTAACTCAGATGGGGTTAACTCCATATTGGAAGTGGAAAAAAAAGATACTGAAACGAGTGCTATAAGGAGGGTGAGGGTTTTCATAATGTTTAAATTAAATGAGTAGGGAACCTTGTTAAAAAAAAAGTTTTGCCCTATATAAATTTACTGAATTAGTCGATGAGAAACCGAGAAAAAAGACACTTTAAGACTAATTTAGTAGGAATAGTCTTCAATTTAGTCATACGTCTTAAATTTGATGCACATTATCGTTTTTAATAATATAAATACATTAAAATTTTAACACCTATTGCTTAAAATTTATATTAAAACCGTTTTTAAACCCATTATTTTTTAGTTAAAAACGGTTTTTGCCTTGATATGTGTATTGGCTGTTTTACATAAAGCTATTTAATATAAAAGGTGGGAGGCTAGCCTTCAAGCAGGCTCTTAAAATCTGTTAATTTTTGAATAAAAACTGCTAAAATTTATTTAAAGCCCTTGGGAGCAGCTGTTTTTATTAGTATATTGAAGCAAACACTATTTTTATGAAAACAATACTACTAAGTTTAGCAATCGTGTTTAGCAGTTTATTATCTGCACAAGACATATACACGCAAAAAAATACAGAAATTCATGATGCCGAGGCGCAACGCATAACCAATGACTACAATACACAGCTGGCATTGGATGCGAATCAGTTTTTGATTTTTGAAAAAAAGATTGAAGAGTTTTTAATCAAACGCGCTAAAATCGAGGAATTATACGAAGGAAAAGACAAGCTCGATATGTTATATAAAATGCAGGCACGCGAAACTGAAGAAATGAAAGACATATTAACACGACCGCAACTAGCCGTATACAAACGTATTAAAAGTGAAATACAGCCCATAGCTGTTGTAGATTAGTAATTTATAAAACAAAAACAGAACCATACACTTAACAGCATATTTAAAAAGAATTAGTCACGCGATTAATTCTTTTTTGTATTTTAAGGTATTCCTTATTAAAGCAGTAATAAAAATGAAAAATAATATTATTTTAATAATAGTCACCGTCTTTTGTTTGGGGTGTTCCACAACAAAAAACGCCACAGATATGGCGACTTCTAAACAATTAGAACGTCTTGTGGCGCTTAAGACTTTTGAAATTGAAAACAACTGGGCACAACCGCAAGTTATTGGTGCTATGAGCCAGATTCAGAATTCTGGACTTTTACCTCCAGGCAGCTCTGCGAGCAGTATTGACCTCACTAACCATACTAATTACTTCAGAATGAAAGAAGACAGTGTGTTTGCCTATTTGCCTTATTATGGAGAGCAGCGTATTGCAGGCCGTTACACGAATAATGAGATGGGAATAGCCTTTGAAGGTGTTCCAGAAGCTCTTACGATAGGAAAAGGAAAAAAAAGTAGCTACCTCATTACCTTTACTATAAATGGTAAGAATAAAACGTCTGAAAACTATGCGGTCACCCTAAAACTATTTAGTAATCTAACGAGTACCATGAGCATTAATAGCTCTCACAGAACGTCTATCACTTACACAGGACGTGTTATCGCCCTAGACAGCACCAAAGTATCCTTATAAACCCCAAGGGCCTTATACGCGCTTATTTGGAGGCGTTAAAGTGTGGCTTTCTGAATTTTTATAGGATAAAATTGTAATTTAGCTTTAGGTTTTAAACGCCAAAAATAGCGCTAAACATGGACAGTACTTCGAAGCATATACATATAATAGGCGCTGGTATCAGCGGATTGATAACGGCTATTGCATTAGAGAAGGCAGGATTTAAACCAACACTCATTGAAGCCAGTGCCACTGTTGGCGGTCGTGTAAAAACGGATGTTGTGGACGGTTATGTTTTAGATCGTGGCTTTCAAGTCTTATTAGAAGCCTATCCGCAGGCCATGAAGTATTTAGATTACGAGGGTTTAGCCTTGCAAAAGTTAATACCGGGAGCCGTTATCTATAAAAACGGGAAGCAACATACTATTGGAGATCCCTTACGCAATCTATCGTTATTGCTACCCACCATAACGTCTTCTATTGGCTCTATAAAAGACAAATTAGCCATTTTTAAATTGAATTTAGCCTTAAAAAAGAAATCGGTTGCTGCTATTTTTAATGAAGGGTCCAATACAACAACATTAGAATACTTAAGAGCCAAAGGCTTTTCGGAAGCCATTATCAGTGATTTTTTTAAGCCTTTTTTTTCCGGGATATTTTTAGAAACCGAGCTACAAACACCAAGTAAAATGTTTGCGTTTATTTACAAAATGTTTGGTGAAGGCTTAGCAGTACTGCCCAAAGACGGGATTGGTGCAATCCCAAACCAGTTACAAGCCCAGTTAAAAAACACCAGGTTTCTTTTCAATACAGCAGTTAAAGCAGTAGAGGAGAAGGGCATTATATTAGAAGACGGTACCAGGTTAACAACAGATATTACGGTAATAGCCACGGAAAGCGCTAAACTACTCAACAAAAAGCAGTTGGTTGCATGGAAGTCTTGTGATACGTTATACTTTACGGTAGAAAAAGACAGCTTAAAGCGACCAATTATTGGTTTGGTAGCAGATGAAGGCGCTTTAATTAATAATTTGTTTTTCACGACGAGTATTCAAAACAATAACAGGAGTACAGGGGCGGTGTTATCGGTTACGGTGGTTAAAGCACATGGGTTGACTGAAGAAGCGCTTATACAAAAGGTAGCACAAGAACTAGAGACGCTATGTGGTATAAAAACGCTGCAATGTATTAAGCGTTACCAGATTAAACGCGCATTACCAAAGTTAAACGCGGTAAAGCACGTGGCTACTGTTGCCGATATAAAATATTCCGAGACTATTTATTTGGCTGGCGATCATACTTTAAACGGCTCGTTAAACGCAGCGATGACGAGTGGTGAGTTGGTGGCGAAGCAAATAATTTCAGATTTGGCCTAGATAGCGTATTGTTTTAAAAGTGCTAAGGGCACGTATTTTAAAGCCATTTTGTGGGTGGCTTTTAAATCTACTTTAGGCGCTGCATGAGCTTTTTCGGCTTCTTTCCAGCGCGAGACACAAAGACACCATTTATCGCCAGGTTTTAGTCCTGGGAAATCCCAATGTGGTATGGGCGTTATTAAATCGTTGCCTTTAGAAAGGGAATACTTTAAAAAAACCTCAGAAACAATGGCGCAGACTACATGTGTGCCAATATCTTCAGCAGTGGTATTACAAAAGCCATCACGTAAATAACCCGTTGTAGGATTACAAGAACAGTTTTCTAGTGGTTCATCAAAAACGTTTAAGCTTGTTTTTAGGGTTGACGGTGTTATTGACATGGAGATAAAAGTTTAATAGCGTGCAAAGATAAGGGTAATACTAAAGTAATTCAAGACCGTTGTTAGTAGATTCTGTTTTAGATTCCGTTTTGTGGTTTGATTAAAGACTGGGAGTTCACAAGGAGAAGTTAGGTTTTCAGAAGTTCTATTTTACATAATATTAATTATAGTACATTTCATAACAATTAGCGTAATAGCGCTTTTTAGCGCTATTTGACATACTATTACATATAATGATCCTGTGGATGATTATATGTAATACAAACAAAAGCACTAAATATTATTAAGTACTAATATATGTACAAGCTAATTGTGGCTTCGTTAGAATAATTTAGTGGCTTCGTTAGAATAATTTAGAGGTCGAATTGGATTCCAATAAATTTAATGTACCATCACCATAAATGCGTATTCCATTTCTTATAACTGAAAGAACGTTTGCTATTTGGATTTTAGTAGCTCTTCCTTTTGCTTTGTCTTTCATTAAGGTAATTCTACGTTTATCAAAACTTAACCGTAATTGTATCGCTAGTTGATTAAAAGTATAATTATTTTCTATTGCGAGACTTAAATTGTAAGTTACTATTTGCTCTAAATTTTCCTTTACTAATGACGATATTAAATCTTCTTTAAAATTTTCTTTTAAATAGAATGGAATGCCATCAAATCCAAGATAAACCAAAGCTCCATTTTCTAACGCATATTTACCTAAATCATTTGAATTACAAGCTAAACAAAAAACTGATTTCCCATTAAACACTTTAATGTTTTTAGTTGGAGAAATCCAGGAACCATAAACAAAATCTTTATGTTCAGTTCCTCTTGCAGAACCCATGATTTGACAACCTCTAATACTTTTATCTAACGCATGACAAAAAAACAAAACTAAACCTTCATTGGCATCAATAAGGCTTTTCGCTATTATTTCATGACTATGATAGTTCTTTTCTAATTTTAAATACCTAAATTTTTCATTAAATTTTTCAGAAAGTTCTCTAATTGTTCGCTTTAAAAATTTTAAATTTTTATCCTCTGGATGTACACCATAAATATTCATACGTAATTAATTATTCATTTCAATTAAATTACTCAAACTTAATTGTAACAATAAATTAGTAAAATATTTACCTTCTTTTGTCTGTTTTCTAATTTCTGAAGCTACATCATGAAAAGATTTACCATTTAAAGCTTCAAGACCATCATTAAAGATTACATCACCATGTAATAGTAATTCGTGTTCAATAGACAATAGTAATGAAGGTTTTGTTATCAGTTCAATAGCTTTATCTTCGTGAATTTTTCTAGAAACAATTTCTGATATATCAGAACTAACAGCTTTCCGTAATAAATCTTCTGCGGGAGTTTCATTTTTTCTTATTTCCTCCAGTTTTGAAGTTAAAGAAATTATTTCTGCATCCTTATTTTCTTCATTAATATGTTGTGAAATACTTTTAGCTAAATCACTATTATTCATTCTAATTAATTCCTTTAAAGGAGAACCAGAAAATAAAATGACAGAGCAGGATTTATTTCGCTTTCTTATATGGTCAATTATATGAAAAGACATGTGTTTATGATCAACATGCATGTTAAAATCGCACATTACTAAATCCAAAGACTTATTTAAAAATTTTTCATCCAAAAAGCTAAAAAACGTATTGAAATCAATTGGTTCTTTAGTAAAATCTATATAATCATTTGGTATTATCGGACTTACTTTTACCTTAAAACTATTAGTTGCATTATGTTCATTTACTACAACTTCTAATTCTTCCTGAAACGCATCTAAAGCCCTTTTGTCAGGTTGGTCATCAATATATAATACGTTTCTCGTCATCTAAAAAATCATTTTAAATGATGCTCCTTTAAGAACTTTGTTATTTCCAATAAATTCTATATCACCATCTAAACTTTTCATTATGTCTTTTACCATATAAAGACCTATTCCAGAACCTCTAGTAGTTGTATAACCGATATCAAAAATATGCTCTGATATTTCATCTGAGATTCCAATTCCATTATCAGAAAACACTACTACAAGTCTATTGTCAGATTTTGTTATGTCAATTTGAACTTTATCATTTTTAAATGCTGATTTTGAGGCATTAGAAATTAAGTTATCCAAAATAATAGATATTTCTAAAATACTGAAATCTGTTTGAAAATTTACCTTATTGGAGTTTACTTTAAATTTAAGGTCTTTATAACTCGGTTTAATTTCTGCTATATATTCTGTGATAAATTTAACCATATCTCCATTATGCTTAGCATATTTAAAGTTTAAGTCGGAATAGGTTACAATCTCACTTAATTTCTGAATTTTATCTGAATACTTTTGAATTTCATGTAAAATTTCTAAAGTTTTTTCTTTATTAATTTTATCGTTAACAACATCTTTAGTAAGTATTTTTATTCTAGTATTAAATGCTCTTGAAGTTAATTTAATATGATGAATTAACCCAGATGTAGCTTTATTAGCATCTTTACCATTAGCATTAAAAAACAAATTCTTTTTACGCTCTCTATCATAAGCGCTTTCAGCTTTTTTTCTCTTTTCTTCCTCCTCTTTTGCCTTTTTTTCAGCTTTTAATTTTGCTACTTCTGCTTCTGCTCTTTCCTTTTCTTTTTTTAATGTAGCTAATTCAGCTTTTTTTCGCCTTTCTTCTTCTTTTTTTTGTTTAGCCTCAGCTTCTTTTCTAGCTTTTTCTTCCTCTTCTGCTTTTTTTTCAGCTTCAATTCTCTTTTTTTCTTCTTCTTCTGCTTTTTGTTCTGCTTGTTCTTTAGCCTTTAATAATTCTTGATATTTTTTTTCAGCATCAATGATTTTATTTTTTATTTCAGAATTTTCAGTTTGTTCAGCAATTTTTTCTAAATCTGAAATAAATTTTTCTTGAACTTCATCTAATCTATCATTAACTAAATCAATAAATTCTTTATTAAAGTCAACTATTTTGATCTCCTTGTTAGTTGCTAAACTCTTTATTATTTGAGTAAAATCTATTTTACTTCCAAGATTGGATGTAGCTACGGATATATTTTCAGAAACCTTATCATTGTCAAGAAGAGCTTTTCTGTAATTTTCTGCGATCTTAATGGACTCACTATCTTCACCAAAGTATTTTCGTTTCTTAAAACCTTCACCCCAAAGTACTCCAACCACATATCGTTCTAATCTAACAAGTCCTTTATTTTTAAAGGCATCCATTAATTGATGATAACCTTGAGTTTCTACTAAACCACCATCTCTACTTGATACCTCTTTAAATTGATTTGCATTTTCTGTTAATACTTCTACTCTACCAAATAAATCCCTAGTACCTAAAAACCTATTGTATCCTTGTTGTTTTCTCTGGTCTAATTCCCAACTGTCATCCCCAAATTCGCCAAAAGGTTGAACCCTAAATCCATTTTTAAAAAGGAAAACTGAACCAAAGTTTACTACTGGTATTCCCATCTTATTTTTAAAATTGATTTTAGCTGAATGATTTAAAAAATATAAGTCAATTTTAACTTCAGTTAATAAAGGATAATCATTATTAGGTTCTTCTATATGATAAATGGATGAGCCTCTATCATATATTTTTGTAGTGATTAATTTAGAGTTAATTACAACACTTATTTGGGTTGTTTTGAGTTCAAGTATTTGAAGAATTGAGTTTTTAATTGGACCATTTACTTTATCTCTATCTAATGTTTTTTTGCCATTTAAATCTTCATCTAAATCTGATTTAGATATAATTTCAATATTAAAATCCCTAGTTTCTGAAAAAGGGTTGATTAATTTTTCTAAAGAGTGTTTTAAATCTATTTTCTTATCTCGAGACCAATTTCCAATATTTATAATCTCTAATATAACTCCAGAATCTCCATCATTTGGAAACTTAATTTCATAATTCAAAAGAGTTTTATGATCAATATCAATTGTATTAAATTCAATTAATTGGTCATTAAAGAGATTCCAATCGACAGAAATTTGTTCAATCGATTTAGAGTTTTTAGTTTTTGTAGTTAGGACTAGTTTGTCTCCAAGTCTATCTGCTGAAAAACGTCCAATTCCTTTCGATCCAGCATAATGTTTTCTTAATTGAATATTATCTCTATAAGATTTTTCTTTTTTATCAACATCATAATCTTCATCTTCCGATCCATCTTTTTTTGCAGAAAAAGCTAGATACAACCACTTCAGTTTAATATCATCTAAGGACATTCCTTTCCCATCGTCAGCAATTGTGATTCTATTTTCTTCGAAAGTTATAAATACGTTTTGAGCATTTGCATCAAATGAGTTTTTGACTATTTCAAATACAGCAATGAAATCATCGGTAATCAAATCCCTACCTACAATATCTTTAATACCAGAACTAACTCTAAATTTTAGTTTATCTGACATTAGCAATAATTTGATTTAAAATATTTCCAGCTTGTTCTCCAAAAAGTGGTGGTATCGCATTCCCTATTTGAGAATATCTAGGAACTTCCTGAGTTCTTCTCTTTCCTCCTGTTGTGTATTTTCCTTTAAACTGATAATTATCAGGAAATGTTTGAATACGAGCATATTCTCTTACAGTCATTATTCTTGGTTCACAATAATGAATGTAATCATCAGGGAGTGTAGTTATAGTTGGTGTTGGTTTATTTTTTTCTAGTATTTTAGTACTACTTTTCTTTAGTTTAAATCTTTCTCTATACTCATTACTTTTCAAACCTTCTTTTAAGGCAATTTCAAATCTATTTTTAACAGTATCTGTATGTTTAGCAAATCGATGACTATCTACAGTACTATCCATTTTTCTGTATTTGCGAACGTATTCTTGAAATTTTGAATTTATTTTCCCATAAACACCTTCTCGAAATTTTGGTGTTTCAGATTCTTTTGTTCCGTTCTTTCTTAATAAATCTGAAATTGCATCTTCAAGAGTTGGATTCAATTCCAAACCTTTATTTATTAAGAATTTACTTTTGTTTTCTTCTAAATTATTAAAAAAAGTTTCTTTATTAAGATTTAAGTTATTTTCAACTATTTCTTTCTTAATACCAACCAAAATGAACCTTGTTCTTTTTTGTGGTATTCCATATTTTGAAAAATCAATTAATTGTCCTTTAACGTCATAACCAAGTTCTTTAAGTTTATCTACAACATAAGTAGAGTACGCTCTACCTCTTTTATTATTGTTTTTAAAACCAGTTGTAAAACCTCTTACATTTTCAAAAAATATAGTTTTAGGTTCTACCAATTCTATAAATCTTATATAGGAATTAATTAAATCATTCCTAGAATCATTTTCAACTCGTCTTCCTGCCATAGAAAATCCTTGGCATGGTGGTCCACCTGCAACTAAATCGACTTTTCCTCTTAAATTTATTAGACTTGAAGAATGTTTCTCTAAAACATCATTTATATCATGAAAAGTTTGATCTAACCAATTTGGCCAATCAAAATGTTTTTTCTTTTTTATTAAGTTATGTTCTAAAGTTTTAAAAGCATCTTCACTTTTTTCAATAGCAAATAATCCTTTCCATTTCCCAGAATTATATAATCCTAAAGAAAGTCCGCCACATCCAGCAAATAAATCTATGTAGGTTGATTTTTTTTCGTTCATTTATTAGTTACGTACTTAACTAACAAATTTAAAAAAAATATATGACAATATAACGTATCTTAAAAAATATTAATAACCTGATAATCAGTATTTTATAGTTGTTTATTCAATTCCACACATATTTACTTATTATATATTTTATAATTTCGTAATTCAACTTCCAAATTTACCTTATCAGGTAATTTGTCTCTTTTCAATCTGTTTTTTGGCTCAAGTGCTTTAATTTTTATAAACATTTCTTTTATTGGATTATCCATATTGGATCCAATATCTGCTTGTGATTCTATAAGTTGGTGCCAAGAACTCCAAGCAACTGTATCATCTAATTCAACTCCAGTAAAATTCATTTGATTACGGGAAATTACGAAAATGTAAACTTCATTTATTCCATCTGAAGCCTTATATTGTTTATTAATTTGTAGTGAACTAATGATTGATTTATCAGAATTATTCTCAACCCAATACTTAATTTTTCCAATCCATTCGTTAGCCTTTTCAAATAAATTACTGATGCGGCTGAACCTTTCTTTCATTGAGTGTTGATATCTGTCCTGCCATTTTAATTGAAAAAGACCTAATGTTTTTGTTTTAGTATCAAAAGCTATAGCATCAATATCAGTGTGGATTCCTTTAAAAGAAATATTTACACCTCTTGAAACCTTAATGATACTTTTATCCTGAAAAAACATAAATAGTTCATTTCTAAATCTGTTTTCTCTATTATTAACAGCCTTATCGTAATCTTTTTTATATTTTCTTTTTAATTCTTTATTTAATAAGATAATTGGATTTGTTAAACACCCAGCTATTGAGGTAATTAATAAATTATCTGCTACTTGAAAAAACATTGGTGGAGGTGCTGAAGGGTAATCAAGATAATACTCATAATTATCCTTTGTTAATGAAAGACAGGACATTATCTGTTCAATAACCTCTGAAGTTAAATCAAGGTAATTTGAATACATTTGAACAATTTTATCTTTATAATAGGTGTATGATAAAGTATTGTGCAAATCAATTGTTTTCACCTCTTTTTTCAATTCCAAACACGCATCAACCCTCATTAGAGCTGTGCCCATAAATAACTCAATCAAGTCAATATATCTCCAATATTCAATACCTCCAAAAGAGTCTTTAGTATCAAACTCATCATATCCTTGTGTTCTTAACATATGGAAATGGCCTTGTTGATTATAAAAATCATCTATTTCCTCAGTAGTATGATAAACAATCATGTTACCATCTGGACTGCTAACAATATTTTTTACTTTTTCTTTAATTAGGTTTTCATCAAATGGTTTTTCTTTTTTCTTTAATTCTATTACCTTTTCAACAATACGATTTTTGTAAAAATTGAAACTCTTATTATCAAATTGTTCTATACCAGTATTTTCATGTAAAAAGGTAAATGAAAAAGAATTTTCATTTTCTCTATTTATTTTTATTAAATCAGCTTTTTCATAATTCAGCAATTGTTTACAAAATTCTATTTTTCCACTGTATGAAATACTTGTATCACATAGAGTAATTAATTCTTGAGTCATTAGTGTGAAAGGAAGATTATCTTTCAAATTGATTTTTGAATAATAGTGTTTAATTAGTGGTAACCAACCATAGTCAAAAAAAGCTCTAAATTCTGAATAATCTTCTTGTTGACTTTTAGAGTTCCTGGATGTAAACGGAATTACTACATCCATTCTTCTAACTAAATTATGAATAGCTAAATAACTTGGATAATCGAAAAGCTTTTTAAGACTTTTTGATTCCTCGATTAATATGTTTTTTAATGATTCGGATGGTTTCATGAATTTGGAGTGTAGTTATAAATATAGAAAAAATTACAAGTATCATTTTGTGGCATTCCGTAATTAATTGAAAAATAGAAATATTAATCCATTCGACACACATTCCACTACTCTCCTATCGTCATCTCGACTACGCTCGATGCAGGCTAGCATAAAAAGTGTTTACTCGCGCCTTTCCTATTTAATAAATAGGAGCTCGTGAGCCGCAAGCGGTTTATTCACAAGGTTACTATTGTTTTAGAGGAGTTCATGAACCTCCTTCGTCATCTCGACTACGCTCGATGCAGGCTAGCATAAAAAGTGTTCCATTAACAGTGTAGAAGAAACATTTGAGAATAAAAAAATAAGAAAATGTAGTTTGCCAAAGCGCCAGCTGGCTCATGCGCTAAAAAGGGCTACTACACCTTTTCTTAACGCGCTGCCCTCGATGATTCCTAATTAAAACAAACAAAAACACGGCATATGATTAGAGTCTGATTCTGAATCGAATTAGTAATTTCTGTATCGCCGTTTTCAGGCTATTTACACATAATTGTAGCTATAGTGCCTTTAGGTCTATATCTACAATTATTGTGTTAAAAGTAATACGAAGTATTCGTGAGCTAAATTACGGCTCATTAACTTGTAGGATTATTTGGTAGCTATAATTCTCTACTATTTAAAAACTGAAACTCTTAAGAAAATTTACATAATCCCTTCTAATTTGTATTGTGTTACAAATTCATCATTTATATCCTTGAAACTATTTGTGCAGTAAATATGATTAATAGTGTCTTTTAACTCTTCAAAACCATAATTAAACTGTGCATGTGTAACATATAAAAATACTTTTGAGGCGCCTTGTTCTTTTAGAGCTTGTGCTAGGAATTTGAAAGTTCTTCCTCCATCTGCTAAATCATCTACAATTAAACATTCTTTTCCTTTTACATTTCCTTGAATACTAATTACAGGAACTCCATCTATTCTAACTTTATTAGACGGCACTAAATCTGCCTCTAGTTTTTCTGCAATTTCATGTGTTGTTTTATAAGCTCCAGCATCGGGACTTACCAACACTGGTTTGCCTATTTTATTATATGCTTTTTCTACAAAATCTATATGTGATATTTTCTCAGAGTTATTAATTAGCGCTAATGAAATTGGGCTATGAGGATGCAAAACAAAAACCTTATCAAACCCCATATCATTAATAAATTTACAAATGACTTTTAAATCAAACGATTCTCCCTTATTAAAACGCCTATCTGAACGTTGTCCAATTAAGCAAAATAGCGTGAGTTGCGCTATAGTTTTTTTATTTAAGGCGTTTTCAGTATTCCAAGCGTCTTTAATTGCTGCCGCTGCAAATAAATCTTCGTAACTATTTCCTCTTAGTTTAATATGGATATCACCGCTTTCATTAATTTTAGCGGTTACTTGTCCGTCATTAAATTTCTTTATTTCGTATTTCATCTGTCAGTCTTTTTAAAGTATTATACGAATCTTTTAATCCTGCTCTATCGTCTAATAATATATTATAGTAAGGCTTTCTCGTTTTCATTAGGGGATTCTCGTTTATTAAATCGAACGGTATATTTCGTTTTAATAAGTCTTTTTTAATCACCTCTAAGTTTTCACCTTCATTTCCTGTAAATAATATTAATGTAAATCCGTAACTTTTACAGGTGCGTAACAAGTCTATTATTTTATCATAATTAATACCTTGATTGTGAAAATCAAACACTGTATTATCATAATCAAAAGCAACAAATAAACTTTTATGAATTAAATAATCTTGTTTTAATCGTTCGTAAAAATCAAATTCTAATACATTCATAACCTTATATATTATAGATTAAATGTTGGTATTAATACGGTCTCTTATTTCTTGCAAAGTAACTTGATTAAGAAATTTACCGTTTTCATAAATCACCTGCAATTCTCCTTTATTTTCTTGTTCAGGGCTTACTTGGTCTACTAAAACATATTCACCATTAACCAAGTCTACTTTAATTAACCCTTTTGCAGATTTTTTAACGCCGTCATCTGTAATTGGATCTTTAAAAATTTCTCTTCGTTCACCATTTACCACAACTGAAGTTGCTTTCATTGCAAATCCAAAGGTATCTCTTGTATTGAATTGATAAGTAAAAGAACCTATTCCTAAAACCACATTAGTCGTTGCAAAACCTTTATCACTCAAACGTTGACAGATATCCTCTGCTCTTTCTGTAGTGATACTATCACCATATATAGCACCAATATGGCTATCTAGAACTTTAAAACCTTGTGCGTTAACTGTACCTCCAAAAATATCCCAAAGTAACTCCACCACGCCTTTGTCTTTAGGTTTATTGCCTCCAAGCGTTCTAGTTTCACCACAAATAATAGCAACAGGGTCTCCACTATCTGGACGTATTACCAACTTACCATCTCTTGCTAAAACCTCTTCTTTTAACTGGGGTAAATAGTTAGTAAGTACTTTCCATAAATCCCATGTATCACTAACAACAGATAGGATTCCGCTAGGATATGTATTCATTAATGCTCTAAAAGTCCCTATTTCATCATGTTTTGTTCCAGCACACATTACAGAGTGTTCTGTAGCATTGACTGAACCTACCACAAAACCTTCAGCCTTGTAATATTTGCGCAAACTACTAATTACTGGTAGTGTATCAGAGCCTAAAAAAACAGCACCGTGTCCCATGCCAGAAGATATTGCACTTTGTAAACCACCCATTCCACGCATTGAAAAGTCATGTCCTTGAAAATCAATAAAGGCTAGATTTTCTTTATCAGTTGCTAAAACCCATTCTTTGAATATCCTTTTATATCTTAAAGCTATAGAGGCTGATGTCATGGGTTGCCATAACATGGTAGATAAAATGGTCTCTAAAAAATTAGTAATCCAATAGAATTTTTTATCTGTATTTACTACAGTAACCATTGGGACTCTCATAGGCACTTCTACTCCCTCTGGTAAGGTCTTTACTTTTATTGGTAGGTATTGTAAATCGTGTAATTCTTCATAATGAGTTACATCATAGTCTGTACCTAAATACATAGATAATTCCTCTTTAAGTTCATTACAAACTTCCTCTTTTGGTTTAGAAAAGAAATTATCTTGAAAATAATCATGTAACCATTTAAACACATATTGTTGTCCAAATGAAACCACTTTATCACAACCTTTGGGCGCATATTTATTACTTCTTGGTGTCCAGTTAGAGTAGACCTCTTCTGTTCTCTTAGGGTATTGCTGGTGGTGTCCTGTTTTGTAGCCGTCTGTTAATAGTAATCCGTTCATAATTTTGTTTTTTTGCGTAATTATGACACAAATATATATTAAATGATAGTGTTAATCTAATTTATTTGTGTATTTTTTACACAAATTGAATTATATTTCAAAAATAATACCTTCCTTTTTCAATTTAAAATATCTCTTGTTATTAAATTTAAATAAGTTCGCAGGTCTACCAGAGCCTTTAGAAACCTTTTCATTAAGTTCATCTAGTATATTTAAGCTAAGTAGTTTTTTTCTAAAATTACGCCTATCAATTTCTCTTCCTAAAAGTGTTGTATATAACTTTTCTAAATCCGAAAAAGGAAACTTATTATCTAATAATTCAAAACCTATAGGTTCGTAAGTAATTTTTCCTTGTAATCTGGTTATAGCTAACTTGAGTATTTCATCATGGTCAAATGAAAGTGCAGGCAGCTCATTAATTTTAAACCACGCGACCTCTTCTGCATCTGTAGCTGCTAATATTTTAAATGCACTGGGTTTAATTAATCCAAAATAAGCAACAGACACTACTCTACTTCTAGGGTCTCTTTTTGGATTACCAAAGGTGTACAGTTGTTCTAAATAATTAATTTTAATACCCGTTTCTTCCTTAAGCTCTCTTTCTACAGCCTCTTCTAATGATTCATTGTCTAAAACAAATCCTCCTGGAATAGCCCATTTGCCCTTAAAAGGTTCATATTTTCTTTTAATGAGCAACACAGAAATTGTTTCAGATTCATAACCAAATACCACGGCATCCACAGAAAGTTTGATTGATTGTTTCATTCTATGCGTATTTTTTACGCTAATATATGAAATAATATTTGTAGCGTTAATTCCATTCCACACACATTACTCACGCCTATCTATAGTTTTAAGAACTCGTGAATCTCACGAGTTTGATTGCCACTACGCTCCTAGCCTTCGATAAGCTCAGGACCGCTTCGGGCAAAGTGGTAAAGGAGATTCGCGATCACTGCTAAATCAATATTAACGGGGTGAGCAAAGCTCAAGTTACCCTTCGCCAAATGCTCAGGACAGGCGCCACGCAGAACATTATAGAACATTTTATAACACTTAGCGCTATTTGACATAATTAATGATATAAGGACTTTAGACTTATATCGAGTAAGTAACAATCAATAAAGCTGCTGGTTAAGAATGCTTTGAAATCCCATTTATATTTGAAACTCTTAAGAGACTGTTCAACTAAATAATTTACCTGAGATTTTAAAAACTCAAAGTTTATGAGATATTGCTACTATAGGCTAAAACATAAACTTACCCGTTTTAGTATCTTCCTTAGATATTGTTTTTATGATATATAAACCTGAAAATTCATATTTTAAATCAATAATTTTCTTATCGTAATATACTTTTACTAATCCACCAAACATATTATATACTTTGATTTCTTTATATACTGATGAAGTATAAATTTCATCTAGAATATTAATATTTCTATTTTGGTTATTAAGCTCATCAATATATATTTTATAAGGCATATCATTGATATTATATTTTACATATAAGTAATTAGTGCCATAAGATGCCAATGAAGAAAAGAAGCTTATATCATTTGTGATATTACGTCTTTCTTGAACAGCAAATTCGTTGTCCGAACCACTATTAATGTTTTTAAGTTTTAGGTCTCTAGTATCTGGAACAAAATATTTTTCATAGTTTTCATCAATAAAACCTGGATCATTTAAATCTGGGTTATCATTAGGTTTTCCTATTGAAGATTGTCTGTAATTCCATATGTCAACAGATAATTTTGCTAAATCTGAATTATATATGCCTAATCTTGCAAAGCCTCCAGCTATAAATGCTCCCGATTTTTGATATGGACTAAATCCATATCTTTCACTATCGTCATAATTAACCCTATACCAACCGTTATAATCGCTATTAAAATAATTTTTAAATCTAGGCACTGTTCCTTCAGAAGTTATCTGCGGATCGTATAAAGAATAAACAACTTGATTTGCTAATTTTTTCATAAAATCTACATTAAAATAATCAAGTTCTGTAATGTTACTTAATGTATTGTTTCTTTTAAAAGATTCAAAAACATCAACAAATCGATATGCGTGAGCAAAATCATAAGATATATTACTATTATCTCCTATATCTACTCCTTGAGTCACATAAAATTCATCATTATCATCTAATTCTAATATCCCATCATAATCACCATATTTAGAATCTGGATGATCTTTCCATTTACCTATATCGAATTTAATTCCTACTTTACCTCCTGTATTATCAATCGTGTATTCATCAATTCTTGATTTCACTAAAGCTAAAGCTTGATTTAAATAATTTTTATAACTCTCTAGTTTTTCTACATCTAACTTATTGTCATCATTAACACCTAATCCTTCGTTATAAGATAAATATTCTACTAAAGAAGCCATAATCCATAAATCTCTATCCTTAATAGCAGATGTATGTGCTTTAAAAGGTTCACCAGAAGACTGAGTTAGCGGCGCATAAATTGGATCTGGATTATAGTCTGCATCATCCTCTTGTAATTGCTGATATTTCACCAGTGTTTTGTGTGTATAATAAGTTCCTCTGTCATTCCATTGATCTAATGAGGATTGAGGAAATTCCAAAATCCATTTATTTAAATACCTTTCTAATACTTTAGCTTTATTACCAGTTTCATTTGTGATATTTAAATATCTTGATACTAAAAACATAAATTGTGATAATGACAAAACGCCTTCATTCTCTCTTTTGTCATCTGAAAATTGAGGTAGAGTAGTGATTTTTTTATAAGGCATATAAGGCATTTTACCCACTCTATTTAAATTAGTAATAATCCTATTAGGAGTTAGGTTTATAAGATCTAGTTTATTATTGTCATTAAGATCAGCTAGTACGATGGGCAAAGAATAGTCTGTAATGTTATCAATATTACCAACATTACTAAAATCAATAATGTTCCTTATAAAAGTTTCAGGAAAAGTGCCATCTAAATTCGATAATCTAATTCTTACTTCTGTTCCCATAGGAGATTTAATTCTATAAACTAAATCTCCATTACCATCATTATTAATATCAATTATTTGGATTTTATTTTTAATGTGTACACCATCAATATTTTGAATAAAAGCAGCATTGCCATCAGGGAAATTTTGTTGAGAAGTATCGTTAAATGTGCCATCTCCGTTAGATAATTTAACTCTTACTTTTAATCCATTGTCATGATGCATATATACCAAATCTGGAAATTGATCATTATTTACATCTGAAAAATAAAAATCATGAGGAATAAATTGACTGTCTAAAGTTTGTCCAAAGACAATAGTTCCATCGTTAAAAGTATCTTCTTCTAAATCATGAAATCCACCACTACCGTTCGATAACCTCACTCTCACTCTTAGATTACCATTATCTGAGTTTACATAAGCTAAATCAGGATAACTATCATTATTAATATCTAAAATGTTCATTTTATGGTTGATTTTTTGCCCACCAATATTTTGAACCATTACACCATTTCCATCTGTAAATGATTCATTTACATCTAAAGTATTAGAAAACTTACCATTACCATTACCATTACCATCAAAAAGCCCATGACGTACTCGTATTCTTAAGCCGCCACTATAATTAACATATACCATGTCTAATATATCATCATTATTCATATCAATAAATCTAATGTCATGTTCTACATTTAATCCATTAATTGATTGCGCTAAAACTCCAAAACCATCAGTAAATTGAGTATCAATTGGAAGTTCACTAAATTTTCCCCTTCCATCAGATAATCTTACTCTAACTTTCAAGCCATTATCATGATATACAAAAATAATATCGTTGTTATCATCTCCATTAACATCATGTAAATAAAATGGATTTTGCCTAGTAACAGAGCCGAGTGTTTGATAAAAGGTTTTTGATGAGTCATTACTTGTAATAGTTGGTATACGATCTCCAAAAGAACCATCTCCATAAGATATACGAGAAACAATTTTGGCTAGACCGTTTTCAATGTATCTTGTAACAAAATCATCGTATCCATCTCCATTAATATCAGCATAAGATATTTGATTACTAATTTGTTCTCCCTCAACAAAAAAACTTTTTTTATTTGTATCAACATCATTTATTATTTCAGGAGTAAATGTTCCTTTTATATCTACTACATTTGCAAAAACAGCATCAATAACTCTTGATATATAGTCATTATCAACTCCAACTATATCTGAAGCATCCAGAACTTCTTTAAGAAGAATTTGAAGGTCGTATAATTTATTGTTAGCTAGTTGTTCATAACAGCGTATTTTTTCTTCTGTTGTATCTTTTTCTTCACACTCAGGAACTGTACCCGTCGCATTATTATTAGTTCCATTTAGAAAATTTGAGACACTAGAAGCAACATTTTCGTAATATAACTTGTTGTTTCCTGCATTTAAATAACTATTTAATACTTGTTCATAATTGCCAATACTATTATTAGGTGTTGGAATTTGAGTTTCAAGAAAAACATCTTGTGCATATAGATTTGTTGTCAATAAAAATAATGTCAAAAAATATTTCATTTAAATATAAAGTTTATTAATTATCTATCAAATATAATATAATTTGTAGCATCAATAACATTCCACACACATTACTCACGCCTATCTATTGTTTTAAGAACTCGTGAATCTCACGAGTTTGATTGCCACTACGCTCCTAGCCTTGGATAAGCTCAGGACCGCTTCGGGCAAAGTGGTAAAGGAGATTCGCGATCACTGCTAAATCAATATTAACGGGGTGAGCAAAGCTCAAGTTGCCCTTGGCCTAATGCTCAGGACAGGCGCCACGTAGAACAATACAGTACATTTTATAACACTTAGCGTAATAGCGCTTTTTAGGGTTGTTTGACCTAATCAAGCTATAGCCAAACACGACAGTGTTTTATATATGTATCGAGAATCTGTTTTATATAACATGTAGGATTCTAATATATTACGTAACCTTTAAATTCATTAAATAATGAAATGTTCGATTCTTTAACAATTCATTTTTCTCTTGACGTCAATAAAAAATGCAGCACTATTTTTTATATGATATACAAAACTTTAACAGTTTAATAAACGCTTACGTTTAATAAATAATTTAAATTTGTTTTATAAACGATAACGTTTAATAATATGCCTAAAATAGTCGCACAAAAAATAGATTGGTTAAAGCTTGGTTATAAAACATTTTCTGAAAAAGGGTTTTCTGGAATTGTGGTTGAAAAAATGTCAAAAACATTAAACTGTAATAAATCCAGTTTTTATTGGCATTTCAAAACCAAAAAGGAATTTATAAGAGAAATGGTTAATTATTGGGTGGAAAATAAAACAAAAAAAATCATTGAAATCACAAGTATTGAAGAAAACCCAACACAAAAAATAAACAAACTTATAGATTTAACATACCGCAAGCTGCCGTATTCAGACTTTATTTTTTATTTAAAAAGATATGCTGTTAAAGACAAATCGATTTCAAATATTATTGATGATGTTGATAACCAAAGAATTGATTATGTCAAAAGACTATTGATAGAAAACGGCTATAAGGATAATGAGGCACAGATTAAAGCATCGTTGCTCTATAAACATTTAATTGGTTTTTATGAAATGACGCGATATAAGGAACTTGATGGCCATTATATGGCAGAAGTGAAAAAAGAGATACTGCAAATTATAGATATAAAACCCATAAAAAACTAAACATTTATGATTGTGATTGCTAAATATTTATGGATAATTGGCGCCTTCATTTTTAGTGTTCTTGGAAGTATTCATTTATTCTATACCTTCTTTACTAACACGTTTTCCTCTAGAAATACTCATGTTATTTCTGAAATGAAATCATCTCACCCAATATTGACCAAGCGCACAACCATGTGGAAAGCTTGGATTGGCTTTAATGCAAGTCATAGTATGGGCCTTCTCTTTTTTGGAATTATAAATCTTTATCTATCTATCAACCATTCTGATACATTTCAAGCAGATCATTTTCTATTGACCCTGAACATTCTTGTTGCTGGCTTTTATGTTTGTTTGGGCAAAAAATACTGGTTTAATATACCATTTACAGGCGCATTGGTCACCTTGATTTGTTACCTGTTGTCATATACTTTAATCTTAAAATATATAATTAAAACCAATGAAATACTTTAATATTCTAACACTTATTGCTTTTACACTCTTAAGTACTTCTTGTACCGAAGCGAAAACAAAAAAAGATACTCAAGCAAATGACCAAATCGAAAGTAAACTATTAACTTCTTCAGAATTTGTGCAACAAAAAATAAGCGATAATCTATATGTTTTAAAGCATCAAAACTACAACACCAATATAGGCGTTTTTATTGGTGCTAAAAGTTTGCTATTAATAGACCCTATGTCTGGCAACAATAATCAACAAGCCCTACTGAATGCTATAAAACAACTTTCTGGGAAACCTATCAAATATGTCATTAACACGCACAACCACATGGACCACAGTGGTGCGAATGGTTTTTTTAAGGAGCTTGGAGCTACTATTATTTCACAGGAAAATGTAAAATATTCAAATGCTATGTTTGCTGTGACATTTAAGAATTCTTATACCATAGATATGGGAAATGAAACCGTAGCATTGTACCACAGTATTGCTCACACCTTTGATGATGTTTTGGTGTACTTTAAAACCAATAATGCGCTATTTATGGGAGACACGTTTATGACCAATTCTTTTCCACATTTTTATTATGGTGGTGGCAGCAAAGGGCATTTAGATTTTATTGATAAAGCTCTAGCATTAGGTGATACCAATACTATTATTGTGCCTGCTCATGGGACGTTGTCATCAAATAAAAAAACACTTACGGTATATAAAGAGCATTCTATAAAATGGATAAACAGAATCAAACAGCTTCATAATGAAGGGAAAACGTCTGAAGACATGGTTAATGATGAGCAAATCAATCAATTAAGTTTGTTTTTTAATGATGGTAAAAGTGTCTCAAAACAAAGCATTCAACGAACGCTTGACAAAACCATCTCGGTAGATTTAGTGGCAAGCGTTACCATTCCTGAAAACATACTAAAAAGCTATGAAGGCACCTATCTATATAAAAATGGACAGATAGATGAGATTATCTATCAAAACGGCAAATTGCTATTTCGAAGTAAAGGCCAATACATTTACGAAATTGTACCACTTTCTGAAACCAGATTCCATATAAATGGGGAGTTTCCAAACAAGCACCTAACCTTTAAGAATTCTGGTCATGAGTTTGAATTTTTTAACGGTAAAGAAACTATAGTCGCCAGGAAACAGTCATAGCATAAAATTTTCCTGTTATCAGATCATCATCAAAAAACAAATCATCAATCATGAAAAATAAATTATCTCCTATACTAGAAATTACTATAGTGTTGTCCATCATGCATATTGTTAAAGCTGTAGCTGATCATTTCAAAATTAATGGCGCTGGTTCAATAGCTATCTGGTGTGCTATTTTTATAGCAACCCTTTTTATGAAACGAAGAAAAGCTATGTGGCGCGATTTGGGGTTGCTTTTACCTAAAGAGAAACGCCAATGGTTCATTAACATAGGATTAGCCCTAGCAACAGTATTAGTGGTCTTTTTGCTTATGGGACTCATTTTAGATCCTATTCTATCGCATTTCGGATTGGAAAAACCAGCAGAGGTGGCCAATAGGTTTCAATTTTTTCTTGGAAAGCCGATACTATTTATTACTTATCTCATAACTGTGGTTTGGATTGGAGCTGCTTTGGGTGAAGAATTATTGATGCGTGGATATTTGCTAAACCGTTTGACCGATGTTTTTGGTACAAATAAAATAGGTTGGATTGTAGCCATGCTAATACATGCAATTATATTTGGAATGCTTCATGTTTATCAAGGGTTGGCAGGCATCATTACAACTACCTTTATTGCACTTATTTTTGGAACAGTTTATCTAGTAGCTAAAAAAAGATTGTTTCCGGTAATTTTGGCACATTTAATAATAAACACAATTAGTTTAACAGCTTTTTATCTTACTGGAGGGGCTGTGAATTAAGAGCAATCCAAAAACTATAGCTAAATGAACACATACTTTTTTATTGGTGGAATTTTGTGCTTCCTATTGGGAATAGCACATTCTATTTTGGGTGAATACCTAATTTTCAATAGCAAAAGAATTAAGGGAAAATGGATTCCTACAAAAGCTAATGAATCTTTAAAAGAACGCCATTTACGTATCCTTTGGGCAACATGGCATTTGGCAACGGTTTTTGGTTGGTGTATTGGAATCCTTTTGTTGAAAATTTCAGTTTTAGAAAAATCACAACTCATTAACTTTATGGTCAAGTCCATTAGCACCACTATGATTTTATCCTCGTTATTGGTTTTCATTGGAAATAAAGGAAAACACCCAGGTTGGCTTGTACTTTTAGCCATAGGAATAGTATTGATAATTGGAACTTAAAACAGTTTAAAATGAACATAAAAAAACTACATTACTTCACTGGAATTACCCTATCCATTTTTGTTGGCTTTCACTTATTCAATCATTTGTACAGTCTATTTGGTCCAAACGCTCATATTGAATTGATGCAGAAATTAAGATTTGTTTATAGAAATGTAATTACTGAAGCCATATTGCTTTTAGCTGTTGCTGTTCAAATAGTTTCAGGGCTAAAACTGTTCTCAAGAAAACGTAAAACCGCTTCCTCTTTTTTTGAAAAATTGCATATCTCTTCAGGGCTTTATATGGCATTCTTTCTTGTTGTTCATGTTGGCGCAGTATTGTCAGGTAGATTTATTTTAAATTTAGACACTAACTTCTATTTTGGAGCTGCTGGGCTAAACATTTTTCCGTTAAATTTGTTTTTTGTTCCATATTACGGTCTAGCAATAATTTCATTTTTCGGACATATTGCTGCTGTACATTTTAAAAAAATGAAGTACAGCCCACTTGGTATTAGGCCCCATAGGCAATCCTTTTTCATCTTAATATTTGGTATCCTGTTAAGCATGATTATACTTTATGGACTTACAAATGGATTTAAAGGAGTAGAAATTCCAAAAGAATATAATTTATTTACTTCAATAATGTAGCAATAAATAAGAGTGTAAGATGCCTACCATTAAAGGACTATCCTAAAATCTCATTCCTTTTCAGGTTTTTTCGCCTTCTCCATTGACACTTTAAAATCATCTACATTTCCATGTAATTTTATATTGAGGTAACGTACTTTCTTATTAGGGTCGCGTTCTATAATTTCATCATCTTCAATTTCTGCTTCATTACCGTTGTTATTTTTATTAGCAAATAGTTTGTAACGTGCTGCCTTTTTTACGGTTTTCCAAGGGATTCTTAAGTAATATTCAATATTATGATCGCTATCTTGTGTGCCTGACAACTCCAAATGTCCTAGCGTAGACTCAATAGTCATGTTAGGTATTGTTATGCGTCCATTAGTAATATCTAGATGATTTCTGAGTGTATCAAATTTTATGTTTTTAAGATTTTTATCGCCCATATAATCAGATAACATTGATATGGGATCATAATTTTGTAATTTACCATTAAGTACTTCGACATCCATATGAATTTCTGATTGATCCAAGTCTGGAACAAAATCTGGATATACCCTAATTTTTCCATTAATACGAGAGGAAACTGTACCTTTTAAATTTTCAGACACTAAATAATCTTGTCCAAAGTTTTCAAACTTAAACAGTAGTTTGTCTATATCTACATGCTCTGCAACTAAATCTGGCTTCATGTAAATATGTTTTGGGTCACTACCATTAAAATAGCCGGACATTTTAAAGTTACCTCCAGCCGCATTCATAGAAAATGTATCAACATGGATATAATGATTTTGTGTAGTACGCAAATTGGCATTAATATTTTGCAAATCAATACGATGGTATATAAAATGACCAACAGTTACATCAAATTTCATATCTGTAAATGGTAGTTCATAGAGATTAAAAGCTTCTGCGTGCTCTTTAACATCTGCAGTTTCTGCTCCTATTTTAGCTTTTGTTACTTGAGTCGCTGGTGAAGGTGACCCATTAAAATTAAAAAGTTGATCAAAATCTATGTAATTTGCTTTCAATGCAAGGTAATTGTCACGTTTTTTTATAGCCTCATCATCGCCTAGATAATAGTTAAGGTCTACACCAAAAACAGTTCTACCTATTTTACCATTAAATTTTTGAATGACGAGGTGATCGTCTTCATAATGAAAATGACCTTTAAAATTTTCGAATCGTAAAGGATGCAAATGCATTTTAGTATTAAGCTTATCAAGATCTAGATCTATGGAATGTAATGCTGAATCTTTGTAATGCATACTAGAATTAAGGTGTAAGACTAGTTTTTCAAACTCTTCGTGACGATAGTCTTTAGGTACATAATTCTCTCCTTGGTATGAAAATATATCTTCTAAGCGTAATAAATTTGATGTTAACGTCATGTCCAAATCTACATCTCCATTAAGTTGGTCTTGCATCCAAAAGCCATAATTATATACTTGTCCATTAAAATGAAAATCTGAATCATCAATAAAACCGGTAAAATCTACAATTTTGAGGTCTTTATCGCCAATAAGAACATCAACATGAAAATCATGTAATTCATGTGGATAATGTTTAAGTTGAGCATAAAGACTATCTATAAAAAATTCTCCTTCTGGTAAGTATTGCGACTCTGTAAAGGCCTTAGCCGATGATTTAAACGAGAAGCCAGTACTTAAATTTTTAATTTGTTCATCTATACCTGTACTGTCTATTACAGAATAACGGGTTATTTCTGAAATATCAAGTACATTCGATTTAATCTCCAAATGCGCAACTACAGGAGTGTTGGTATGATGTATAATAGCAGGAAGATCAGATATGTATCCTGTTATGGATACATCAGAGTTACCCAATAACATATCAAATTGATCAAGAGTTGCTTTTTTACCATTCATTATAAGGTGCGCATTGAGTTGTTTTAATGACGCAGGAAGATTTGCAGAAGATACACTTAGATTTGTTACTTTCAACTCTGTGAAATAGGCTTGATTAAGTGTATTGAGTGCAAGTTCAGGTTGATCTAGATCAATAATATCGTGAAAATTCATTTCTAATGAAACATTTCCAGAGGTGTTTTCTATGTCTGTGAGATTGAGAAAACTGGCCATAAAGTCTAGATTAAAATCAACATTTAATTGCATATTCACTTCAGGTTCTTCAAAATTTTCAACAACAAGATTACCTGAAAACGTCCCTGTTTCTAGTTTGGCAGTCATATCTGTTAACGAGAATTTCATTGTGCGTAAATTGCGGTCTTCTCCATTGGTAAAATGGCCACTAAAGCCCATATCGTCAACGCGTTTACCTTTATCTGTATTTTCGAGAAAAGCTTCACTTGCACCAAAATGTACATCAAAAAAGGGTGTTTTTTGGTTGCGTGTAGGTCCTTTAATCAGAGCATTGAAATAGATTTTCCCTGCATTACTGTAGCGTTCCAGAACAGGAATAACATCTTCTGGAGCAAAAGCAATGAGCATATCAAAGTTTGGCTTTGTGCCTTTTATCGAAAGGTCAAGGTCTAGCTCATTTTTAGTATCTATAGATCCTTCGATCTCAAAATCACCGTGTTCCATTTTAATACCTGAAGGTTTAACGGTAAGCAGTCCCGTATTTTGATTGAGTGTGAGGTCTGTATGAAGTTCAAAATGTTTGTGACGGACATAGGTGGTGTCTCCATTATTAATCAAATTCATTTCAAATTTGGTATCTATATGAGCAGAAATTAGTTCACTATTTATATTGAACCCACCTTTACCTTCATAAATAAAAGTTTCTAGATCTGTATTTTCCTTTTCATCTTTTTTATGAATATCTAGATTATGTAACTTAATACTCTTTAGTTGGATATTTACAAAGGCGTCACTTTTTGTTTCTGTTTCCTCGAAAGATTCTAGAGCATTTTGAAGATTGATTGTTCCATCTTTATGTAGCACAATATCAAAGAAGCCTTCTTCGATAATAAGTGACCGAATACTATAGTTTCCATTCATAATATCCCATATATTGAAACCCGTATAGATATCAGCAACATCTAGGATTGCTGCTGCATTAGCATCTTTAGTTTCATAGATCTTTACATCATCTACCTTAAAAGAAATATCAGGAAAGTTCTTAAAAAGTGACAAATGGGTGTCACCAATCGTAATCAAACCTTGGTGTTGCTTATTTAAAACAGCAATTTCATTTTGAATAATGTGGTCTTGTTCTGAATAAATATATAATACTACGGCACTAAAAAATAGTATTGGTAGTAATACCATAACAACAATAAAGCGCCACCAGAACTTTCGTTTGTTTAAGAATTTTAATTTCATACTATTTTATTGGGACTATTTAGCTCTAACGTATTTATTTATGACTTTAGATATCACGTCAATATCTCATTTTTAGTTTTAATACTTGTTAGTAAATCAGTTTTACCTAACATTTTATGTAAGTCTATTTCTATCACCTCCTCATGATATCATAATATAGATCCAACCTATTAATGCAGTTAATTGTAATAAAGATCAAAATACTCCAATTTTATAATTCTAATAACTCTGGTATTAACCTAAAAGGCAGTAATATAATAAATATACTCACGAAAAAACGACTCATATTTTAATTATTCAAGCAGTGGTTGAGCCTCTCTAGCGCGTCTTTATCTGTAAGAAGTCCAAAAGTAATAGTTTGCGCATGCTTTATTTTAAAAACAAATGTAGAAAACAATAGCACTAACGTTTTTTCATTGTAGCTGTTAATTATCCCTAAACATAAGATAAAATACCTAAACAGGTAATAAGTATTTAGTTATAAGAAGTATAGAATAACTTCATGGTTTTTATTCAAAATTAGTGAGCGTAATTCCATTCCACACACATTACTTACGCCTATTTATTGTTTTAAGAATTCGTGAATCTTACGAGTTGATAGCCACTACGCTCCTGGCCTTCGACTACGCTCCTGCTTCGGGCAAAGCGTATTTACGCTAACCTCTTCTATTTTATAAAATAGGAGTTCGTGAACCGCAAGCGGTTTATTCGCAAGGATTTTATTGTTTTTTAGAGGAACTTATGAACCTCCTTCGTCATCTCGACTACGCTCGATGCAGGCTAGCCGAATAAAAAGCGTGTTTACTCGCTCCTTTCCTATTTAATACATAGGAGCTCAAGAATCTCATTAAATAACTCGATTTCATTAACATTGTAGAAGAAGCTTTTGAAAAGAAAAAAATAAAAGAAAATATCTAATTTATCAAATATAAAAGGGTGAATAAAATTTTCTGAGGCCGTTTTGTCAACGCTTCATCTATGTAAAAACACACTACTTCTAATTTACATAATATCAAAAACTAAGATTTAGCTTATTCGCCATACTTTCCTAACGAGTATTTTGCTAATTATGGAACTTTAATAGTAACTTTTAATAATCATTTAATACAATCATGTATGGCTTCATCCAACATCGTAATGCCTAAATCTATTTCTTTTTTACTTATGGTTAATGGAGGAGCAATTCTAAAAACACTTCCATACTCTTTCATTCTTACTATATTCATATTTAAACCCAACTCGAGGCATCTACTACATATACTTTGACCCAAACTGTCATCGGCAATTTTTGTTTCTCGATCTTTTACAATTTCTACACCCAATAAAAGCCCACTCCCTCTCACATCACCTATACATTCGTACTTCTCTTGTAACTGTATCAATTTTCCTTTTAAGTACAGACCTTTTTCCGAAGCACTTTTTGCTAATTCTTGTTCATAAAGTATTTCAAAGGCAGCTAATCCAAAAGATGCACAAAAGGGATCTGATACATGGGAAGTCATATATACAAAACCTCTTTTATGGCATTCTTCTTCAATTTCTGTAGTTGTAACCATTGCAGCTAGAGGAAGGCCTCCTCCCAACGTTTTTGATAAAGTTAAGAAATCGGGAACTACATCGAACCGTTCAAAAGCAAAGGTTGTCCCAAGTCGACCCATTGCAGTTTGGGCTTCATCAAATATTAATAATAAGCCTCGTTCATCACATAGCTCTTTTAACCTTTTAACATAATTTGGCTTTAATTCAATAATGCCTGCCGCACTCAACAAAGGCTCAGCGATTAATGCAGCATATGCTCCAACCGATTGTTGGTCTACCATTTTCATACCAACTTCAAGACAAGTATTATCACAGCTACCATTGCAATGTTTTATTGGGCAACGATACTCGTAAGGCGCAGGTATCATTAAACTGCCAGACATAGTTGGCCCATACCCCTTTCTTGTTTTTGAATAGGTATAGGATTGTGCACCAGCAGTCATACCGTGCCAAGAACCTGAAAAACCTATGATTTCAAAACCTCCAGTAACCAGTTTTGCCATTCGTATGGCAACTTCATTAGACTCAGACCCTGTATTTAATAAGATACATTTGGTTAGACTATCGGGCAGTTCGCTTGTTAATTTTTTGGCAAGATTAATAACTGGAGGTGATAGGATAGAGCTTAATAAGTGAATAGCACTATCACCCGCTTTCTCTAGTATTTCTATAAACTTTGGATGATTATGACCAAATACGGAACACATTTGACCAGAGGTGAAATCTAGGATTGCATTGCCTTTCTTATCATAAATATAACTTCCAGAGGCTTTTTCAGCAATAAAGGGAGAAAACTCACCACAATAGCGTATCAATGATTCTTGGGCTTCTTTTACTTCTTCAGGGTTTAAATATTGCATGACTTAAGTTTTATATGCAAGTTCTGCTAATTTTAAACCTTAAAATTGTATAATTCAATCATTTTTAACCAAATCTGCATATCGTTTAGGAATCATCCCTACATTAATCTTAAAGTATTTGTTGAAATGACTTTGATCAAAAAAGCCAGTATCATAGGCGATATCTGTAAAACCGTTTCTAACCTTAATATACTCTTTGGCCTTTTCAATGCGAAGATTTTGTAGATAACGCATAGGCGAGATTCCTATATTTGCTTTAAAAAGACGTTGAAAATGACTTTCGCTTAAATGTGTTAAATCAGATAATTCTTCAACTGGTATTGGTCTATTAAAATTATTCTCTAAATGTATTAATGCTTCTTTTAAAAGAACTTTTGATTTAGTTAAATCGAAAGTTTGATTATTCAAAAAAGGCTCAAATACATGCGGTATTTTGATTTTTTCATTATCATTAGTTCTAATCAGATCAAACCACTGATTATATTGAAAATTATATAAGCTGTCATCTTTTATTATAGTCAAACCTAATTGGCTGCGATTTAAACTTACGAAAGAATGGAGTTTTGGTACTCTAATGACTTTATAATGAAAAAAATGTTCTATTAATGTTTGATGAGCAACAAAGGGCGGAATTATAACTAAATCTCCTGGTTTTAAAATAAACATGGAGTTATTGCATATTAGATTCGCACTTCCATTTAAAATGTATGAAAACGTATAACGATCTGGATGCAAATGCATCGGGAAATAGTGTTCTTTATCATAAAAGATTGTGGCACATTCCATTACTAGCAAAAATTATTCGTTCAAAGTTAGAAAATAATCTTAACCATTCCACACACATTACTCATACATTTCTATTGTTTTAAGAATTCGTGAATCTCACAAGTTCGATTTATGCTTCCCTCCTATGCTTCGACTACGCTCAGCACAGGCTAGTCGCATAAAAAGTGTTTACTAGCTCCACCCTTAGTTTGATAAATAGGAGCTCGTAAATCTTGTATGAGTTTGGCTATCGCCCAACCTCCTCCTTCGATTTCATTAACATTGTAGAGAACGTTTTTAGAATAAAAAAATAATAAAATGTAGTTTGCCAAAGCGCCAGCTAGCTCATTTGTTAAAATAGTCCACTGGACTATTTCTTAACGCGCTGCTCTGCTTTTAACCAAATCGACCAAGGAGATTCGCGATCTTTGGGGCTAATCTGAAAAGCAAAGCCTCCGTTTTTAACGGCGGTTTTTAATTGTTAGAAAATAATTTAACGCTTGTTATTTACTAAAATCTTTTTATGCAAAATAGATTCTGAAGCATATACTTTTAAAAAGTAAGTTCCTGTTGAAAAAGAAGAAACATCTATAGTATAGTTTGTAGCTTCTATTTCTTTTGAATGTAATAAAGACCCCATCATATTGTAGAGTTCAACTTTTTTAATAGCCTCATTATTTGCATTTAAGAAAAGCGTTTCAGAAGTAGGATTAGGATAAACAATAATACGTTTTTCGGCAACCTCGTTATTACTAACACTCAAAGACGAATCTGTTACTCCTGTTCTTGAGTAATTGGTCACGACATCCCAAATCATGGTTTGCAAGTATAGTGCTAATTCTGGACTCGGAATTACAAATCCAGAGGAACCATCATTGGATAAATCATTAGTTAAACCTATTGGACTTTCATTATATATACAGGCATAATGTATCATGGCTATAGCATAAGCTCCAATAGTGTTTGGGTGAATGGTATCACTAAAAAACTCATCTATAGTAGTAATACCTGGAACATTATTAAGTTGAATATCGTCATAGAGTCTAGCCATCATTCTGTGTCCTGGAATAATATAAACGGGTGTTGCGCCCACTGGTTTATTATCGTTGGCATAATCCATCATTTCTTCCCAATGTTGTTCATAGGTGTCTAAAGTCGCTCGCCAAGGCCCATCGCTATCATCAATATTGGTCCATGTGGTCCAAAGTAACGTAGGTGCTCCATTGTTTTGGTTTCCGTTATTCCAAGCGTTATTTACATAAAGCGATAAGTATTCATTGGCTGGCGTTATTAGTGGTGGCGTTCCACCGTCTGTAGGGATTGGGATGCCCTCGGTAATCACCAATAATTCCCAATCTTCAATATCGTGTCTTGCAGAAGGTGCACCATAATTATTAGCACTACTATCATTGTCCCAACGCCAAAATATTGGTGAACCTGGTATGGTGGATTTTCCAATAGCATCACCTGCCCAAGTGCCTCTTAAATCGGTCATAAGATTAACATATTGCCCTGGCCATGGCTCACCAAATAATGGATCTGTTAGGCTATGACCACTATGGATTTGTTTAATGTTATAGGAATAAGCAGCTTTTGGAGGTAGCTCTTGAGCCTGTAAATTATGAGCGACTAAAAACCCTAAAAGTATGGGTGTTATCAACACTTTTTTTGATAGTTGTTGGACGTTAAAGTCTATCGTATTAAATAACAATGCAACTGTGGCAGTTACCAAAGAAATAATTTTCATGAGATTATAGGTTAAGTGTTGGCAATCATAAAGTTAATAAAAAAAATAAGAACTAAAATATGTTTTAATAGAGAGAACAGAAAAGACCTTTAAAGCTTTGTAAATAGCGGCTGTTGCTACATGATTTAAAAAAGAGGGTATGTAGTACTGCGGGGATTACATTTTTTAAAGTCTTCATCGTATTTATTCTAATTGTTTTTCTTTTAATGTTTGAGAAATTAAAAGGTTAACATTTTTAGATTAAAAAAAATCTAATTTAACAACTTTACCCTCTAAATTAGTAGGGTTTCTGGGTTAACGGCCTTGGTGTCACCTGCTCATGCTAAACCATCATAAACATTTTATTAAAACGGCCAACGTTGAAGGGAGATGAAGAACGCATGAAAACAGGTGTGCACTATTTTTCTTCAATGCTTATGGAAAGGCTTAATGATTAATAGCTATTTTTTGTAGAGTCCTATAGCATTCTGGTTTTATGAGACTCTGCATTATAAGACCGTATATAATCTGTTTGTAACCTTCAAAATCACTATTCAATCTAGTCAACATTAACTGCGTTTCAGTTAACCTGATAAGCATTCCTATCTTATATTGATTTCAGTAAGTAATCTAAAAAAAACCACTATGGAATTGAAAGACAAAGTAATAATAATAACTGGCGCGTCAAGCGGTATTGGAGAAGCCACAGCAAAAAAATTAGCTAAAAACGGCGCGAAAGTGGTTCTTATGGCACGAAGTGAAGACCAATTGAACGCACTTAAAAAAGTTATCGAAAAAGACCATGGACAGGCCTTAGTGGCTGTTGGTGATGTGACTAAAAGTAATGATTTTAAAACGGCTTTAGAGAAAACAGTGAAAGCTTATGGTAAAGTGGATGGCTTGATTAACAATGCAGGATTAATGCCTTTATCTTTTGTAGAAAAATTAAAAACAGAGGAATGGGACCAAATGGTTGATGTGAATTTAAAAGGGGTTCTTAATGGCGTAGCTTCTGTGTTACCAGAATTAATTAGAAGTAAAGGCGGCGCTATAATTAATGTTTCGTCTATGGCGGCACACCGTTATTTCCCTGGTGGCGCTGTTTACTGTGCTACGAAATCGGCTGTAAAAATGTTTTCTGAAGGTTTGCGTCAAGAATTAACGCCAAAATATGGTATTAATGTGACTTCTATTGAGCCAGGGGCTGTTGATACGAATCTTGCGGATACCATTACAGATGAAGATATTAAAGAAAAAATGGAGGACATGCAAAAAATGACCACCTTAGAATCTGAAGATATTGCCAATGCGATACTTTATACGCTTACACAACCTAAGCGGGTTAATATTAACGATCTTTATATTGTACCCAGCGAACAAAAGTAGTAGAAAGCGACGCTATGCTTAACGACCATTAACATTCTAACTTATACCCTACACCATGCACGTTAGTCAGTTTAATGGAATCATCGTCTTGTAACAGTTTGCGCAGTTTAGAAATATACGTGTCTAAACTCCGGCCAACAATTACTCCTTTATCTTCCCAAACCTTTTTTGTTAATGTATCACGGGTGACAATTTGGTTTGGGTGCGCAATAAAGATGGCTAGTAACTCACACTCCTTTTTAGACAAACTAATTTCAAGCGCTTCTTTAATGAGTTTGTTCTGTTCTGGGTAAAATTTGTAGTGTCCTATAACTTCGTAGTTCTCGTTGGTCGGTGTATGCGTTGTCTTTGCGTTTTTTTTATACAGGACAACGGCTAACAATACAAAACCCGCAGCTAAAACCCAAAGTAATGAATCCCTAGCGGTTACCATTGGTTTTGGAGCTTTAGTAAATTTTACAGTAATGGTATAACACCCCTTCTCTAAAACTCTACCAATACAGGGCACCATGCCTTTTTCAATAGTAGCCTTCATTTGATAGCTGTAAGCCACTTGCGGATCTTTACATTGCAAAACTTCAGTCAAATAATGTTGTGATACGTTTGCTTTTTTAAAGCTATTTGTCATGATGCGCACTAAACTATCGGGATGGATGATTAGGTGGTTTTCAAACGCTATTTGGTATTTGAATTCTTCTAAAGCAATAATTGGTTTAACTCGTGATGTTGAGTCTTGATTATTTAGTAATAGTTGATGGCCAACATCACGTAGCGCCACTTTTATAATATCGGCATTTTTGCTATTGGTCTGTGTTGTACACGATTGTATTAGAGTGCCTAATACAAGTATTAACAAGCCTTTAAATAAATAAGTGTTACGTTTCATCATAATTACTTGTAAATAACATACAATTTTAGCACATTTTATATAAGTTGACACTTCTTTTACATTCTTTTGACACTTTTTGAGTGAAGTAACTCTAGTTTTACTTGAACACTAAAAATAACAGTTATGAAAAAAGAAATTAAACTTTTAAGCTTGGTAATGATTACATCGAGTCTTATGGTTTTGAGTTGTGACCAATGGCGCAGTGCAGAAGTAAAAGTACAAGTAGAAGAAACGGCACTTAACGTAGTGAATTTGCCTGCTAACCCTTTAAATATTAAGGAAACTAACAGTAATCTCTTTAGCGATTTTATTTATGATGTTGGCCCAAGGTTTCAACCTATGACGGTAAGTGATTTAAAAAAAGCGACTTCCATTCGTGATTTTATGTCTCCAGAAACGTTTCATTCTATAATTGATTTAAAGTCTGTAGCGGTTGTTGCCATAAAAGAGGATAAAACATCCAACCAACAAGAATTAGGGTATACCACAGACTTAACGCCTAAACAACTAGCACTTTTAAAAACTCCAAATGCTACTTTAGATTTTTATATAAGAATAGAATTTACAGCCATAAACTTACAAACGGGGCAGATAGAAGATACTTTTGATTCGCCACATTATTCTGTTGTACCAGATACACAAGCCACTTATGTTAATGGAAAAAAAGCGCTGCTTGCGTTTTTAAGAACAAGAGGCAAAGAAGCCGTTATTATTGAAAAGGTTGAAGCTAGAAAATTACAACCGGCGAAGCTTCATTTTACAGTGACTAAGCATGGAACGCTTGATCATATTCGGTTGGACAGATCCTCAAATTATCCAAAGATTGACCAACTCATGATCGATTTAATTCAGCAAACACCAGATCATTGGATTCCTGCTAAAAATATAAAGGGTGAACAAGTGAATCAAGAACTCGTGGTCTCTTTTGGGTTATTGGGGTGTTAATTACGCTCAGGACAACTGCCTATTATACGCGTCGCGAAGGCACTAATCTCCCATTGGAGAAAAGGACACATTTAAGCCCGTTAACACAAAAGTTAACGGGCTTGTAATGAGTATTAGATTAATTCCTCTCAGGGTAAAAATTAGTCTTATGGTTCTAGTGCAAAAGCCGCATTTTTACTGGCGTCATGCTTTACACGACTTTGACCATCGGTAGCCATAGTATATACATGTAAATTTTGACCGAAAGCCGCCTTACCTATACCACTGTTATAACAGGACCCTAGTAAGGCTTCTGGTGTGAACTCCTGGCTATAAATTCCAGTAGCCGTATCTAAGTCATACACTGCGGTAGACGCGATCACCATACCGTTGCTATTAGCATTAGATACAGCGCCACAAGTCCCTTTTACCACACCAAAACTAAACACCGCAAAATTGTTTGGATGCCTGGCCTCAAAAGTGATTTCAAGGTCCTCTTCTGCCCCATTTGGTTTGTATTTCACAAAGCCACAACAATCTACAGCAGCAGGAGCACCATCAACATTTATGGTGAATATATCGGCAACACAACTTTCATTGTCAAACCTCATGACCATCTTAAATGCATCTGCGGTACCACCAGTAATGGCATTTCCTGTAGGGTCATCCAACAAAATATCTGGTGCGTTTTCACTAAGGCCTGCATTGTCATATTTAGGGACCTTAAGAATATCCCTTTGAATATTGTTGAGCAGATTTCCAGCCTTGTCAAACAGTTCTAATTTAAATTCATATAAGCCATCACCACCAGGTAACTGAGTCGTATCAAAACTAATCGTACTCATATTATAGGTTTGCTGATGCCATTGTGGTTCTGACGATTGCGCCACATTAAAAGGGGCCTCACTAGGCGATTGTGGTGGAATGATATACAGGTTGTCGTTATCTCCAACAGAAAAAGGACCCAATTTTACACTATCTGGCCCGATTTGAAGGTCACCATTAGAATCTAAATATTCATAATCATAGCCTTTTCTCACTTCACCACCAGACGGAATCAAGGGTTTAAAGGAATCGGCTACTGCCGATAAATCTGCAGACCTTAGCTGACGGTAACTCCATCTATAATGATAAATACCAGTATTAGGAAGGTCACTACCAAAGCCCATATAAAATGAAGGTTTCCCTCCAAACGGACGTTTATAATCGCCCACAACTGATTCTAATATGCCGGGGTCACCAGTAGCACCAGCATCGGTTAAACCAATACGGTTATAAGCTGTTGCTTGATTTGGTGGTGACTGAAAGTGGTCTGTTTGCTGAATATGTCGCACACTAGTATGGTGACTTATCGTTCTTAAAAAAACCAAATCACCTCCTATAGGACAGTTACAACAGCAATCTCCTGGTACCCGAGGATCGGTAATTGTTATGTTGATATTTGTACCACAGGCGTAATTCCAATGGGTATGACATGGAATTGGTGGCTTGTACACCGTTGTCCATTCGCCATTAATGAAATATTCTACCCAGATATAAATGTCTGGTTTATCACCAAAGCATGAATAGGTCACGCTGGTATCAAATCTTCCATTGGCATCTGTTTTAACGACTGCCAGTTCTTTACAACGGTAAAAATAAGGCCACCACCAAGGCCATAAACAAAACCACGGATGGAATAAAGTGTAATTGTTTACAATAGATTCTCTAATAGTGTTGAGATTCCCCGAGGCGAGTTGTTGTTTTATATCAGACCCCAATTCTGGTAATTGTGCTGTTATTTCTTGACGCTTCATTCCTGCCGATTTCGTGTCAAAGATATTCACAGCTTGGGTTTGCCCTATTACAGCGGGATCCAAACGCTCAAATGGCGGTGGATCTGGAAAAGGTCTTGGTACTGGTTTTATGAGTTCAGGCTTTAATATGGCATCTGGGATTTTTGCAATAATATGGTCTGGAATCCTATGGATCCAAAACCGTAGGTGATCAATCTCACAAATATGTACTCTGGCATTACAAACAGCCTTATTTTCCCAAACAAAGCCACTGTTAAACCACTTTGATAATTTTCCTGTGATACGACATTTACAATACAGCCAAAATTGAGAGAGGCTCTCTGGTATGGGTTGTATTTCAACGGTACCACTTTTTATAGTGCTCAGAATAGGTTCGTAAGCTTTATAGCTTTCCATTTCCTGAAGATTCGTCACCTTTAAAATGCGTTTATCGGTTGCCGGAGCAATAAATAATCGCAACTGATCTAAATTAGGGGGGGCTTTTCCCTTATCAGAATTGCGTGTTTCCAGTATATTAAAAACAAGTGTATTGTTTTCAGCTATTTGCTGCTGAAGCAATAGCCCTCTACAGTTAAAAAGAAAGCCTATGAGGTCTATTTTCTCATTGGGTTTCTGCTCATAGTTCAAAGGTACCTTGAACCAAGGTTTCTGTTCTTTTGATTTTTTTTTCATAATAACGTGTTTTAAGATAAGCTGCACTATTTGAAGTCGCCAAAGGCATACTGAAGTGACAGCGTTATAGCGTGTTTACTAAATAAATACACATTAAAATTATGAGTTATAACTAGGGTAAACAAGGGGGAATTCACCCTTTTTCATGGGGTATTATTCTTGTATTTAGAAACAAAAATTGGTTTTATATGGCGGAATAAAGGGCGTAGCCAGTAGCTAATTCCCAACAAAAAAGTTACGTATGGGGCGTGATGCTAAGCTATAGAAAGCTTATGTTCTCGCCTACAGCCTAGTGAGCCGGCTAGCAATTCCATTCTTAGGGTCAGTTTTTTAATAAGCGCTCCAACTCCAGGTGAAATAAGGTCCCTTTTACAAGGTCTTGAATGTCTTTTAACTCTTTATAAGTCATCGAAAAACTGGTTTGCGGGTTTGGCGCTTCTAAGAGTAATAATTTACTACACTTCTTTTTTTTACAGTCATGACATAAACGGGAGCTGTTTAAGGTGTTCTCGATATGCTTAGAAAATTGAATAAGCTCCTTTTGGGTTAAAAACAACCCGGTGTTTCTAAAGACGATTTGAATCTTTCTAAAATCTTTAGCAGTACACCTTTTCCATTGAAAAGCAATCCCAAATGTGTTATAATAAATCGTGTTTATATCTTCCATAATGCAAAAGGTGTCCTGTTATAAGGGTATTTATTAATTTAAAAAACTAGTGATGATCGCTCTTATTTCTTTGTTACTGGCCGTATTATCTAAGGCAAATAAGTGTTGATACAAGCGTTTGCCCTCTACTTTTTCTTTCAGTTGTACAACCTTGTTTTCTGCAAAAACGAGATCCCATTCTTGTCTTATTTTTTTCCAGACGCTGTTGTTTTCTTTCCACCAGTCTCTGGCAATTTTGCATTTTTCGTCTGCCACTTTAGTATAACTATTATAGCCTTTCTCCTGAGCTAATACCTGTTCTTCTTTACCGTTTTCTCTGATCACTTTGTCGTTATCCTGTTCATGCAACCAACCATAATTTGTTAGCTCAACCGTGTTGCCTCTCAGCATGATGTTATAATCATCGCGTTTGGTGTATTCTCGTCTTGGTAATGGCGCCGCTGTTTTATTTTTCCAATAGTGTTTGCCGTCTACATGAACCCAGGTTCCTGAACCAGAATATCTTGGACTATCATCTACTTGATATACTTTTTGAGCCCACTGCCCTTCTACCGCTGCTTCAGGGCGTTCATTTACATGCCACGTATTTTTAGAGTCGTAAGTAAATAGCTTTTGGTTTTGAAACTCCCAGTCTTGGCGCCAATGCTTAATAACCATGGTATCATTAACCACTAATAAGTGCTGAATACCTATTTTATCGTCTTTATCAGTTACCAATTCCGCCCATTCTAAGGCATGCGCCCTGTAATTTTTGGCTTTTAAATAGGTTGAATCTGGGGAGAATGTTTCGGCATATTTAAAGGTAATATCATAACAACCACACAGGTCTTTTATGGCGTTTTGGTCTTTGGTTTTTTTAGTTTGGGCATTTCCAATTCCTGAAAATGTTAAAGTTACTAGGGCTAAAATGGCTAATTGTTTCATTTTTAATGGGTTTGTTTTTATTAATTTAAAAAGGTTTAAAATTTACTTATTCTTATTTAGACTGAATTAAAATAAGCTATATATTTGTCGCAAATTTAATTAAGAATGAATCTAAATAACAAACATTTCACAGTTTATTTTTCGCTTTTTTTTATAGCCCATTTATTTTCTCAGGAAACTAAAGTGCTCGTAAAGGATTCCACTAAAACTGAAACTTTAGATGAAGTTATTATTACAGCAACACGAACGGTAAGGCAATTATCTTCTTTACCGCTTCCTGCTCAAATTGTTTCTAAAAAGGACATTGAGCGTGCTAACGCCATGCGGCTAAACGACATTCTTAATGAACAAACAGGATTAATAACGATCCCAGATTTTGGTGGCGGACAAGGGATTCAGCTGCAAGGATTAGATGCGCAATACACCTTAATTCTTGTAGATGGCGTTCCTCTTATTGGTCGTTCAGCGGGTACTTTAGACATTAGCAGAATAACGGTTGGCAACATCAAACAGATAGAAATTGTTAAAGGCGCCTCGTCTAGTCTTTATGGCAGTGAAGCGCTTGGCGGGGTGATTAACATCATTACAGAAACCCCAAAAAACGGTTTTAAAGGGAACGCTAGTTATAGGTTTGGGACATTTAACACGCACGATTTAAGTACTACAATTAATTATAAAAAAAAGATGCTTGGCGTGAGTGCTTTTTTAGATAGAAATTGCAGTGATGGTTATGATTTAAATAAAACGGATGCCCTAAATACAGTAGAGCCTTTTAACAATTACACACTAAATACAAAAGTGACTTATGACCTTTCTGATGCGACAGACCTCTTTATTTCGGCTAAGTATTATACCCAAAACCAAGACTATATTGCCACAGCAGCTCTAAAAGGAGAAAGCGCCATTACAGAATGGAATACCCATTTAAAATTCAGTCATAAGTATACAAAAAAATGGAGCAGCTACTTTGAGTTTTACGCCACAAGATATAAAGCAAAAGACTATTTAGATCATGAAGATGGAAGCCGGTTTAGTAACGGGTATTACAATCAGTTATTAATCCGCCCTGAAATTCGTGGCACTTTTAATCCTGACGCCAAAAATGCCTTTATTGGCGGCTTAGGGTTTAATAGGGAGACTTTAGACAGAACAGATTTTACTGTTGAACCAGAATTTAATTCCCCTTACGTCTACCTGCAATATGAGGGTCATTTTACACAAAAACTGAATGTGATTATTGGTGCTCGTTTTGATAGTCACAACAAATACAAATCACAGTTTAGTCCTAAAGTAGCCCTCAGATATGAACTGAATAATCAATTCGCGATTAAAGGCTCAGTGGGGTACGGCTTTAAAGCTCCCGATTTTAGACAGCTTTATTTTGATTTTAGCAATGCCACGGTTGGCTATACTGTTTTAGGCTATAATGCGGTTGCAACTGCTATTCCAAAATTAGAAGCTCAAGGAGAAATAGCCCATAGCATTGTTCCTATCTCACAGTTTGACGATGTCTTACATCCTGAACATTCAGTAAGTATCAATATTGGCTTTGATTATACGTTTTTATCTGATTTTAAACTGATTTTAAACCTCTTTAAAAATAGCATTACTGATTTAATCGACACAAGAATTATTGCGAATAAAACCAATGGTCAAAATGTGTTTAGCTATTACAATGTAAATAAAGTGTATACACAAGGTTTAGAACTTAATGCCACCTGGAAACCTACAAACCAACTTCAAGTATCTGGCGGCTATCAATTATTATATGCCAAAGATAACGATGCAGAAAATGCTTTTGAAAACGGCGACGTATTTGCCAGGAAAAACGCCAGATCACCATCCTTTCAACTCAAAGAATCTGAGTATTTCGGCTTGTTCAACAGGTCCCGCCACTTGGCAAACTTAAAAGTCTTTTATACCCTTCCTAAATGGAAGATGGATACTAATATCAGAGCCACCTATCGCAGTAAATATGGTTTGCTTGATAGTAATGGAAACAGCTATTTAGATACTTATGACGCCTTCGTTAGCGCCTACACCATTATTGATTTCGCCCTAAATAAAACCCTCTATAAAGACGTTCAATTGGGTTTCGGCATTGATAATGTATTTGATTTTACAGACACACAAAACATCAGCAATATTGTAGGTCGCCTGCTATACGGAAAAATTAATATTCAACTTTAACACTTTAATAACTAATCAAAATGAACACAATTAAAACAATTCAATTATTAACTTTAGTCTCATTATTTATGGGGTTTACTTCCTGTAGTAGTGATGATAATGACACCACCACCACTTTATTACAAATAGAGTCTGAGACCATTTCAAACTTACATGCACCACAATCGGGAGGTCAAGGGCAACCCATTTCTGGAGATTTTACAAAGTTTGATTTTTCAACAGGTCAAACAACCACTAGTGCTACCGATTGGGATGTTGCTTTTAGAGGAACGTCCATTATAATAAATGGTGGTACCACGTTAGGAACAACCGATGAGCCTAACAGAACAGGAGAAGCTGCTGTTTATATTGCTAATGGAACAATGACCGCTGTAACCACTATTGATACCTCGTTATTTTTACAAGATTCTAACACCAGTTATGCGATAACTAGTGGGAGTGATAATGGTTGGTATCATTATGCTGGAGCACCCAGTCATTTAATTACACCAATACCCGGCAAGATCTTGGTTTTTAAAACACATGATGGAAAATATGCCAAAGTTGAAATTTTAAGCTACTATGAAAATGCGCCCGATAACCCGGATGCTTTTGCAGACGCAACGCCATATTACACGTTTAATTTTGTATATCAGCCCAATGCAGGCGTAAGCTCTTTTTAATATGAAAAAATCAATAAGTATACTGTTTATTATATTCCGACTTGTGTTAGGCGGATTTATGATCTACGGCGGCGTTCACAAGTTTCAAAGTCCAATTCCTGAGCCTATAGAAGTGGTTGAAAAAGCACTGCAGTTTTCATCACCTGAACAAGAAAGCACCTTGCAAAAGATACTTTATATAAGTGGTGCAAAGCAAACAGGTTATTTTTGGCAAGTTTTAGGCATTTGTGAATTAGCCTTTGGCTTACTTTTAGTTTTACAAGGCACGAGTTTTATTGCTGCCGTATTCCTGCTACCAATAACCTTACATATTTTACTCTTTCATTTGTTTTTGGAAGCTGATGAGATTGGAGAATTAATACAAACTGGCGCTTTATTCTTTATTAATATTGCTTTGGTAGTACGCGAAAAAGAAAGGTGGAAACCGCTACTTTGGATTAAACCTATTTAAATTTTTTAAACCCTTGCTTCATCGTGAGGGTTTATTTTTTTAAGCCCATTCCAGATACCTTATGCCTTTTACTATTTTTTTAAGACATCAAGTAGCTCTCCCGTAGTCTCAGAATCGCTTTTGCTGCTCCTCTCCTGTCTCTTCTCTTGTGCAGAAAAAAAGCTATTGTGTTGGAATTAATATGTTTAAATAAAAAAATCCTTGTATTTGCTGGTGGTTAGTTTGCTTCTCAGTGTTTATAGTACATTTGTAATTGGTCGTTATGTTACCACTGCTATTTGGCACGCTTGTTTTTTAAAATCAAATGGCTTTGGCTTTCATTTTAAAGACTACTTATCAAAATCATCTTCCCAAAAGAGGTTATTCAAATTAAAGAATTCTGTTTTATCCTCTTGAAGGTTACCAGTAGGTTCAGGAAACTGATAGCCTTTTTTCTCATAACAAGTTTTTTCCTCTAAAACATCTTTTATTGCATCTACTACCTCCTTCTTAAGATTGGAGTCTTTTTCTTTATCTAAATGGTTATTTAAAAATGAGATATAACTGTAGGCTCTAAATATCCAAAAGGTTATTAGGTACTCATTCACGTTACCAAAGGTTGCATCTATCCCTCTTTTAAAATTAGTGTATTTGAAGACAGGATCATCATTAGAATTTCGATATACCCTATTGGGAAAAATACAAAAATGATGGGCAAACAGCTCTCTTATGCTTCTTCTATAATGTATATAGTTATGCCGCTTCAAACCGTATTCCTTCGCCTTCTTTTCGGCTAGTTCTGTACGTAAATCTCCAATGTCTCTACCACCTTGGAGCACGGGATCCAAACAATGTTGTAATGCATGAATGTATTCATGAGTTATCACTAGCTCAAGCTCATTTAAGTAATGTAAATGAGGGTAAGGATGCGTTTTATTCGTTTTGTCACTTAGTCTAATGAGTGTCCCATTATTATTTCCTGGAAACCCAATGAGATGACCCGCTTCGAAATACGAATAATTTATTTTTGTGATTTGATTGAATATAAAGATGGGAGATAATTCTTCATTATACATCGCTTTATGTTGCTTTTGAAATTGAGTATACTCCTCTTTCGAAATGGAGGTATTACGTACAAATCCAGCTCCTTTTTTTACATAAACATCTCCAATAGGTACTTGAAATGGGGTCTTTTTGAAATCTCCATCGACGTAAATTCGTTCTATATTGTCATCGGTTTGCTCAAGGTTAAATATTAGCTTTAAATTTTTCTCTTTATATATAATATCAAATATCTTCTGGGCGTGCATCTCATGACTTTGTTTTTCATTTTCAGGGGTCTTATGATAATAACGCATCTCTTCATCCAGTTTGTAATATAACCTGAGTTGTTTTGACTTTACTACAAACACTTCGTGGACATAGAGTTTTTTTTCGCCAATCGATTCTCCTTTTTTATTAAATGCCTCACCTTTAAGTAGAATGAAGAAGTTTTTTTCTTTGAGAATCCTGCCTGATATTGGCTTCTTACTATCAGAATCTAATTGAAGATGTTCTGAGCATTCAATATATTTATAATCAGTATCAAAATTAAAGTATGCATCAAATGATTTTATGTCTTCTTTGTACGGATCATAATTACTTTTTAGGTGAAAAGGTTCATGAAACCCTCCAATTTTAAGCAAATTTTGACCTAATGATTTATTTACTGACTTTAGATAAATACCTGCTCTGGTACAGTTGGCATTAGGATACTCATAACCGAGATGTATGTGTGTCTCAGTCTGTGTAATCACTGATTGATTTTTGCTTGAAGCTAAAACAGGACTATCTTCAGTTTGGTTTTTTAATAGCTGCTTAATATTAAATTTATCTTTGAAATAGAACATAATTTATGGTGATTAATTAGTGACTTAGTTGTCTTCTGTTAATGCTTTATATCGCGATAGAAAACGATTAAAATAATCTTCTAGTTCTTTTTTATCCGTTTTTGAAACTGTAGCATTATGCACTTTTTTGGCATAGTTTACAATAAGTTTGTTTCCACCAGCTTTTTCTGCTGTTAAGCCAACCATACTTAGCGTAAACAAGTCTTTATCGTTAAGTTTAGAATCATATTCTTTGAGCATTTTTTGAATGTCATCAAAAAAATCTACTTGCATCACATAATGTTGCTTGTCTAAACCAACGATTGTAAGAAAGTCTTCTTGATTGTAATGTAAACTTGCATGTACTCCTTCATGAATAAGGTTTATAGCTCTACCTAAATCATTCAACTTTTTATTTCTCTCGTTGTCAAAAAAATCTGAAATGATATGAAGTTTTACAGTTGCCTTATTGTTGCTCTTAAAATAGTTGAATAAATCATCAAATAGTAACTTATGAGTTGGAGCATTTTTGTATTTTGATAGATTTACTTGTGTACTTGCCGTAGCACTAAGTGAATGCCCTCTTCCGTTTGTTGACTTAAATATATAGCTGTATTTTTCATCGTGCTCATAAGGTGTAATAAACTCCAGATACGTTTTGCTTTTTTGTCTTAAGACTTTATAGACCTTTTCCCAAGAAGAATTCTTCCAACCTTCTCCACTTTCTATTTTATAATAACTAGTAGTCGGGTAATCCTCAAAAGTTATTTTTTTCTCTTTTTCTTGCTCAAAAAGACTTTTGACATCAAATTTGTCGCTAAATTGAAACATGTGATATATATTAATATATTAAGACACCCTTACAAATAAAGCAAGGGTATCTTAATAATGTGAGTTGATTACTTATCCTTTCTTTAGATCATTATTTTCATCGTCTTTTCCTTCTAACCGATTATCACTAGGTTTTATACCAGTGCCTTCACTTATATCATCACAGCATGGTAAACCTTGATTTTCTAAGAAAACCGAGCCACCTTGAATAAGCGTAAGTGAAGATGGTACATTCGTATTCCAAGGCTCTCCCACTAGCGTTCCATTTGGCTTACTAAGCTCCTGAACAATAGAAATGTATAATGGGTCGTCAATGACTGGTGGCTCACCATCAAACCATGGCTGACCAGTAGCAAGGTAATAGGCTACAACTTTTTCAAAACCTTCCCTAACCGGTACTAATACTCTTGCCATTCCAGATTTTAAAAACTTTTGAAACTCGTTATCGGGCGTATCTTCATTATGAAGCATATCGGCCCAGTCGCATTGACCACTCCAATAATAAGGGTAGAAATTGTGAGAACTTAATGACCAATTAAAGGACTGTTCCATAAATTTAACTAAAGAACTGTATTTATCTAAGGCATCTAGGTTGGTAAGCATTGGTATTTCTTCGCAATCGTCTGATTCACTACACTTAGTTGTTTTGTAAAACTCTTGACATCGATCGAGATTAGTGCCTTGTAATAATAACTCCATACAAAGACGCTTGAGTTCTGTATTAATGATTTCTTGATAAAGTCCGGGATGCTTATACTTATTGGCATCATATAGAGCAGCATCTGAAGCGTTCGTAATGTCAACTTGTTGTGCTGCTAACGCATCATTGTAAGTATCTAATTGCGTTTGATAAGCAGTCATTATAGCATTATATGTATCTTGTTGCCATTGTTGATAGGAAGATTCTTTAAGCTTAAATCTAAAATTGAGATTTAAATAATACAGCCATCTTACATGAGATCCATAGATGCGAACATCCACATTATTTTCGAAGTATAGTCCTTGTTTATTATCGACGTCTCCAGCAACATCTTCTTCGTGCACTATTCTGGAAGCAAATGAACTATCATTTACTATAGTTACCTGATTACTACTATTTTTAAGGAAAACCTGGAATTTAGCATAGTGCTTCCAAAAGGGATTATGCGTTCTAATTTTCCAGTCAGTTGTGTTCGCTAAAGAATTTGGAAAAACGCCTTCAAGAAAATAATCAACAGCTAAGACAGAATTGAAATTATATGTTCTGGTAACCTCATTTTTATTCTCATTTGCCCAATCAAATGGTTCATTAATTGTCCCTATTTGCATGTTATCATACTTAATGTTCGCTTTAGGAAGTTGATAATTTGCAACATTATAAGTATTAATATAAGTCATGAAATTATCTCTTGTTACATCTTGCCATGAGTTTAAATTAGGAGCAATAGGTGCTTCTGGTGCTTCTTGGTCATCACTTTTATCGTCAGACAATGTTTCGACATATAATTCTGACGGTTTGGGTATCATAAATTCATATAACATGCCTGTTCCATAATTGACAATTCTATTATTATAAATTTTATCAATCCATCTAAAAACTCCTGAAACATGACTGCCTCCATTTCTATTATCAAAACCATGTTTATTTTCTTCTTTGAATTGTTTAATCAACGATGTTGTTCTTTTTTCAAAACTTCGTGTTCTTATAGATTCAGATGCACTTTCAGTAATATCTTTTGAATAAGATTGAGCGTTTGTAGAAGATTGTGATTGTGAGTTGGCAATACTCAAATCGGCCTTTATACTCGCAGACCACGGCCCTTTCTCACTTCCATAAGATACAGTAGTTCCCAAACCAAAATCAAAACTCCTTTCTAATGTTTTACTCACTTCTTTGTTCCAATCGTTTTTTTCAACCGAAGTAGTATCATTTTTCGCTATCGTTTCTGTTTCATTTTCTTCTACAATAGTATTTTCACTTCTTTCAAGATACTCGGTACTTTTTTCTTTGTATTCTCGTGCCATTATATTTTCAATATGAGACACTTCACCTGGCAAATAACAACATAGTTTTTGCTCAACTCTCATCAAGTCTGCCCAACCAAGTCTAAGTATTCCATTTAGTTCTTTTATAGGCTTTCCTCCTTTTGTTCTTAAATTTCCTGTAACATGGGAATTAACTAAATACTGCCCTACCCAAATATCATTATGGTTAGAAACTGTTTCCTTTATCTCTATCTTTTCTTTTGAATCTAATTCAATAACAACCTTAAACGTGAATGGTTGTATACTATCTAATTCTGGTAATTGATCAAAAGCGCTTTCTAAAAAAAGCTTACGAGTGCTATTGTCTACAATCTTAGTATTAATAGACTTAAAGGTTTTACCATTAACCGCTACTGAAAAATCTGCTTTGGTAAAATAACTTTTAGCCTTTGTAGTGATTACACTAAGGTGTAAAAGGTTGTTACGTTTATTAATGGACAGTACATAACCATTTTTATACCTGTTTTTTAATACGATTGAAGATCCGCCTACAGCTACTTTTTTCCTCCATTTGAGATTACAAAAAGAAGCCACATTTCGCTTTGCTTCAATGAGGTCATTTAAACCTTTTTTTAGCGCAGAAGCATCTATGTTTAAAAGGTGGTTTTGTTCTAAAAATGTAAGCTCTCGAGGGGTTAACCTATCTTTAAAAAATACTGTGGAAGCAAACGCAGTATAATTAAATGCTAAAGAAGGGAATAAAGAGGAGGGATATAAAGCTTCTAAACTATTTTGAGTATGCTCTGTATTACACAATTCATTCTTTTCAAAAGCTTTCTTTTTTTCATCAAATACTGTTTTCTCTTCTTTTATTAGAGTTGCCTCATAATTCTTAATGTTTCTCTGAATCAATTCGTTATATTCCTTTGTAGCGTCTTTTAGTGCTTCTTGCTTACTCGTATTGTAATCATTAACAAGATTTTCTAATTTATTAGATAACTCTTGTGCAAATTGAATGTTCTCTTTTGCCAAGGAAGCTACGTGTGCCTTTTCTAATTCATTAAGTTCAGTTTTACTAAGTCCTCTTGCTTTAATCTCTGTAGTTGTATTTCCTTCTTCAATAGTTTTAATTTTTGAAGATTTTGTGGCTGGTATTTTAGCACCGTGATAACGAAGAGAAGCAAACCTAAATAGTGGTTCGTATAAATCTTTAGATGACGACTGACTAGCACTTTCAAAAACAGCAACGAGCTCATTAAATTTATCAATCCCAAAACCTTTGATATCACTTAATTCTGATAAATCATTAAAACCACCCAATTGGTCTCTTTTGTCTAAGATTCTCTGGGCAACCAGTTCTCCAATATAATAATCCTTTACTACTGCAGTAGTACCTAAAGAATTAATTTCTTCGGCGTATTTTACGCCGTTTAAAAATTTGAGTATGCTTTGTAAAACATCAGGAGCTATTCCTTTACTTGTAAATTTAACCATAACTTATTTAGTTGTTAATTGTTTAATAATGTTTAAAAAAATGGAGTAATTTTTCCATCCTTTCTAACTTCTTTTGGATAGTATTCTTTATCACTTAGGGCTGTTTTTAAGCCAATAAGAATACTACGGTACAATTTTATTACATTTTAGAAAATATTCATGAGGCCAAAGAACCCTTAAAGCCAAGGGTTTTTTAACCCTTTTTTAATAACTAAGGCATTGTTAATTGAAGAAAAAGAGGGGTTAAGGAAGGAAAAGGCTTTTATACTTTTACACAAAAAAAATGAGGTGTAATGCTTTCTATCGCTACCTATTTTGATTACAACTAGTGGGGATATACATGTGATATTCAGGATTAAATGGAATCAAAATATTTAAAAACATGGTAGGAAGATTTTTACGAATTGATTGAAGTATACTGATAACATGTAAGCGTTGTTTACAGATCTAAAATCGCAAGATGCTTATAGCTGTAACCGTTTTGAATCAAATATATAAGGGAAACAACGAGGCGTAGATGCATAATGTAACAGATGGGTTTGATTAACCTACAACATTTAAAACACTTTACTATAAATTAAATGTGTTCCTCGGAACCCGATAAAGCATTTGAGAGGTGCGCTGTCTTATCAGATAAACATAAGTAATAAAGCAGTGAATAGTATTGGGGTAACTATTATTATAGTATCGTTCATGAATTTTATTTGAAATAGTTTGATTTCGTTGAGAAATACCCAATATTAAATTTCGATGCCATTAGTATTGTAATGGAAACGTTTGAAGTTTAGCTATAACTTAATCCAACTTAATAACTTCACTCTTTAAAATCCACTTCCCATTAACCTGCTCACTGCGTGTTACTGTAATCTTACTGGGACCTGTTTTTTTAAAAACATCGATAAGATCGAGGTTTTTATGAACGCTGGTATTTATTACAATAGGTTCGGTAAGTAAAGCTCCATTGGTGACATTAAAAACATAGAGGGTCTTGGTAGTGGGTTTCAAATCCCAAAAACCAATCTCGTCTGCGCCGTCGTTATTAAGGTCTTTTAAATTTTCCAATTGTGATTGGTACGCCCCTTGGATTGTGATGGACTCTAAGTTTTTAGCACTAAAAGTAATCACGCTGTTACACACCCCTTTACACGAAATCAGGGCGTCGCTTCCAGCCTCCGTTTTTGTAGTAGTGTTTATTTCTGGAGAGATCACCGTTGCATAGTCTGATATAGCATCGCCATTAAAATCACCGAAGAGCTGCCTGTTCTCAGATTGAAAAGCCATATTTTCACGTGCACTGGGAAAAATGGGAGCATCAAGATCTTTAGCATTTTTAGCAACCCCTTCTCTTATTATTTGGAAAGCACCATTTCTAAACATTACAGAAAGATAAGCGGGATAGTCTGCTTCTATTCCGTTATAGTTAACGCGTTTGGTGAAGGCTACTAAATAGCTTCCTGCCTCTTTCGTGATAACAAGGTCATCATTTAAAATACGCTGTGTATAGTCTGGAAACTGTTGAAACAGTAAATTCTTATCGCGTTGCACTTGGGGCCTGGTGCGCTCTTTGCCATAATAGTTTACCCTAGCCATATAGTCGCGTCCTAGATATGGTGCCTTGAGTTGTGTATGGGCTTCGTTCCATTTTTTTACAAATTGACGCACTTCTTTTTCACCTTCAGGATTGATCTCATTGCAACCAAGTAATAGTAAGACAAACAGGCAGGACATCAACGGGAAATACTTCATAGATTTAATGGAATTTTAGCTTTAAAATTGAATCATAAAGATACATGATTTTTTGTTGACTTTAGGTTTCATGTGTTTACATAAAAGCACTAATTTGATCATGCCTTTATGAAATCATTTAGGATGGACGCCCAATTCCCCTATCCCGGTACTGTAAAAATACTGTTTGAGTCCTGGAAAACAGCAGCTTATGCATCTAGATCCGTTTCTTTTGGTTTTTGAAAGCGGCCAGGCCTATAAAATAAAAAATCACCAAGGTTTGCCAGCCCAACAAAACACCTCTCTTTAAGGTTTTATTGTTTTCTATTACAGAAAGGTTTTATGGCAGGGTAAGAATGGTGAGAAAATAAAGTATATTGCCTAAAAACAGAATTAGAAACTAATTACTCCTAAATAAACCCTTATTTAAAACAACTACTCAATTTTAAAACAACTATTAAATGGATTTTACAAACCCTTTGGTTTATGCCGTTCCTTGTTTTCTTGGCTTTATAGCAATAGAGCTTACCTACAGTAAAAATTTTGATAATAAACAACTCTATAAATGGAAAGATTTGTTATCAAGTCTATCACTTGGTATAGGATCTGTAATAGTCGGTGCGCTCGTGAAAACAGTAGCCGTAATCTTGGTTTTTAATTTTGCTTATGAACTATTCAATCCTATGGTAGATGGCGTTCGTACAAATATAATGGGCTATGAGTCTTTTGGATATGCCTGGTACCTGTGGTTGATTTGTATGCTTTTAGATGATTATTCTTACTACTGGTTCCATAGACAAAATCATATGATCCGCTTTTTATGGGCAGCACATATTGTACATCATTCTTCAGACAATTTTAATTTAGGCACGGCTGTACGTAACGGTTGGTTCACTATTTTTTATAAACCTTTTTTTTATGTTTGGATTGTAATCATTGGTTTTCCACCAGAAATGCTTGTTGTTTGTATGGGTATTGAAGCCATATGGCAATTTCAACTGCATACGCAGTATATAAAGAAAATGGGGTTTATAGAAAAATTCATCAATACTCACACCATGCACCAGGTGCACCACGCGCGAAATATTGAATATATGGACAAAAACCATGGCGGTATCCTCAATATTTTCGATAGGATTTTTGGCACGTGGAAAGAATTAGACGATTCCATTGCTATAGAATACGGGGTTTCTATACCTCCAGATTCTTATAACCCTTTTGTGATTTTAACCCACGAATACAAAAATATTTGGGACGACATCGGGAAGTCAAGTAACTGGTATCATAAGTTTATGTATGTTTTTGGACCTCCTGGTTGGAGCCATGATGGCAGTACGCATACCATAAAGCAAATAAGGAGCGCAATGGTAAAAGCAGCCTTGTAAAGACTGCTTAATTTTAAAGCTATAAGTTTATCAACACAGTAAAAAAAAGAATCCTTCTGATTCGCTTATAAGAGGCATATTTGCAACTAATTTAATTATATTTGATACCACCAATAACTGTTTACACACTATTAAATGATACACAAAGAACTTGTTCTTAATTTTTTAAAAAACAAGTCTTTTTTAGATGTTTTATTTTACTTGTCGTTCTTTGCTTCAGTAATGGTTAGCCTATTTTTAGACAAAAAGTATCTGTTATATTGTCTCCCCGTTGTTATTTTTATCATCCTTTTAAATTATATTAGTCTTACCAAAAAGAAAGCAAATCTTGTTTTTGTTTTTGCCTTGTTTGCTGTAGTCGCCTCAGATAGTTTATCCTTTTACTGTTTTGAAGATTGTTTTATGTGGATTACTCTCTTAACCTCTACTTATTTAGTGTGTTCTACGATCCTACTCATAAAATATTTAGATAAGCGTAAATTAAAATCATTATTATCTATATCCTTGCTTATCGGTTTTTTATTAGTGGCTTACCTATTGTATGCTATCCTTGAATTGCTAATAAACTATATTCCAGATCATTTACTGTTCTTCACTTTTTTATGTGCCTCTAGCCTCGCCGTTTATCTCATCACCATATCAATGGTTTATGTCAATGATAATTACGACAATGGTGTTTTGCTACTCATATCTGGGATTTTCTATTTTTTCCAGTTTGCTTTAAGCCCTATTAATGAGTTTTTATTTTATAACAGGACGTTTACCGTTTTAATAATAATAGCTCATATTTTGTCCATCTATCTTTTTATGAAATTTATAGCTCAAACTAAGGTTATTACTTCCCGAGATATAAAAGAAAACTATTTTTAGAGAATTATGTGTTTCTGTTTTTATAGCCATTTCAGGGCCTCTTAAAGCGGATATTTAAAAAAGTGAGGTCATAATTACTTTGAGAAACTGGTATAAAAGACCTGCTTCCCTATTAGTCCTCATTTTGCGATAAAAGTGATTTGGCTAAGCCGTTAAAGGGACTCTTTTGATCTTCAGCCAATGCATTAAGTAATTTTTTAGATGTATCAGTGTTTAGGTAACTTAACCCTGTTAATGCCCGTGTTCTCCAGCCGTTTATTATGCTTTTTTTAATTTGAACTCTGGCGGCATCAGGAGATGTCTCGGTTAAAATCTGTAGGTCTTCTTTAGTTAAACCAGTTTCGATTTTTTGTTCAGAAACTAGCTTTTGGTTAAGACGCATCCGATTCAATTCTGATTGTGTTGTATTTTCGAGATATTCAGCTGGAGGCCCTTCCTGAAAACCATTAAGTAAGAGGGGTTCCAGATTAGAAACGTTTTCCAATAATAGTTTGATAAGCGCTTTATCTTCATTGATTCCACAGTTTGAAGTCTGCCATTCTGTATATATTCTGTTCACATTTGCATTGCTTTGTGCCTGAGAAAAAAGGCTCATAATCAAAAAACCTGTGATACAAATTATATGTTTTGTTTTAAATAAATACATGATTTTTAATATTAAATTGATTCTAAAATTAATTTGCAGGAAACGTACCATCTGCCCAAATACGCTTATCAATATTTAAACAAGTTGCAGAAGATGCAGTATGACCACAACTTCTGGTAGGGGCCCCAGGTCTTGCGTTGTAAATGTTATTTATAGCCGAATTAGATAACACATGTGCCCGAAAAAGCTGTCCTTCAGTAATAAACTCCCTAGTGCTACTGGCAGAATGCATAATTCCCGTTTGATTAAAATTTGCATTGCTATTGGTGTGAAACAATCCAAAATCATGTCCTAATTCATGCACCAGCAAATCTGAAAGTGTGTTTTCTCCCATGGCCACAAAATCACTTCCAATAGAACAGGCTTGCCCTCTGGAGCTTCCTCCATCTACAGTGCCCACGTAATAAATATTGATTTTATTGGCATCCTTACCTATATCGTTTTCAATCCCTGATTGAAGCGCACAGGTATAATTATAATACGTTGAAGCATCTGGATCGCCTGTAGCATCTACAATTTCAAAAGGACTAAACTGTACTCCCATTCTTTCTGTACTCCAAACATTGGCAGTATAAACACAATGACTGATAGCAAGCGCGCGTTGCGTTGCAAAATTGCCTTTTACAATCCATACTTTTACAGGAATCTTAATGATATTGTTAAAATTTAAATCGGGTTCATCACGATTAGTTGTCCAGTTTACTGGCGTTGTAATAGCCACAGGACGTTCACTATTAAACCCGATGATTTCACCATTGGTACCTGGTGCTGTGAAGCTTCCTATATTTCTCAAAGTAGACGAAGCAGTAAAGCTATTATCATTTTGCTGTACCCCTCCCTTGATACCATCAACTAAAATCCCTGTTTCACTGGAGGAAGCGTTATTGATTTTTACTAAATCATCATCTGGAGCACAGCTTAGCAGAAAAAAGAAAAGCGGCAATAGGATATAGTGCACCCTTTTAATTTTTTTATTTTGATATAATGTATGCATAGTTTTACAAATTAAATTAACTGATTTTACTAATTACAACCAAATTTAAGAGATTGAAAATCAGATAGCAACGGGCATTACCCCTTTTTTTATGGGGCATTTTCCCCTTTTATTGAATTTTGGAGATCTAAGTTATTACTCACAGCTCCTTCTGGCCGTTTAACATTAGGCTTTCAGGATTTCAAACGCCTTGCCAACACTCAAAAACGTGTGAACTATGTAACTCTTTTCTTTTTACATGTAACAAGTATACCCACAAATAAAATGATCTTTACAGGATAATAAAAACATAGATAACATGATGATGAAAATTTTTAAAAAATTTCAAATACTAGCAATAATCCCTTTAGTATTGATAGCGAGTTGCTCCAACGATGATGATGGTTCAACTCCTGTTTTAGCACCAACAGTAGTTGGTACTAGTCCTGTGGCAAACGAATTAGATGTGGCAATTAATACCACCATTATAATTAATTTTAACAAAGCAATGGATGCTTCGACCATTAACACGACAAGCTTTACGGTGTTAGCAGGAACTACACCTGTAGTTGGTACGGTGACTTATGCCAATGAAACTGCTGTTTTCACTCCTATAAGCAACTTGGAAGTGAGTACCTTATATACGGCGACTATGAGCAGTGGTGCTAAAGACTTGGTTGGTATCTCATTAGCAGCTGATTATTCTTTTAGCTTTACTACTGGCGTACAGATTGATGTTATTGCACCAACAGTTGTTTCAACTGATCCGCTTGACAATGCTGTTGCTGTTGCTTTAAACAAAGCCATTGGAATTACTTTTGATGAGACGATGAATTCAGCTACATTTACAGCTACCTCATTTACACTAGTACAAGGAGCAAACACAATAAGTGGCGCAATAGAATACGCGAATAAAACAGCGCGTTTCATTCCTGATACTATTTTAGATGCTGGGTTGACGTATACCGCTACCGTTAGTACAGATGTAACAGATTTGGCTGGTAATCCATTAGAAGTTAGTAAAACATGGACATTTATTACTGGTACTACTTCTGGTTTATCGGTTGTAAATCTAGGAGCTTCTGGGAACTATGTTATTTTGGCGAAATCAGCTGTAAATAACGCTCCTACGTCGGCTATTACAGGTCACATAGGTTTAAGTCCTGCGGCTACTTCTTTTATAACAGGTTTTGGATTAACCGATGCTACAGGTTATGCAACATCTCCACAAGTTACGGGTAATGTATATGCGGCTGATATGGCCTCACCTACTAATACTAATTTAACTACAGCTGTTGAAAATATGATTACTGCTTATAATGACGCAGCTGGTCGTCCAACACCTGATTTTTCAGAGTTAGGTACTGGAAATATTGGCGGAATGACTTTAGAAGCTGGTCTTTACAAATGGACGAATACGGTAACTATGCCTTCTGATGTTACGATATCAGGGAGTGCAGATGACGTTTGGATTTTCCAAATATCTGGTGACATGACTATGAGTGCATCAGTTAACATCACCTTAACTGGTGGTGCTCAAGCAAAAAATATTTTCTGGCAAGTAGCTGGTGAAGTTGTTTTAGGTACTACTTCTCATTTTGAGGGGATAATTTTAAGTATGACTGGAATAACATTGCAAACGGGAGCATCAATGAATGGACGATTATTAGCACAAACTGCTGTTATTCTTGATTCGAATGTTGTAACTAAACCATAGTTAACCCCTATATAATTAACACATTAAAAAGGCCATCTTGCATTTGTAGGATGGCCTTTTTATATAACTTCAATATTTCGCTAAGACTTGTTCTCAGCGCTTTTATAAGGTGTTTATTGTTTTTCTCTGGCTTTCATTTGTTGAAACAATTCTTTATACAACCCACGAGCAATCAATACTTTCATGATTTCATTGGTGCCAGCATAAATTCTGGCGACCCTATTATCTGCATACATGCGAGCAATTGGGTAGTCCCACATATAACCATAACCCCCAAATAATTGCAGGCATTCGTCTACTACTTTACTGTGCATTTCTGTGGTTGAATACTTCGCCATTGAAGCACTCTCAGCAGTGAGTTGATGACTAGATAATAATTGTGTGCAACGATCTAAAAATGCTTGATGCACCTGTAATTGGGTAGCACATTCGGCAAGTTTGAATTGGGTGTTTTGGAATGCAGCTATGGGTTGCTTAAAAGCGGTTCTGGTCGCTGTATACTCAAGCGTGTTTTCTATGGCGCCTTCTGCCCCACCGATAGCATTAAGCGCTACTGTTAAGCGCTCTCTGGGCAATTCGGTCATCATAATTTTAAATCCTAAACCTTCTTCTCCTAATAAATTTTCTTTCGGAACCTTTACATTATCAAAAAATAATTCGCAGGTATCCTGAGCTTTCATACCTATTTTATTGAAAGGGACTCCCTTTTCAAATCCTTCAAAATCACTTTCTATTATTAATAAAGACACGCCTTCTTTCGCTGTTCCGGTATTCGTTTTTACGGCTACTATCGCCATATCACTCATATACCCATTAGTGATAAAGGTTTTCTGTCCGTTTACTAAATAATGGTCCCCTTTATCTACCGCGGTTGTTGTAATAGCTTGTAAATCACTACCACAGTTTGGCTCTGTCATACCAAGGGAGGTAATCATTTTTCCGGTTGCCATTATGGGCAGGTATTTTTGCTTTTGAGCTTCGGTGCCATACTTTAAGAGATAGGGTGCAATAATGTCTGAATGCAATGAAAACCCGGGACCACTAACTCCTTTTTTTGCCAATTCTTCAATGAATAAAGCACTAAAGCTAAAATCCAAACCACTGCCGCCATACGCTTCAGGCATATCAATACATAGTAAACCCAATGCTCCGGCACGTTCCCAGATCTCTCGGGAAACCATACCTTTTTTTTCCCATTCATCTGTTTGTACAATAATTTCATTGTTAATGAAATCCTGAATCATTTGTTGCATCATTTTATGTTCTTCTGATGCATATATTTCACGTGCTAATAAAACATTTTGTAACATGATAATCACTTTTATAATCCTCCGTGGAATAGCATTTTTTAACGCTATTAGAGATACTATGTATTTAGAAATACAAATTACTATTTAATTACAAGCTAATGGTCGCTTCCTTAGAATACTTTATTGATTTCGCTGTAGTAATTTAAAAATAAAGATGCTTCAATTATAGAACTGAAGCATCTTTTGGCGACTAATTACTGGTTAATTAAATTCCTATTCAATAATTAATTTTTTTACAACTGCTTTATCACCTTCAGATTGGATTTTTACAACGTAAATTCCAGAACTAAGGGCTAAGTTATTAGCAGAGAGATTATTGACACCAGGATTTAATCTTCCTTCGTATTTTTTCTGTCCTAATATAGTATAAATGCTAACCCTTATATCTTTAGTGCTTTTCGAGCTTACAGTAAGAGAAAATTGATCTCTTGTTGGGTTAGGAATCATTTCAATAACACCAATCCCTTCGTCTTCATTGCCTATTAAAGCTATTTTATTGTCTAATTTAGCAATAACGTCTTTGGCAGATAATAAACCATCACAAGCGCCTTCATAAATGCGAACATTAGAGAACAACGAATTGTTTCCAGATCCCACATCATTATCATTAATAAATACAAGTCTATCTGCATTTCCAGAGTAGAAGTTTCCTACTGGTATCGTATACGTTTTCGTTCCACTACCAGAATAGTTGTCAAAGTTAGTCACCCCATAATTTTGCGTGCCATAAACTTTAAAGTAACGAGAAGGCGTTAAGGTATTGTCGTTTTCAAACCCAACACCATGAATTTCACCTTCAGAAGTACTATTAAAATCAAAAGAGATAACAGTATTTGCTGTAACTGTGTAATTAAGAGCAATGTATTTCCATGTATTATTCTGTAGCGATAATGTCGTTCCGCTTGCTGTGAAATTCCCTGCTGCATCTTGATTAGAAAAACCGATGATTTGGAAATTATCAAAATTAATAGTTGCACATGTAGATGGAGGATCTACAGTACCATTTTGAATGCTAACAGCATCAATAGCGATATCACTTTGCCAACCGCTACTACCCGAGCCAGTAACTGCATTAAAGCGCAACTGTACACTTCCCTCTCCTGCATAAGACGAAAGCTCTAAATTTGCCTGGTTCCAACCTGTTCCTTGTGCTCCTGTTTTATTAAAAACACTAGTCCATTCACCACTATTATTGATTCTAGCTTCGACATCTAATGTTTTTATTGCGCTGCCCACCATATGATATTGGAATGCCAGTGTTGGCGAATCTAATGCACTAAAATCTAAACAAGGAGAGTTTAAGATTGCTCTTTTATTAGGAAAACCTGTTCCATCACCCGAAGCTTCCACATAAAGGTAGAAGTTACCGTCTGCTCCACTACTTGGGCCTGTACCTGTAGAAGGTGTTCCGCCAGAATCTCTTGTCCAGTCAAGATCATCCACTGAGGTCTCTTGAGCCCAATCTCCTATATTAGTTTCAAAACTTTCTGTATTAGGGAAATTAGAAATATCTCCAGTACATTCAGCAGTAACTGGCCCGTCAATAGCAGCACCAATTTGAATGGCATCAATAGCTACATCCCCAGTATAATTACTTCCAGTAACCGTATTAATTCTTAATTGTACGCTATCATTGCCTGCATAAGCATCAAGGTCAATAATTATAGCATTCCAATCACTACCTTGTGCTCCAGATTTGCTAAAGATAGTTTCCCAATCACCCGCATTATTTGTTCGTGCTTCCACTGATAATGTGCCAATGGTAGCACCTAGCATGTGGTATTGAAAGCCTAGTTTAGCAGTAGATAAGCTACTTAAATCTAAACATGGTGAATTTAGAATCGCTCTTTTTGTTGGGTATCCTGTTCCATTTCCTGAGGCTTCCACATAAATATAGGAAGTTCCATCAATAGCACTATTGGGTCCAGTACCAGTAGAAGGTGTTCCACCTGCATTGACCGTCCAATTTAAATCATCAGCTGTTGCTTGTTCCCATGCGCCTATAGTTCCTTCAAAACTTTCGCTGTAAGGGAAAGAAGAGACATTTCCAGAACAAGTCTCACCAGTAGGAGGAGATGGATCTAATGCGCCATCAATATCAAATCGAGAGAAGAAGTTCCAAATTTCTTGAGAAGTGTTTACGTTTCCACCATTCCAGCTATGTCCTTTGCCTTGAACTGTAATAAATTCTGCCGTTACACCATTATCACCATTATCCCAAATAGCACGTGTAGACCCACCTCCTAATTGAATAATTTCAGGGGTAGCATCTGCATTGTTGTAATTTGCCCAATATTCCATAACATCCAGGATGGGTTTATTAGAGCCGTTACCATTTATAGAAATAGTACCATCATTTGTACCTGTTATTTGTAAAACAGCAGTTGGATGTTGTGGTTGGCATTGGTTATTATCTATCCAACTTCTGGTCATACTTCCTGCTACAGAAGCCACAGCGGCAATTCTGGAGCTTAATTCGCAGGCTAGCCGATAGCTAAAAAAGCCTCCATTAGAAAATCCAGTCGCATAAATACGTTTTTCATTAATATTAAAATCTGATTGAATTTTATTGATTAAAGCGTCTGAAAACCCCAAATCATCTTCGTTGCCACCAAAACTATTGTTTATCGCCCATCCTGAGAAAAACCCGCCCAAACCTTGAGGGGTAACAAATATAAATTGATTGTCTTCTGCTAATTGCTGAAAATCACTTTGGTTATATTGAATATTAATTGTGTTTGTAAAACCATGGAAATTTAAAATGAGTGGCGCTGGTGTATTAGAATCGTAACTTTGAGGGATATAGAGGCGGTATTGTCTTGTTTTTCCATCGTGTTGTAGTGTCGTATTAATAACTTGCTGTGCATAGACAGAGACCGTAGTTATAAATGTAATGGCCAAAAGCAATAAAGCTCTATTGGTAAAGGTAATTTTTCTGTTCATTTTAATGGTTTTAAAATTAATTAATTAATCTAAAAACAACAAAACGCACAATTTACCTGACTAATATAGTTAATATTTTGAGTTAATTGTAATTTTTCAAGCCATTTTTTATTGAATTAATAAAAGAAAGCCTTTTCAAAAATCAGAGACAAGGTTTTAAGAATCAACAAGTACCGTCTTTCTTTTTAAATCGTTTTAAGTGCTTAAAGCGTGAGGATAAAGAAAGCATTTACTAGCAGACTTTATTTAATAATTAGGGACTAATAGCACTCATTTTTCAAAAGGGTACTATAAAAACAAAAACAGCATCTAAAAAAAATTAGATGCTGTTCTTAATGAGATTTAGAAGAATACTGTTATTTCAAAGATTTCATATCAATTACAAACCGATATTTAACATCATTATTGGTAACACGCTCATAAGCTGCGTTTATATCTTGCATGTCTATAAGCTCAATATCACTTGTAATATTATGTTCTCCACAAAAATCTAACATCTCTTGTGTTTCTTTAATACCGCCAATTAAAGAGCCCGCAATTCGCTTACGTCCCATAATGATGCTTCCACCATGAAATGGTTTTAAAGGCTCCACTGCCCCAACTAAAACCATGGTTGCATCAATTTTAAGTAATCCTAAGTAGGGATCCATTTCATGACCTACAGGAATGGTATTTAAAATGAAATCGAAACTTCCTTTGTGTTTTTTCATTTCATCTTGATCTTTAGAGACTAAAACGTCATGAGCGCCTAAACGTTTAGCATCTTGTCCTTTTTCTGGCGATGTTGTAATCATTACTACATGTGCACCTAATGCATTGGCAAATTTAACGCCCATATGCCCTAATCCGCCTAAACCAATCACGCCTACTTTGTCTCCTTTTTTCACTTTCCAGTGACTTAATGGTGACCAGGTTGTCACACCTGCACATAATAAAGGAGCCGTTGCTGCTTCATCTAAATGTTCTGGAATACGGAGTACAAATTTTTCATCTACAACGACTGACGTTGAATAGCCACCATACGTTTGTATGCCTTCAATATGTTTATCCGGACTATTATACGTAAATGTGGCTCCTTTTTCGCAAAATTGTTCTAAATCTTGCTCGCAAGAGGAACAGGTTTGGCAAGAATCTACCATACACCCTACGCCTACTACATCGCCTACTTTGTAGTTATTGACCCCATTACCAACTTCTACTACGCGACCAATAATTTCGTGTCCTGGGACCACTGGATAGTTTGATCCTTTCCAGTCATTTCTCACAGTATGTATATCACTATGACACACACCACAATAGGTAATATCAATTTTGACATCGCCAGTCCCTACTGCTCTTCTTTGTATGTCTAAAGGTTTTAAATCGGCTGTTGCTGCTGTTGCACCATATGCTTTTATTGTTGTCGTTGCCATAATTATCTGTTTTTTAAGGTTACTTATCATTCAATGCTGTATTTAATACTTTAGATACAGACATACTTCTTTAGCTGTATGTGCTATTTGCTGAAATTGTTCTGCATCAATATTTTGTATCGCTCCTTCTAGGTTTAAGCTAAATTTTGTGATGGTACCGTCTTCAAAAGTAACGCTTTATCAACCTCTAAACCTGTTGCTGTAAAATCAGCTTCGTTTAGCAAGATTATGAATTGCATAGCAATACAACTGGCATGTGCTGCCCCAATTAATTCTTAAGGATTGGCTCCTTGCGCTCCACCTTTAATCCGTGTGAAACAAATACTGTGTTTTATTGAGAACTTTACTTCCAGTAGTGAGCCTTCCTTGTCCTGCTTTACCACTGCCTTTCCATTCTGCATTTGCTTTTCTTGTAAAGGTCATCCTGTGTTTTTAAGTTAAACAGTTTCTTTAGAGGCTTTTGGATAATCTGTATACCCTTTAGCTCCTGTGGTGTAGAACGTATCGTCATCCCATTCTGCAAGACCCAAGTTATTTTCAAAGCGTTCCACTAAATCCGGGTTAGAGATGTACGGCTTACCGTAGGCGACTAAATCGGCATGGCCTTCCTGGATAACTTTATTTCCTTTTTCTTGATCAAAGGCGGTGTTAATCATTAATGTTCCGTTGTATAACGGACGGAAATGTTTAGCGATTTCCCTCACAGCATAGGGTATTTCTGAAACATCTGAAAAGGGTTCAGAAAGATGCACATAGGCTAAATTATAATCGTTTAATTTTTTTATAAGGTATTCAAAGGTGGGGATAGTGTCTTCATCCATAGTCATACCAAATAAACCATCTAACGAGGGATTAAAGCGAGCGCCTATTTTTTCCTGTGGAATGACTTCTTTCATGGCATCTAGGACTTCAAAGAAGAAACGCGTTTTGTTTTCAATGCTTCCGCCGTAGTCATCTGTTCGCTTATTAGAGGAACCATTAAAAAATTGATGGAACAAATAGCCATTAGAAGAATGTATTTCTACGCCGTCAAAACCTGCTTCTACTGCATTTGCAGCTGCTTTTTGAAAATCTTTAACCGTTGTTTTAATCTCTTCAACAGTCATTTCTTTAGGTGTAACCGTATCTTTAAACCCTTCTGGAGTATAGGATTTAGCGTTTGGGTTTATAGCTGAAGCCGATAATGGTAACGTGCCGTTATGAAAATCAGGGTGAGACATGCGTCCAACATGCCATAATTGAATAAAGATTTTTCCACCTTTATCATGGACCCGTTTGGTTACTTTTTTCCAACCTTCAACTTGCTGGTCTGAATAAATACCTGGTGTATTTATATATCCTACAGCTTGGGTAGACACTTGCGAGCCTTCTGTAATAATTAAACCTGCCGATGCGCGTTGCTCGTAATACAAACCATGTAAATCATCTGTTGGTATGTGACCCGCATTATCTGCTCTACTGCGCGTCATAGGTGCCATAACGACTCTGTTGTTTAGGGAAATGTTTTTGTTATATGGGGTTAATAAATGTTGTTTGCTCATGTCTTAATTTATAATTTGTGAATACAAACAAATGTACAGCACTAAAACAGCAATAGTATTGATCTAAATCAATTAGGATAGCTTTAACTTTTTTCTAACCCTACTTAAGTTTTCTGGAGTGACCCCTAAATAGTTCGCAATGTCATAATTTGTTACTCTGTCTTCTATATTAGGATAGGTGGTACAGAACTCGAGATAACGTTCTTGTGTGTTTTTTTCTTGTGCAGACAAAATTCGTTTCCGTTGAGCAATGAAAGCACTAGTGATTAAAATTCTAAAATAACGCTCAAAAATAGGGGCTTCCGCGTAAATTTTTTGAAGGCTATCATAATTAATGGATAGTAATTGAGCGTCTTCTATTGCTTCAATATATATTTTTGAAGGACCTTGATTGTAAAAGGCATCAAAATCACCAATCCACCAATTTTCTTCAGCAAATTGAATGATGTGTCTATTCCCTTTATCATCTATATAATAAGCCTTTAAACATCCTTTTACAACAAAATATTCGTGCTTTACAGAAGTCTCTGGTTTTAGTAAAAAAGCACCTTTTTTAACTAAAACTTCATTTAACGCCGAAGTAAATAGCCTTATGGCAGGCGCTGTTGGACTAATATGATTAGTAATGTGCTTGGTGATTGAAGGATGCATACTACAAAGATGGTAAATTGATTGGCTTTTCGCAATACGAAAGGTAATGAATGACTGCCTTTTTTTTAGAGTGCAAAATTAAACTATAGAAAGCAGTTAATTATTTAAAAATTGACCTTGCCATGTAATTTCATCTGTGTGCTATAATTAGGTAAAATTAAGAATAGAAAAAGAAGACATTAAACCTTTTTCCTTAGTATAATTAAATTTTCAAATTGTACTAAAACCCTTTTAGAATTAAAAAGGGACCCCTGCAGTCTAAAGGTGGATTTGAGATTTTTAAAGCAATTTTCAGAAAGAAAAAAACCACAACGCATTTGGAGTAAGAACTAGGCCAATAGCTGTTTTTTAGGAATAGTTGACATCATTAAGTTATAATGGTTTTAGTCTTTAAAATGTTAAAAAAATGAATTATTCTACACTAAAATAGCGTAATGATAAGGTTAATTTAGCTATACTTGCAAAAATAAATAAAATTTTAAAATCATCGCTAATGTTTAAAAACTACCGCTCCTACCTAGTGCTTTTAGCACTTTTCAATTTTTGTTTCGTGTTTTCACAAAACGATTTAAAATCGTCACCTCATGGCGATCAAATTCTAGATTATTTAAAACAAAAACAATTTAGTTTAAACGACAAAGATCTCAGTGGCCTTTTTGTAGATTATGAGTATATCGCCAAAAATACAGGTATTACACATGTCTATTTAGGCCAGAAAATACAGGGTGTTCCTGTAAGGAATGCCATTTCAAGTATGGCTGTTAAAAACAATAAGATTGCCTATTTTAGTAATACGTTAATTACTCGTACTTCAGAAAAGGTGAACACGGTGACCCCTGCTTTATCGTCAAGTCAAGCCGTTTTTAATGTCTTGTCTTATTTGAAGCTCAACACAAATAAAACCTTAAAAACTAAAAGTCAGGATGGTAATAATTATGTGTTTTCCAATGAAGCTATTTCAAGAGAAGACATTCCTGTTAAGCTAGTTTTTACTAAGCATGAGAGTAAAAAATTACTACTCGCTTGGGAAGTAATTATAGCTACTTTAGACACTAAACATATATGGAATCTTAAAGTAGATGCCGTTACTGGCGGAATATTATCAGTTTCTGATCAAGTTATAAGCTGTAATTTCGATACCAACCATGAATCAAATAAATCACTACGGGCTCATAAACATGAAGGCGAAACATCACACTTCAATTTATTCAAAACCAACACAGCAAGTACCAGTTTAGCTTCTGGGTACAATGTGTTTCCTATGCCAACAGAGAGTCCTAATCATGGTACACGCGTTTTGGTTACTGACCCTGAAAATATAACGGCCTCTCCTTACGGGTGGCATGATACCAATGGTATCACTGGGGCCGAATATACAATTACCAGAGGTAATAATGTATACGCACAGGAAGATGTTGATGCCAATAACGGTTTTGGCTATGCTCCAGATGGTGGAGCAAGTTTAATCTTTGACTTCCCTTACAGCCCGACCAACGAACCACTGGCGCAACAAGACGCCGCAATAACCAATTTGTTTTATTGGAACAATATTATGCATGATGTTTATTATCAGTATGGATTTGATGAGCCTGCTGGAAATTTCCAAGAAAACAACTACGGAAAAGGTGGTGTTGGAGGTGATTATGTGATTGCCGATGCTCAAGATGGTAATGGAACAAATAACGCCAATTTTTCTACGCCAGCAGACGGTGGTAACGGTCGTATGCAAATGTACTTATGGACTGGTGGTGGTACTTCAACCAGTTTTAGTGTGAATAGCCCTTCAGTAATTGCTGGGACATATGGTTCTGCTAGTGCGCAATTTGGAGCCAGTTCATATAATGTAACCGGTAATTTAGTGCTCGTAAATCCTAATGAGGGTTGTAGTGCTTTGGTTAATGGTGCTGCTATTAGTGGAAATATTGCGGTTGTAGATCGTGGTAGTTGTGAATTTGGATTAAAAGCATTGAATGCTCAAAATGCAGGAGCTATTGCTGTTGTGGTTGTAAATAATACAACAGGCGTAATTAATATGGGGCCTGGTGCTAATGGCGCTTCTGTTACCATTCCTGTAATTATGATTAGTCAAGCAGACGGCGCGACCATTAAAGCACAACTACCTGGTGTGTCTGTGACACTTCAAGCTTTTTCGCAACCAGCTTTGGATGGTGATTTTGATAATGGTATTGTAGCCCATGAATACGGCCACGGTATTTCGACACGTTTGGCTGGTGGGCCAGGAAATTCAGGATGTTTACAAAATGAAGAGCAAATGGGCGAAGGTTGGTCAGATTGGTTTGGATTAATGCTAACTATTGAATTAGGAGATACTGGCGCAGATTCTCGTGGAATTGGAACTTATGCTGGTGGTGAACCAACCTCTGGTACTGGTATTCGTAGCTTCCCATACTCGAATGATATGACTATAAATCCGCACACCTACGATGCTATTAAAACAGAATCAATACCACATGGTGTAGGCTCCGTTTGGTCTGCAATGATTTGGGACCTTACCTGGACTCTTATAGATTTAGAAGGTTATGATGCCGATGTGTACAACGGAACAGGTGGTAACAATATCGCTTTACACTTAGTGCTTCAAGGCTTAAAATTACAACCTTGTAGCCCTGGTTTTGTTGATGGAAGAGATGCTATTTTAGCAGCTGACGAATTACTATATGATGGGGCTTATCGTTGTGCTATTTGGGAAGTTTTTGCAAGACGAGGTCTTGGATTTAGTGCTTCTCAAGGTAGTTCTGCTTCAAGAGCAGATGGCGCCGAAGCTTACGATTTACCTACAGACTTAGGGGTTAGAGTATCAAATGCATCCGATGTGAACATTGCAAATGAGGGAGATACTGTTGCTTTTTCTATATTTATCGACAATTGTAATGAAGATACAGATGTTAACGTAGCAAGTAATTTTAGTAATGTAACTCTAGATTATGTCGCTAACTCTGCAAGTAATAGCGGAGCCTTTAATGCGAATGCGGTGAGCTATCCTACAATTGCTAACTTGGCAACTGGAAGCAGTTTAACGTATACCTATGAAGCTCGAATAAAAAACGGAAGCTACTATGCTCCAATGAGTGTATTTCAAGATAATATGGATGCCGCTGCAAACTGGACGGAGTCTGGTTCTGGCCCAAATGCTTGGACCATTACCAATGATCCTATTTGCGGAAGCTCGTCTTACTATTGCAGTGATATCGCTTCAAACTCTCTACGATATATTACGCTGAACCCCTTTATTCTTAATGGTGTAGCCGTTTTATCCTTCAATCATAGTTTTAACACTGAAGAGAATTGGGATGGTGGTTTTGTTGAAATCACTAATGATGGTGGTGCCACATGGACCGATTTAGCTGCTTATTTTGATTCAAACGGTTATAATGGTTATGTAAATGATAATCCTTCAACACCTGCTTTTTCTGGAAATAGTAATGGTTGCATTACAACAAGTACTATACCATTAACAGATTTTCCTGGGACCATACAAATTAGATTTAAATTTGAAACGGATGCAGCAGTTGGTGGCGATGGTTGGTACATTGATAATGTTTCTTTAACAGATCATGCTGCAGCAGTAATTGAAAATACAGTGACTGGTAATAGCTTCTCAGACAGTAAAAAACAGGCTGTACTTATTAGTCCGTCTCTATCGGTAAAAGATATGAATATTGAAGGCTTTTCAATCTATCCAAACCCAACAAGTGATGTTGTTTTTATTCAAGCTTCTCAAGCTTTAGATAATGCTAATGTCTCGGTTTATGATGTTTTAGGTAGAAATTTCTCTAAAGAAATAGCTGTTAAAACAATGGAGTCTACTAAAATAAGTGTTGATTTAAGTCAACTAGCTTCTGGTCTTTATTTTGTTTCTGTTGAAAACAATGGTTTACAAAGCACTAAACGAATTATTAAGAACTAGAGTGCTTTAATTTTTAATAAAAAAGGGATTGGTAAAATAAACCAATCCCTTTTTTATTTTTAAAAACTTCCAGATTGAAACTCAATCGTATGGTGTTTTTTGTTTTTCTTCTATCAGTACTTTTCACGAGGGTTTAAGTATACTATTAATTATTCTTTACTCAAGAAGAAAGTCAGTCAATCAGAACAAACACCAGCGTCCTTCTTGGAACAACTAAGCCCAGAGCGTTTTTTACCAATATATATTGAGGTGTTTTTTAGTTTCATTTAAAATCAAGTACATGAGAAAATGTACGTTGAAGAAATCAGATGAGACTTGTGAGTTTGTTACCAGTGCATAAAACATAAGAAAAAAAAGTATACATTCGCCAATTATTTAGAGCTATTTATGAAACCTAAAAAGGTATTGATTGTTCATGACGATTATGGGATTTCTTATTTGTTAAAAAAAATACTAGAGAGGCCAGACGTTACTTATGAAGTTGCTAACACCTATATGGATGTAGAGCAATTATTGTTAGAGACTATTTTTGATTTGGTCATAACAGATGTGACCATTCAGGGTGCTTTTACCAATGACTATTTACAATTTTTGAAAAACAAACTACAAAATGTCTTTATTATAATTGTTTCTGAAATGAATCAAATTGAAATCAAAAAGGAAGTAGAATTACTGGGTATCGATACCTTTATAGATCTTCCCATTGCTGTAAATGAATTGAAAAATAAGGTTAATGCTTTCTTTTAATGGCACTGCAAGATCTTATTTCGCTTATTAGCCTACTCCTTATTATTCTTATAGTCCTTTGGGCTTTTATTGCGTATAGTATTGTTTACAGAGTGCTTAAAACGAAACAGCAGTCTAATCTTAAAATAAAAACAATAGACGCTATTGCGCTTCATTTTTTAAATCCAAACGCGGTTCATATAACCGAAAATAAAAAGTGGTTAAAACAAAAACAGGCTAAAAACCATTACTGGCTTATTGCTAGTGTTTTTTTGAAGGTTAATAACGTACTACTTACTGCAGAGGCTAATAGTTTAAAAACGATGGCTACAGATTCTGGTGTTATACCATTGATCTCTAAAGATTTAAAAAGTGTACTTTGGTACAAAAAAGCAAAAGCTATTATGTTTTGTTATGAATTTGGACTTAACGAGTATATAAATAGTATTACACCCTATAGAAATCATAAAAACGTATTAGTACGCAGAGAAGCACAAATTGCCCTTGTTGTGCTGTTAGGCTGGAAGAGCTTAAAACTGTTTCCCTATATAGAATATCCAATTTCGTTATGGCAGCAAATACGTATTATTGAAAAGCTAAAGCAATATCATCCTATCGCTCAAGAAAAATATTTACAAAAAGCTTTAATGACCAAGAACCCATATGTTAAAGAACTTTTAATTAGAATTATACGCACTTTTAAATTAGAAGTCTATAAATATTATATCATCAAACAATTATATACAAAGGATGTATTTTTAGTTGAAAGTGCTTTAGTAACACTATCATCTTTTCAATTGAATAAATATGAAATTGAAGAAATTGCAACTTCTGCTTCTAATATTATAGCAACTAAACTACGGATTAAGACTTTAAGTTTTTTAAATAACCAACGTATAGCATTAACTCAAAGCCTTTAATTTTATGAATGACATTGTGAAAAGTGGTTTTGATTATTTCTTCTTAATCTATGGTATTGCTTTATTCTCATGCTATTTTGGATTTGTAATTTTAGCTATTAGGGCTATTAAAGCGAATGCGAAACGCGTTACTTTTTTAAACATAAATGATATTAAAGGAGCTGATGATTTACCCACGGTAAGCTTAATTGCGCCGGCTTACAATGAAGCAAAATCTATTGTTATTAATGTAAATTCTTTACTTGCTATACAATATCCTTTTTACGAGCTTATTGTTGTTAATGATGGTAGTAAAGACAATACTTTAGAACAATTAATTAAAGAGTTTGAGTTAGTAATCACTCCAATAACTAAAGACTCTGATGAGATACTTCATACAGAAGTCGTTGCGGTTTATAAAAGTAAAAATGTAAAATATAGCCATTTAACAGTGGTTGATAAAAAAAACGGTGGTCGTGCAGATGCTATAAATTGCGGTATTTCTTATGCGACGACAGCTCTTGTTTTATGTACAGACGCAGATTGTATTATAGAACAGGACGCACTTTTAAAAATGGTAAGACCGTATTTGGAATCTGTAGACAAAGAAGTTATAGCTTGTGGTGGTGCTATAGGAATTGCTAACGATTCTATAATTAAAAACGGTATATTAAAAGAACTAAAACTACCTAAAAGTATTATTGCTAGAATACAAGTTGTAGAATACATAAGGGCTTTTTTATTAGGTAGAATGGCTTGGGGCCAGATAGATGGTTTGATGTTGGTTTCTGGTGCTTTTGGACTATATCCTAGGCAACGTGTGTTAGAAGTTGGTGGTTTTGATGTTACAACGGTTGGTGAAGATCTTGAACTGTGTATTAGATTAAGAGCGCATATGGAACGTTTGAAACAACCTTATGCTGTGGTATATATTCCAGAAACACTTTGCTGGACAGAAGCACCTTCTAATTACAAAGTTTACATAACACAGAGAGACCGTTGGGCTAGAGGTTTATGGGAAACATTAAAGAAACATCGTTATTTACTGTACAATACTAAATATGGTATGATGGGAACCATTTTCTTTCCATATTGGTGTTTTTTTGAATTTGGAGCGCCAATAGTTGAGCTTTTAGGGGTTATTTATATTATTATTTGTGGCCTTTTGGGTATTATTAATTGGCCTATATGTTTTGCCTTATTTATTGTGGTTTATTTAATTGGTTGTCTTTTTTCTACCCTATCCATTTTATTATATACTATAAATTTCAAACATTATGTAAAACCCTCGATGCTTGTTAAACTCTTATTAGCTGCTTATTTAGAGCCTTTTGTAACGCATCCAGCCATGTTATATGCCGAAATAAAAGGCTATTACAAAAAGATTTTTGGGATTCAATCGTCTTGGGGAACAATGACTAGAAAAGGATTTACAACTATGAAATAAAATAGACCTAAGTTAAAACCGATACTTTAGTCCTACATTACATACTATTTGGTTTCCCTTTAAACCATTCGCTAAGTCTTCGTTTAAATAGCCTGTACTAAGCGTAATACCATAGCTTTTAATCCATTTATTTACTCCCAAATTTATGTATTTAGCAACTAGATCTGGATTATTAGCAATCTGTGTAAACCTAGACCTATCATCTGGAGAGATACCAGTGCCTAGTCTTAAAAAAAGGTAATCTCCAGGGGTTTTCAAATAAAACCGGGTGTTTAATTGATAGTTCTGTATTAGCTTTCCATCTTTTTCTGGACCTATAAATGCACGACCATTAATATAAAACTGACCAACATATTTTGTGGCGCCTATTACTGGAGTGAAAAAAGACTGAGTCTCAAACTCTAAATATCTAAAACCAGCTTCAATCTCGATTATATTTTCTATTGAATAATAGACTGAAAGGCTGCCGCCAAAATTTTGAAAAAAATCAGCATCAGAGGTGTTTAAACTGATATAAGAATACCATTTTTTAGAAAAGACAGGATAAGCATCAATTTCATACAACATCCCCTCGTTAGTACCTCTGTCATTATAAATAACCCGTGCTGTTACGGCCTGTTTACCAAAATAGCGCATATAATCTAAACCTACCACATGCCATGATTCATAGCTTGGGTAGTCTTTTGAAAATGAAATTAATTCATAATTTAAGCTTATTTGATTAACACTTATTTGTTTTTTAAGGTCTTGTAGTCTATAGTTTTGAATACTATTTAAAGATTTGTCTTTTAAGTTTTGAAGACTACTTTTGGCTGTTTTTTTGTCGTTTAGGTTTAAAAACGCCTCTGCTTTTGTTAATACAAAATCAATAGTGTTGTCTAAAAAACCACTAATGGTATTTCTGTAGTCATTCAAATCTGTGATGCGTTCATAAAGCAGCATTTGCCTGAGGGCTAATGGTGTACATTCTGTCTTTGAATTATTCAACAAATAAAGAATGTCCTTTTCAGAAGCTTCTAATTGGTTTGTTTCTTGTTCTATACGTATTTGTAACAGTCTTATGTCGGTATACTCTGGTGCTATTAAAATAGCGTTGTTGGTTAATTCTAAAGCAGGTATATAGTGTTTATCCTTATACAATTGTTGTGCTTCGTTAAATAAAGAGTCTACATCAATTTTATTGTTTTGAGCAAATAAAAAGAGTGGGAAAAGTATTGAAATTATAAAAAAAGCATTTGATTTAATCATGTTTTTTTGTGGTGTAAATAATAAGTAAATGAACAAATTAAAATCTAATTTTAGATAAAAAAGTCTAACTATTTCAAGACATAAATAGTTAGTTATAGCGGCTTAGTTTTATTAAAAAATACAATACGTTTTACAGCCCTTCTAAGTCTTAGATTTATCAATTATAATATTAAGCTAAGTCTTATTTTAATATGTGCTAAAAGCGTACTGTGGACTAAAAACGATGTAAAACACAGTTAATCCATAATTCTAGGATTTGATTTGATTTTAAGTTTTCTACTTTTGGAAATAATCATGCTACAGAAACCAAATTTCTGGGTAATAGTCCCAAGACACTTATAGACACCTAACCCATTTATTGGGTATTTATAAACGACTTCTGTAAAATGTACCGCATCAAAGTACTGGCCCTTTTTGTCTACAAAAGTACTAAGCCTCATGAGTTTGCCTTGCGCCGTCTTGTTGTGTCTTGTGTTTACCAAATTGCCATAAATAAGGACTTCTTTATTTACATGATGGCACATATGGTCAGCGGTAATGTCATTTTGCATCGTTTCATCTATTAAATCAAAATAACCACATAATGGAAAGCCTAATAATTCCATTTCGTCAAAAGCATCTTCAACGGCATTTGTTTTTAAAACCGGTAACTCGAAGTGTTTGTGTTGAGGTTTAAATAGTTTAGGCTGCTTATTCTTAGATTTTGTAGCGTTAAGCTTAAAAATGGCATGCCATAACAATTCTGTTTTCGATTTCTTAGTAAACCTAAAACAGCCTATTCGTACTAAAATGGACAATTGTTCTATGCTAATCGTTACACGATCTATAAAATCTTCTAAAGACCTATAGTTGCCCTGTAATTGGCGCTCACTTAGAAAGCGCTGAACGACCAATTTTTCTAAATGGCGTAAATAGCCAAAACCTAAATAAATGTCTGTCCCTACTACTCTATTTGGATGATCACTGTTATTAATGCATGGTAAATTTATAGTTGCACCTTGCATTTTAGCTTCATGCAAATAGTGCTCTGCACTGTAAAATCCACCGCCATTATTTAAAACGGCTACCATGAATTCTATTGGAAAATAACATTTTAAAAACAGACTTTGGTAGCTTTCTACGGCATAGGACGCCGAATGGCCTTTTGCAAAGGCATAGCCCGCAAAGCTTTTAATTTGATTCCAGACTTCGAATAACAATTGGTCTGAATAGCCTTTTTTTCTGCAGTTTGCTATGAATTTTTTCTCAACACCCAGAAACTCTGCTCTTGAGCGAAACTTTCCGCTCATACCGCGTCGCAATATATCTGCTTCACCCAATGTTAAATCGGCAAATTGATTTGCCACTTTTAAAACATCTTCCTGGTACACCATAACGCCATAAGTATCAGGCATTATTTCCAAAAGTATGGGGTGCGCATTTTTTCTATACTCAGGAAACCGGTGCCGTTTTATATACTCTTCTTTCATTCCTGAGCCAGAAACGCCTGGTCTAATAATTGAGCTAGCTGCTACCAAACCCAAATAATCCTGAGTTTGTAATTTTGTCATTAAGCCACGCATGGCCGGAGATTCAACATAGTAAGCGCCTATGGCTCCACCGCTTTTTAGTAAGGCATTAATATTCTTATCTGTTTTAAAACGTTCTAAATCATGAATGTCTATTGGTGGTAATTCTGGTCTGTTTTCTGCTATGATTTGTAAGGTGTCTTTTATTTTTGCTAAACCTCTTTGTCCTAAAATATCGAATTTAAAAATACCCACATCTTCTGCGATTAGCATATCAAATTGAACAGTAGAAAACCCCTTTGGTGGTAAAAAAGTTGCTGAATAGTTATGAATAGGTTTATCGAGAATTAATATCCCTGCTGAATGAACACTTATATAATTAGGAAAACCGTCAATTAACTTTCCGTATTTTAAGACTAATTGACCAACCGCGTCTATTTGATTGTGCGGTAATTTGCCTTTACTTAATTTGTCAATGTCTTCTTTTGGTAAACCGAAAACCTTACCCAGCTCTCTAACAACAGCTCTATATTTAAAGGTATTGTAGGTTGCTAGAAGCGCTGTGTTTTTAAACCTATTAAAGATATATTGTGTTACATCGTCTCTGTCTTTCCAAGAGAAATCGATATCAAAATCTGGTGGCGACGCTCTAAAGGGATTTATAAATCTTTCAAAATACAAATCCAGTTCTATTGGGTCTACATCAGTAATACCAATAAGATAGGCTACAATACTATTGGCGCCACTTCCTCGCCCAACATGAAAATACCCTTTATCTTTAGCGTAAGACACAATAGCATGATTGATTAAAAAGAAACTTACAAAGTTTAAAGTCTTTATCGTTTCTAATTCTCTGTTTAAACGGTCATAAACTTTATCTGTTGGGTTTTTATAACGCTTTGGCAAGCCTTCGTCACATAATTGCTGTAAGCACGCTACATCGTCTTCAAAAGAACTAGAATACACACTTAAATTTTGAGAGGTTCTTTCACTACCAAACCCAAAATTAATATCACATTGTGCCATGAGTTTCTGCGTGTTTTTTAGCAGCTGTGGGAAATCTGAAAAGGCCAATACCAGCTCTTCTCTGGAGACCATCTTTTCTTGCGGATTGCATTCTTCAGCTGTAGCCAATTTACTCAACAAACAATTGTTATCAATGGCTCTAAGTAAGCGGTGGGCATTAAAATCACGCTTGTTTCTAATCGTAACGGGTTGTTGTATCACCAACTTATCTTTAAATTGATTGAGTTTAGAAAAGCGAAGCTTCCTAATGTCATCAATGGAGATGCCTATAAATTCATTAGCTTCAAATACTGAAAGCTCTAATTCTAATGCCTTTTCAAAAGGATAAATTATAAACGCATGCTTAAGTTTTGGTGCTTTATCCTCAATTTTAATTTTAGGTTCTAAGTGCTGAGATAATAACCCATTTAATTCATGGAAGCCTTTATTATTCTTAGCAATCCCAATAAATTGTTGTTTTGCACCATTCCTAAAATCGATACCTACTATTGGCTTGACACCTTGTGCTTTAGCGTGTTTAATAAAACTTAAGCAAGCAGAGGTGTTATTAATATCTGTTAAAGCCAAACAAGAGATGTTGTTTTCTTTGGCTAATGCTAACAAATCAATTTCAGAAAATGTGCCATAGCGCAGCGAATAATAAGAGTGACAATTTAAATACATTATTGTTTTCTATGTGCTAATAAAATAGGTGGTTCGCCATTAAAAGGGTTTTGAAAGCGCCCGATGGTTTTTGCGCCTATAGAAGAGGCGCGCATCACGCTCAATTCGCCATACTTCTCTCTTACACCATCCATCGCTTTGTATAAATTTAGCAGTTCTTCAGTATCATCAAACAGATTTATTTGATAGTTACCACTCACAATATCTGTCATTTTCACACCAACTAAGCGTACCAGTAATCTACGATTGTACAACTTTTCGAATAGTTCTATCGCCGTTGGAATAATAATATGGTCTGCGCTTGAATACGACAGTTTCACCTGTTTACTATACGTATTAAAATCTGAATATCTAATTTTAATACTTAGTGTTCCGGCTAATTTATTGGCTCTTCGCAATTGAAACGCAAGGTTTTCGGCCATCGCAAAAATGGTGGTTCGCAATTGGGAAATATCAATGGTATCCTTAGTAAAAGTGCGCTCTGTAGAAATAGATTTCCGTTCGTGAAAAGGAATTAACGGCGCATTATCAATTCCATGGGCGCGTTTCCAAATAGTCACCCCATTAACGCCTAAAGCACTCATCATCATCTCCACAGGCATTTGTTGTACAACACGCACGGTATCGACGCCCAAATTTCTTAGAATTTGATAGGTTTTTTCTCCTACCGATGGAATTTTACGAATCGATAAAGGCGCTAGAAAAGACCTTTCAAAACCAGGATCAATTTTTAGCTGATTGTTGGGTTTCGCTTCTCCTGTGGCGACTTTAGAAACAATTTTATTTCCAGACAAACCAAATGAAATGGGAAGACCAGACTCTTTTATAATTTTCTGTCGTAATTCAGACGCGTATTTATAAGTTCCATAAAACTTATCCATGCCCGTTAAATCCACATAAAACTCATCGACACTTGCTTTCTCAAAAATGGGGGCTTTGTCTTTAATAATTTCGGTAACCAAGTGCGAATACTTTGTATATATCCCAGAATTACCTTTAATGACGACTGCTTCCGGACACAAGCGTCTAGCCACTTTCATAGACATTCCTGAATGAACACCAAAGGTTCTTGTTTCGTAGCTACAGGCCGCAACAACGCCTCTATCGCCTATTCCACCAACTAATAAAGGTCTGTTTTGCAGACGGCTATCAATCAAGCGTTCACAAGAGACAAAAAAGGTGTCTAAGTCCAGATGTAATATCGTATTTTGCACTTGGCAAAGTTAACTTAAAATTGTAGTTTTGTTAACTCAAAATTTTAGTTTTATGTCAATCATTCAAAAAAATATCAAATTTATAAGAAGCGACCGCGGGTTTTCGCAAGGGCAGTTTGCAGAGGTGCTAAATTGGTCTAAATCGCAAGTGGGTGCTTATGAAGAAGGTAGAGCATCACCGCCCATTGAAAAATTGATCCAACTGTCTGATTATTCAAAAATCCCTGTTGATATTTTGATTCGGCACGATTTAAAAAAATCGGGCAGCACCTCTTTTATAGACATTGGAAACCAAAGAGTCTTGTTTCCTATTTTGGTTGATAGTGATAATGAAAATCTAATAGAAGTGGTGCCTGTTAAAGCAACCGCAGGCTATTTAGCGGGTTATGATGACCCCGAATACATAGAACAGCTTCAAAAAATAAAGTTACCCTTTTTACCTACAGGAAAACACAGAGCATTTCCTATTAAAGGCGATTCCATGTTACCCATGAAGGATGGCGCGTTTGTGATTGGTCGTTTTATTGAAGATCGAAGTGACATTAAAAGTGGGAGAACTTACGTTTTAGTAACTCTTAACGATGGGATGGTTTACAAACGGGTTTTAAATAACATTGGTTTAGATGGGTCTTTATTACTCGTATCAGACAACAAGAGCTATGACGCGTACAGTGTCCCTATCGACGAAGTGCTGGAACTTTGGGAGTTTACCTGCAGTATTAACACACAAGAATATAACGAAGAAGACTTAAAATTAAGTAGTATTCTGACACTGTTTAACGAGCTTGGTGTAGAATTGAAAGCTTTAGAGAAGATGATTAAGTAGGCGCTGGTGTTGTCTTTAGACTGAAGGTTTATGAGTGTTTTTGTGAAACGTATGAATAAAGTTTTCTGAACTCGCGTTTCAGGCTCTATTTAACATCGTCTATATGGTTTCAACTTTCGTCATAATATTCGGTTTTAATCATTAAAAACATAAAAGTACAGCAAAACACCTATAACTCCTTACGGGTTTTCCATCGATACTTACAGAGGTTAGGTTTAGCCCTACAGAAGGAATTGGAAAACCCGTGCCCTTTTTATCCAATCTTATTCTTAATTCCACAGACAAAACTATATTAATATCTCCAGTAAAATCAAAAGGTCTAACTTTATGTTCATTAACATCTACTTGGTTGCCTGCTATTTTACTTGTCGGCTTAATTTCCGTCTATGAAGCGCCACATCTGGCGCAGAAAGGCTTCCCCAAGTGGCTTCCATTTGTTTTAGTTTCTCTTCTGCCCCATTTTGCTTTAAAATATTTAAAACCGCATTGTAGGCAGAGTCTAAAGCGCCAACAATCCAACCGTGATGTACAGAGCAACATTCGCCTGCAAGTTGTAAAGACCCATTAAATTCTGGTGTTAATAAGGTAGGATACAAACTTTTAAATTGCCCAGGGTTAAATAAGGCAAAGGCACCACCATTAGCATGATTGTCCCAAAACCATGTTTTAGTAGTTTCTTCTGGCTTATAGCCTGCAAAATGCTCATAAATATCCACTTCGGGATAGAGGTATTGAATGCCTTTTAAACACTCGTTTACACGTGCTTCATCAGATAAGGCTCCAATGCGCTCTGCATCTTGTGCCCAGCAATAAATTTGTAACACACCGCCTTTAGCATCATAGCCATACGACGGATAAACAATTTGTCGGTTAGATTTATCTGAAACCGCCACGCCTAAACCTTGATCTTGGCGTTCACCTAAAGTTGCCCAAAACTGGGTTTTAAACGTAATAAAGGCTTTAAAAGAAGGCATATAATTAGATTCACGAATGGCACGTGCTTTAGGAAACGATAAGTTATCGAAAAAATTAGTTTTTAAATCGCCGCTCAAATACGCCCCATTGGGTAAGGTGCTTATAACATAGGGATACTGTTTTTCAATAGTTTTTGAATCGTTTTTAATGCTCATGGTCATACCGCCGTGGCCATGATATAAGCTTTCATCATATTTAACGCCTGTTACTCTATGATTCATAAACACCCGTTCTTTTTTATGAGATTTCTCACCGGGGATTGGCTTTTTGGGATCTGCTGGTGGTACTGAAGCCGGTGGTTTGGCCGCTGGGGTTAGGTTTTCTGGCGAATAGCCATAACCGCCATTAACCCCCGGAAGCATGCCAACGAGTACTTGTGCGCGATTGCCATCAGACGGGAGTACACCAGTCTCTAAGTTTAACACGGCTTTACAGGCGTCTGGGAAATGTTGCATGCCCTTATCCATCGTCACCATATAAATATTCTCGTCTGTTTTATCGTAAGAATTCTTACTTCCATCCCAATCATACGTCGCAAGCACCATTTCTACAAAAGACACCGAATACATGCCTGTGCCTACATTTAAAGTTTCTAAATAACTGGTAACATTATACGACAAATGCTCATCTTTATTACCCATTTCTGGGTTGTAATACGCTCCTAAATCACCTAGTGTAAACACATTGGTTAAATAGGCCCACATAGAATAGTTATCGTACTTCATCAGTAATTTAAAACCTTCAGAAAAAGATTTATTAATCGCCGTAATAAAAGGCGCATTGACTTTATCCAGTATTTTATTAATAGGCAAATAGGCTTCACCTGTAGCTGGTTGTACTTCTGTAACCCAAACCATGGGAATATCGCCTCCTGTATTGGTGCCAAAATTTAGAGAATTTAAAGCTGCATTTTCAGCAAGAATGGGCGCTTCCATATTATTATAACGCAGGCGCTGCACGGGAGAGTTATAATAAAATTTTCGCCAAGTAAGAGTTTTATCTTTTAGATCATTCCGTTCTAGAACAGCATTTACCGATAAGGCTAATTGTTGTACAGGAAGCATGTCTTCTGAAAACTGCGGAATACGCATACCACCTACCTCGCCATACAAACCAGCTGTATCTTTGGTATTGGCATCGTATTTCGTAGAATACCAAGTATCTATTCTACCCCCAACTCTATTTGAACTTTCAAAGATTTCAAATTCAATACCCAAAGACTGCAAAATAAGTCCGGCGTATAAGCCTGCAAATCCGCCGCCAACAATACCAACAAGCGGTTGTTCTACTGCTTTAGAAGTAATTGAAGCTTTAAGGTTCGTTGCATTTTTTCGAGCGCGTTGTGCATTAATACTTTTTTCATAGTCTCCTCCGTAGGTTTCTAGTAACCACTCTGAAAAGGCTTTACGGGCAGTACCTGCTTTTTTTCTTAGTATTTTAGACGGTTGTTGTTGGGGCTGAAATGACAGGAAACTCATAAGATATCAAAATTTAGAAAATAGTATAGACACAAAGCTAAACAATTAGCAAGTAGTTGTAACGCGTATAAATACCTGTTTATAGTATTTTATAAATTGAAATAACCTAGTAATGGATAGTCCTTTTAAAACCTTTTATATTGCTTGCGTATGCAAAAAAGAAGTTGATGTCTTAATTAATACGCTGCTTAATAGTCTATAAATGAAGTGCTGTGACGCATCAGATTAAGCCTGAACTGCATCTAAAAAAATTAAAGAAAGCAAAAGGATTGATTAAAGTGGTAAGACATTAAAAAAAAGAGGTGCTTTCTAAAAAAAAATAAGGCAGTATTAGTTGTTTTAGAAGTATTTTACCTAAATGATACTGAATGCGTTACCAAGGAAGAGACCTGAGTTTCTTTAAACGGTAGTAAAAAAGGGCCGTTTAAATAATTTTATGCGTTTATAATTATGCCGCATAGAAAAGTTGCTGAGTACAATTAAAAACAAAACGAGATACAGCCACCAGGTTTCGTCCATGTTTAAACAATAGGTTAAGAGTAAAAGAGACATCCCTAAGCCATATAGGACGATGCTGAGCCATGATTTATTCAAGTAATGTTTCCGTAACAAGAAAAAGCTCCCTAAAGCAAATATTCCGAGAATGACATAACTCCAGTCAGAGTTATAACGCATGTGCTCCACGCCTAAAAAGCTAAAAAGTGAAGCATAGGCGGCCCAACAAAGCGGGCATTTAGGAAAGAGAAATAATAACACTCCAGATAGCATATTTAAAACACTCATTTTTCCACCCCCTTTTGTGGCTGATTTTTTTAATGGGTTTTGTGTACTGCAAGAACACGACGTTTTTTTTGAATTTTCCATCTGGAGTGGTATTAAGTTATTCTTATTGATTCTTAGGCGTTGGTTTTGGCACGTCTTTATCCCAGGCTGCTCTTTTTAACAACCAACTAAAATCGCCAGACAACTGCGACCCTTGTCCTAAATGGGGTTCGCCATTTTTAAGGCTATAATTATCAAATAAATACGCACTAGAATGACAACCAATACAACTTTCTGTTCCAAAAATGGTGATATCAGATGTTGAATTCTCCATAAGTCCTGCGATTTGGTTACCGCCTTGAAAAAAGGTTTCCATAGAAATATTGGTAAGAAAGGCGAGATTAGGCTTGCCTCCAGACTTGTTAACCACACTTTCTGGTATAGCGTATAAGGAATCTGTACTTATGGCTGGTTTCGCATTTTGATCTACAGGATATTGTGTATCTATTAATTGATAATATTGCCAAACACTACCTTCTTGTTTTAAGTAGTTCTGCATTGCAGTATTAATACGTTTAACACGAACAGGAATAGCGATCATTCGCTTAGCTTGCGTTTTCATTAGCGTGGTATCGGCATAATAATTTAAAGTATCATTGCTGATTTTCCAGTAATTACCATGTTCACCTTTATGAAATGAATAGGTGTTTCCGCCATTTGTAGCATCCACATTTATTGGGCATATTTCGCAGTCTGGATCTGTAAGCGTAGGATGGATAATCTTAGTCTCTCCGCCTTTCTCGGTTACATTTTGATCTAAATTGTCTATATGCTCAAAGGTAGACCACACCCATTGCTTTCCTGTTGGTGTTTTTTGACTAATATGAAAACCAATTAGTCCGAGTTCAACTTTTTCAGGTTTCTGAGTTGTTTCATTAATAATATAGCCCTCATCGGTAAAATACCGTTCTTTATAATCGGAATCTTTTAATATTTTCCAAGCGAATTTAATCTCTGTGGCGCCAAGTTTTTGTTGTGCATAGTTTCCTTTAGGGAAATCAGCTTCAGTATTTGTCTTTGAGAACTCTAGCTGTCCGTTAATATTATAAAGCTTATTGTCTACAACATAATCAAACTCTTCCTTGTTCATCAATACTTCATAAACGACAACGTTGCCGTTTTGATCAAATAATTTACCAGCAAACGCTTGGTCCGTTTCATCGGCAATATTCATAGAATGACTTGTATTTGTTGGTGTATGCGCGTTTAATATTATTCTAGAATCGCGATCTCCTAATACTGTTGGTTTAAGTCCTAAACCGGTATCTGTTCTAGGGCTATCCCAAGGCGCTGGTGCTTTACCATCGGCCCGATAGACTTGAAAGGCTTCTTTCCATTTTAGCCAAGCAGGCGCTCCTTTATCTGTGAACTTTTTACGTGCAACCCCCGTCTCATCTAAAGGCCAATTTATCGCAATAAGTGCTTGCCAGCTATAAAGATTATAAACCTCATTAAGTTGATAGAGGTCGCCCGCTTTTTTTAGCGCTTCTTGTAAAGCCGGATCTACATCCACTGGTATATTTGGAGTAAATGCTGCTGGGGCTGTAAACGCTTCATAGTTATTGGTTGTTTTTTGTTCACAACAAAAACTAAGTAAGACTAGATATAGTGTACCCGTTTTTAGAAGGGTTTGTTTGAAAAAAAGTAATTTATTTAGTATCATAAAGATTCTGTTTTTGAGGGTTATGTGGACTATAGTGAGAAACATGCGCTATTCTTTCCTTAATAATAATCTTACATTAATTGTCGGATTATCCATCATTTTATGAGGGAAATGATCCCCAAATGGTTCATGATCTAAAGGTTCTACCCAGGTTTCTAGTTTTCCAGATTTAATGGTGTCCATGGGTAATCTAAAATCGAAATTAACCACTGGATTTTCAACACAATTTGGGCATTTATCCACTTCTGAAGGTTGAAAAAAGGCCTTTGAAGCAATAACTTTACCGTCTTTTAGTAGGTGTACACTAAAACTTCCTGGAATTTTAACTCTATTCACGCCTTTCACACGTACATTTACCATGTCTGTATTCACGTTAAATTTTTCTGAAGCTAATACAGCGCCTCTTTCTTTTGTAGCAAAATCAGTCATAGCTAATGTTTTAGTATCGTCATCTATTGGCGTATCATATTCTACATCTAGATTGCTTGCGGAGTCTATAATGTTAATTGTCGTTAATTCAGGATTACTCTTTGTAAATGGTGCTAAGCGTTCTAATGCTGGAATTGTAAAATAATTTTTGCTCGCGTCAGTTGTTATCGTCGTTATTAAGCCATTGAGATCTGTAGCCTGCATCTTTTTTTGCCATTCCCATAACATCCGGTCTATGTTGCAATGGTAGAACCAGAAAATAGGATCAAAAGCAGCAACCTCTTGATTACCCATTGTTGCTCCTATAGAGACATGACCACCATCATGTGCACTTATAGAAGCTGTATTTGGCGCATTAAATGCTTTACCGCCGTGATAGTCTTCCCAATCTTTTTGGGTTAAAGCATATTTAAAATCAGTAATTACATCATAGGTTTGAAATAAACCTTTCATAACTGAAGCCGAATTACGTTCTGTTTTATAACCTTTATCATAATTAGCATTCAGTTTTACAGGAAGCGTATAAGTATCAAATGGCGCTTCTCTAAATAGCTCAGGGACATCAGAATAAATGTCCCAATAAGGTAATGTTACCGCTTCACAACCTTCAATACTTCTTAAGGCATTTTCGAACACAACTAAATAGGCACGATGCCAAGGATTGTATGGTGGTACGTGATGCATGCAGTAGGCATTTGGTAAACCATGGTAGCCTGCTAATTTAAAATAACTGTTGTCATTATTGTCATCCAAAAGCATAATACCATTAAACGCCTTTTTAAGGAGTGCTTTCTCGTCAGACGACAGACTTTTTACATCTTTACGAATACGTGAAGTAACCGTTGTTGATTGCTTAGACATGGCTACTGCTATTTGTTTTGGAGGGTTACCTTTTGGATAATCATTTTTCATCCATTCTAAAAACAAATTCGCTTGAGTGGCATTCCATGGGTTACTTGGAGGCATATTCCCTGAAGCAACTTGACCATAAATATCTGTCGCGTGGTTTTTAACAGCATCATAATCATTTAAATGAATGCCGTGTGGAGACATGTGTGCAATATCCATAGCCGTGAAAAGGTCTCTAATCCCGCCATACCAAGTTGGTGCTGCAGTTGAATTACTCATAATTTATGTGTTTATTAATTGGTTATTTTTTATAAACTAAAGTTACAGATAGTATTTAACTTAGCGCTAGGTATAAATACCTGTTTTCATATATTTGACTTTTTAATATTATAAATCAATTAAGTGTAATGGATTCAACCTATACAAACATTATTAAAAACGCCTATCGGGAGATCAGTTTACTTGAGAATAAAGGAAAAGTAGCGACTTATATACCAGAACTTGCCAATGTAGATGATGCGATGTTTGGTGTTCACATTACAAGGTTAGATGGCGCTGAGTTTGGAATGGGTAATAATTTAGAAAAATTTTCAATTCAGAGTATTGCCAAAGTACTATCGCTCACTATGGCTTACAAAATCATGGGAGAGCGTATTTGGTCGCGAGTAGATGTAGAACCCTCAGGAACCAAGTTTGACTCTCTTTTATTATTGGAGACTTATCATGGTATTCCACGTAATCCCTTTATAAACTCAGGCGCCCTTGTGGTTTGTGATATATTGATTTCTCATTTAGACAATGCTCGTGAAGAATTCCTTGATTTTGTTAGAGCGTTAAGTGATATGCCACATCTTAATTATTCAGACAAAATAGCTGATTCTGAAAAAGCACATGGCTACAGAAATACAGCGCTCTGTAATTTTATAAAATCATTTGGAAACATAGAAAACGAACCCGCAGAAGTGCTTGACTTTTATTTTGATATGTGTTCTCTAGAAATGAATTGCCAACAGCTCTCTAAAACATTTACCTTTTTAGCTAATGGTGGCCATAAAATAATAGATAACAAAAAAATTATATCAAAAAGTAACTCTAAACGAATCAATGCACTTATGCTAACCTGTGGATTTTATGATGAATCTGGTGAATTTGCGTTTAAAGTGGGATTACCTGGAAAAAGTGGTGTTGGAGGTGGAATTGTTGCATTATATCCTGGTAATTATGCCATCGCTGTCTGGAGTCCAAAGTTAAACCCAAACGGAAACTCTTTTAAAGGGATGAAATTGCTTGAGACGATTACCACCCATTCTGAATTGAGTATTTTTTAGCGTTGAAATTTTTATAACAAACCGTTTATTGATAAATAACTTCTGTTAATTATCTGGAGCACCTGTTTTATATTAGTTTTGTATTGCATCAGTAATATTGGTTCACTGTTCTCAAAAGTTTTAAATATTATCTATGTTGCTAACAATACATTAGTATAAACGAGCGTTCTGTTTTTTTAAATACTAGTAATTAAAAAATAACATCCCTAATAGTTTATGAAATTAGTTGTTTCTTGTCTTCTTTTGGTTAGCTTTTCTTTAGGTGTAACGGCTCAAAATAAACCGGAGCTTACCACTAAGGCATCTGCATTAAACTTAGAAACCATTCTGGATTCCGTAAACCCCAAAATCATAGCAATAAAAGACGCTTTACTTCCTATAGATCTAAAAGCTGAGTATTGGGACCCTACGGTTTGTAACCCTTATAAGGCTAATGATGTTACATTTCCGGTGCAACTTCAATTTAAAGATTCGACTTACCACTCTCCTATTTTTAAAGACAAAATAGTGACTTCACGTTATGGTTGGCGAAACGGGAGACCGCACCGCGGGATTGATATTGATCTAGCTACTGGTGACAGTATTTTCGCCATGCTTGAGGGTATTGTTAGACTATCCAGAGCTAGTAAAGGATATGGCAAAACAGTTATTATAAGACATTATAACGGCTTAGAAACCGTTTATGCGCATCTTTCTGAATTAGGCGTGAAAGAAAACGATACGATAGCCAAAGGAAACTTTATAGGAAAAGGTGGCGTTTCAGGAAACGCAAGGGGAAGTCATTTACATTTAGAGGTTAATTACAAGGGCGTTTCTATCAATCCAGAATATGTATTTGAGTTTGAAAATAACACCATAAGGGCTAAAGAATTTTGGGTTACTAGCAATTGGACGCGACCTATTGAGCATAATTCAAATCGTCAAAGTGAGATAACCCTTTTATTAACCGAAGAAGAGGCGCTTGCTAGTTTGATAAAGCAAAAATTTATATATGTTGTCAAGTCTGGAGATACCTTGTCAATGATATCCAAACAAAATAATGTCTCTATCGCTTCTCTATGCAAAACCAACGCCTTAAAAAGTAATTCTATAATTAAGATTGGACAAAAGTTACTTATTGAAAATTAGTAATCCAAATAAAAGTCTCTTTACCACCGCATCTATAATTCAAATCTTGTATATGATCTTAATGTTGCTACTTTTTTTTACAATAATCAGGTTACCACAGTTTTCTTTTCTGTGATACTGCAGTTCACTTTTCGTGCTTCTAGGTAAAAAGCAATTCAGCACCTTTTAGCGTATTATATTTTGGGATTTAAACGCGCAATAGAAATATTTTTATCACCTTTAAGCTTTTCAAAGCTATTAAAAAAAATAGAAAAGGATACTGTAATGAATAATGAAGGAAAATAAGAAACAAGAAACCCTGGAAGTAAAAGAAAGTCCGGAAAGAGCGATACAGTCTCTTTTTTCAGTCGTAATAAAAAACCATATTCATTTAAGTAGGATAGCCGATAAAAAAGCGAATTTAATTCTGGTCATTTGCTCTTTGTTATTGTCTATTATATTAACAAACTCCTATCGCTATATTGTTCAGGATGATAGCAATAGTAATAGCGTGCTGTGGATTCCTACAGCAATATTTATAGCTTTCATGTTAATGACCATTGTTTTATCTATTATTACAACGATACCATCGGTTACAAAAAATAGGCTGACAAAAGAAGAAATCGTTGCTAAGAAAATAAACTTAGCATTCTTCGGGAATTTTTATCATATGCCTTTAGATAATTATGAATGGGCTGTTAAGGAAACATTCAAAGACAATACCACCATATATACAAACCTAACTAAGGACTTGTATTTCTTAGGTATTGTATTGAATAAAAAATTCAAACTATTGAATGTGACCTACAATCTTTTTATAATTGGCTTAATAGTTAGTGCTATTGCATTTGCCATTGTTTTAAAGTTCTTCTAGAAAATAGTAATCACACAAGATCGACTTTATATTTTCTCTATCTTGCCAGTTCTGTCCTGAAACTTTTATACTTGAAAATAAATTTTAAGTAGAAAAAAAAATAAAAAAAGGGGTAATAAAAAAGCCCATCTTAAAAGATGGGCTTTTTGTAAAACTTGGAAGTATATGTATTAGATAACTTTTACGTTTACTGCGTTTAATCCTTTGTTACCTTCTTGTAAATCAAATTCAACTTGGTCGCCTTCGCGAATTTCGTCAACTAATCCTGAAATGTGTACAAAATGATCTTTGTCAACTCCTTCTTCAGTGATAAAACCGAAACCTTTTGCGTCGTTGAAAAATTTTACTGTTCCTTTACTCATTGTAATGTAATTTTAATATATTATTTATAATACAAAGATGGCACCATTAATTTAATAAACAGCAATTTAATTCATTAATTTTCAACTAAATAATTATTTTTTTGCTTAAACCTTCTATTTAAAACCAATAAAAAAGAACTTTTAAATCTGTTAACGTCCTTTATAACTGACGTTAATCCTAAAATTATGCCAAATAAAACAAAATCATTCGGTTTAGTTCTATCTTGTAAGAAAACGACAAATCATGAATAAAAAAACAATTTTAATAACAGGTGCGGGATCAGGGTTAGGAAAAGGCACAGCATTAGGTCTTGCTGCTAAAGGACACCATGTTATTGCTGGTGTTCATAAATGGGAACAAAAATCAAGATTAATTGAAGACGCACAAAAAGCGGGTGTTACGGATACTCTTGAAATTATAAAATTAAATATTTTAGATTTAATGGACTGTCAGAAGGCTTGGCACTATGACATAGACATCCTAGTAAGTAATGCCGGAATAGGGCATTCTGGGCCAGTGTCTGAGATGCCAGTAGGATTAATACGCGAAGTTATGGAAACCAATGTGTTTTCAAATTTAGAATTTGCTCAACCTTTTATAAGAAAAATGGTCGCAAAAGGTAGTGGGAAATTAGTCTTTGTTTCTTCTGTTGCTGGACTGTCTACAACCCCTTATTTAGGCGCTTATAATGCTTCTAAACATGCGCTTGAAGCTATTGTACAATCGCTACGAGATGAATTAACGCCAATGGGTCTCACCGTTGCGACTATTAATCCTGGGCCTTTTGATACTGGATTTAACGACAGAATGTATGATAACTACGCACAGTGGTTTAATGAAGCGACGCACTTCACACCAATAAAAAAGATTGAAGCTGCCGCGAAAGTCATGGCAGAAAATCAGTTTGATCCTCAAGCAATGATTGACAAGATGATAGACATCATTCCTCAAGAATCTCACGATTTCAGAACGATATTACCTGATAATTTTGTAGCCATGTGCAAAAAGTATCAAGACCATCAATATACCATACAATCGGACGCTTTAGATCCTTCAAAAAAATAGAGTTTTAAGCATGTATGTAATACTCTCAAGATTAAAATTCTTGGGAGTATTTTTTTTATAAGGTATTCTTGATAAGCATTACTGCTATAAAAGTGAGTGGTATAAATATTACAGAGCATACCGTTAAAAACTTCATGATTTCAAATAATAAGCTAAAGAGTTAAATAACACTGGTCATCAAATGAAAGCTAAGTATAACAGTGCTACTTCATAAACCACTCCAGTCCTAACTCTTTTTTTAAAGTGGGTTAGCTATCAAAACTTACAGGAGCGCACTCTCTTTTAGGTTAGTCGTTTCCGACTGGCAATAAAGTAAACACCTGTTAACAACACTGCAGCGGCGATTATAGATTGCAAACTTAGTGTTTCATCCAAAATATACCATCCTAAAAATAGAGCAATTACAGGATTCACGTAAGCCGAAGTTGACACTTTTTCTGTGGAGACTTCTTTTAATAAATAATTAAAAGCCGTAAAGGCCACAACACTACCAAAAGTTATAAGTAAAATCATAGACCATTTCACTTCTGCACTCCATTCTAAGGGCGAAACCCAAACTTCATTAAAAGATAAACTAGCACCTGTAAGCATCACACTGGCAATTAACATTTGGTAACCCGTGCTCACCAAATAACTTTTAGGCAAGTTGGCCTTTGAAACAAAAACACTACCATAGCTCCAACCAAAAACACAAGTAAAAATCATAAAAATGCCGAGCAAGGTGTTTTTATTAGTGATTAATTCATGCTGACTCACCAATAAATACATACCAATGATACCTAGAGAAACTCCTATTAATGATTTTTTTTGCATTCTTTTATTATCCATTAATCGCATTAATAACAAAACAAATAAGGGTTGCGTTGAAGCCAATAAGGCTCCAAAGCCACTATCGACATATTTTAGTGCCCAAACAAAAACACCGTTACCATACACTAAAAATAAAAAACCAACCAAAACAGAATTAATAAATTGCCGTTTGGTAATTGATAAATCGAGCTTCATTAATTTAGCGATTCCGAAGATTAAGAGGCTCGCACAAAAAAACCGAATCGCTCCCAGAAATAATGGCGGTAATGCAGTCACTGCAATTTTATTAAGCAAATAAGTGGAACCCCAAATAACATAAATAGCAATGAATGCTAATATGATTAAAGCTTTTGTAGTGAGTTTTGGCATAGTTAATCGTTAGGTAAAGAAAAGTTCCACTCCATTTTTAAGTTGATACTATAATAATTACCAATCAATTGGAAAATAATCTTTTAAAAATTTTCCACTCCAATGTTTCCCGGTATTAATCCCGTCAATAAGTGGATCCATTACACGAGCTGCACCATCAACAATATCTAATGGGGGTTGAAAATCATGTACTTCTACTTTCTTCTTTGATAATTCCGCTGGATCTTCGTCGGTTACCCATCCGGTATCGACCGCATTCATATAAATACCAGATTTAGCAAAGGTTGCAGACGATGTATGTGTTAACATATTTAAAGCTGCTTTCGCCATATTGGTATGTGGATGGCGGTCTTCTTTTTTAAACCTATGAAACTTCCCTTCCATTGCCGAAACGTTAATAATGTGCTTCTTGCCTGTGTTTTCTTTCATCATTAAATTTGATAAACGATTGCATAACACAAATGGCGCTACTGCATTTACCAACTGGACTTCTACCATTTCTGTGGTTTCAATTTCACCTAATTTTAAACGCCAGCTGTTGGTTTTTCTTAAATCGACTTGTTGTAAATCGGCATCTAATTCTCCTACTGGAAATACCTCTTCCGCTTTTAAAGAATTATCAAAACTATAAGGGATTTGTGAGAGTTCAGCCGAATTTCGCAATCCTATTCCTGGTTCTGGTCCATGCCAGGTAACAGGTAAGACATTGTTTTTACTTGTTTTTGAAGTACTAACACTTAACGCTGCCAATTCTTCTAAACACAAATGATGTTCCTTCAATAGTTCTCTAGCTAAAACAGGCAACTCATCTACAGGGCGTAATTCATTTTCCATCATGTGTTTATAAAAACCCGATGGCCGTCTTACCGTTTGTGCTGCATTATTAATTAGAATATCTAAGCGGTCGTATTTCTGCTCTATATAATTACAAAAAATCTCGACACTTGGTATGTGACGTAAATCTAGTCCATGAATATGTAATCGATGTGCCCAATCATGATAGTCGTCTTCTTTTGCAAAACGAATTGCCGAATCTGCAGGAAAACGTGTAGTAGCTACTACCGTGGCTCCAGCGCGCAACAACATTAGGGTAATGTGATAGCCTATTTTTAATCGAGACCCTGTAATTACAGCCACTTGATCTGTTAAATCTGTAGTTTGAAAGCGCTTGGCATAATTTAAATCGCCACAAGCGGTACACATGGTGTCATAAAAATGATGCAATTGGGTATATACCGTTTTACACACATAGCAGTTTCTTGGTGATTCTAATTCCTGTGGTTCTTCGGTAAGTATAGCAGCAGATAGTAATTTAGGCGCTACAAAAATGGAAGCTTCTCTGGCAGAGCGAATACCTGTTGCTTTTCGAGCATGTACATCGCGAGCAATCATTTTACGCTTTGCTGCTTTTTTAGCGTCTTTTCTTCTACGCTGAAATTCATCGCGATTTGGTCGTGTTAATTCGCCTGCTACTTTAAAAAGCGCCACCCGTTGTGCTTCTGGTAATTCAAAAAGCAAATTGGTGTCTTCTAATAACTTTTGAAGTGTAGCAATACAAGAGTGGATGTCTTGATTTGGGATGTTTTGACTCATAAATTATTTTCTTAATAAAGAAATATCAAGGTCTTTCTTAAAAAAAAACTTGACATACAATAGTCCTGCAAAATTACTACTATTATCAAATAATTACACGATACTGTTTACAGTTTATTTTTTTTTAATTAAAGCTCCTTTCCAATCACCAAATAAGAAAAACTCATGTTTAAAAAACTAAAAGACAATTAATTAAAAGTGTCATCTACTTTTTGGCATGACTATTGAACATACTAAGTTAAAACAAATGAAAATGGAACAGACAACCCTACTTATCATTGTGTCAGCACTATTTTTAATAACATTAAGTGCTGTACACATTAAAATAAATTTTTTAACGATGAAAAACGTTACTAAGAAAATAGTACTAAGTGCTACGCTTTTATTTATGGGCACGATGTATGCACAGCAAGAGAAAGGCATTACAGGAAACGAAAATTGGCTAGACTCTTGGACAGAATTTCAACCTAAAACAGAGGATTATAGTGCCCCTACACAAATCTTAACGGGTAACATTACCAAGGATACTAAATTAACCAAAAAAGACACCTACTTATTATTAGGTAGTGTTTTTGTTACTGATAGCACCACGCTTACTATAGAGCCTGGCACCGTGATTATAGGTGATTTTCAAACAAATGGTTCTTTAACAATAAGTAAAGGTTCAACTTTACTAGCGGAAGGTTCAGAAACAGACCCTATAATTTTCACTTCTAACAGAAGTGTGAAAAAAGAAGGTGATTGGGGTGGCTTGTTTATTCTTGGGGATGCGCCTATAAATAAATTTGGAAATGCATCAGCAGTAGACTTTGGCTTAAAGCCTTCGTCTTTTCAGTATACGAGTTACGGTGGCGATAATGTTGAAAGTAATTCTGGTATTTTAAAATATGTAAGAATAGAATACGCAGGAAAAAGAACAAAAGATCACGGATATTTCAATGGGCTTACTTTAGCAGGTGTAGGAAAAGCAACGATTTTAGAAAATATAATGATAAGTTATTCTGGTGGAAATTCATTTAATATATTGGGTGGAGAAGTGAATTTAAACAAGATGGTTTCCTATAAATCAAAAGGTAACGACTACACGTTTAATTATGGAACACAGTGTAATATAAAGAATTCATTAGCGGTTAGATCACCATATGTATCTGGCGTTAACGGTTCAAGATCTTTGTCTGTTTCTTCTTATGAAGAAAAAGGAGAAGTTGATTTTACGAAGAAGGGAACTGCTGTAAAAGCACAAAACTTAACCTTAGTAAACCTTAGTAAAGATTTACAAGGAGACATCAAAATAGGCTTAGTAGACGAAGCGATATACATAGCTAATCATGCGTCATTAGATATTACTCAAAGTGTTGTTTCGGGTTATAACCCAGCCGTATTATTGGAGAGAAGCATCATTATAAATAATGAAAATTTAGAAAAAATAAAATTTAGTAAAATGTATTTCAATAATTGTAATGGAAATATTTTTACCGAAGGCAACACTAATAATGAAGACTTAGAGAATTGGTATGGTAGTAGCGCCTTTTTTAATGTGTATTCAAAAACGTCTGATTCGGAAACATTTATTGATTCTAAAAACAAGAAGTACCCAGATTTTAGATTACGAATTAATAAAATAGTGGCGTCTACAGAAGATTAAATAAAGTTTAAATGCACTTAGGCACTTCTTTATGAAAGCCTAAAGTAAGCACGCTTATAAACGCAGAATCCCATAAATTGTATAAGTATTAAAATCTCAGATTAAAATTATCTGAGATTTTATATTTTATAAATCCGCACTTTTTTCTTTTTCAATTTTGTATTATTTGTTTTTGAGATAATCAGCTCTGCTTTATCTTTTGGTACAGAAACAAAGGCACAATCTTGTTTTAATTCAATAACACCCAATTCGTTTTTTTCTAAGCCGCCTTGTTTAAACAATAAGCCCGCAATATCCCCTTTAGAAATCTTATCTTTTCGTCCGCCAGAAATAAATAAGGTAGACCATAGAGATACTATTTTTGTAGGTTTCGATTGTAGTTTTTCTATGTTTGGTATTTTAATAAAGTCTGGCAAATACTCCCCTTCCCATTGCAATACATAAGCCGTTCCTTGGGCATTCATTCTTGCTGTTCTACCGTTTCTATGCGTGAATTCTTCAGCTTTTAGTGGTAATTGGTAGTGTATGATATAATTCAACTCTGGAATGTCTAAACCACGGGCAGCTAAATCTGTAGCAATGATAATTTGATGTGAGCCATTTCGAAACTTAATGAGTGCGCGTTCTCTATCTATTTGCTCCATACCTCCTTGAAAACAGCCATGCGGAATATTATTTTCGTTTAAGAAATCACTCACATACTGAATAGTATCTTTAAAATTACAGAAAATAATACCTGGTTTATTGCCTATATGATGTAGTAAATCGACTAAGGTTTGCAACTTGTTTTTATCTGGAGACACTACTTTTTTAAGTTCCAGTTGTGACGATTTTGTGTGCAGATAATCAATGATTATTTCATCTTTTAAGCCAACAAAGCGCGGAATTTCCATATCCTGTGTTGCCGAGGTTAAAATACGTTTTTTTATATGGGGTAATCGTGATAGAATTTCGCTCATTTCCTTTTCAAAACCAACCTCTAACGATTTATCAAACTCATCTAAAACTAAGGTTTTAATATCCTCGGTTAAAAATGTTTCTCTACGCAAATGATCGGCTACACGCCCTGGTGTTCCAATAAGAATGGCTGGTGCGTGCGCTAATTCTATTTTATCTTTGGTAAATGGTCTGCCACCATAAACCGCATTTGCTTTGTAACCAGAACCCATTTCACGAATCACCTGCTCTATTTGAATCGCTAATTCACGTGAGGGCACTAAAATAAGTAGTTGTACATTTTCGCATGTTCTATCCAACGCTTCCATGGTAGGCAATAAAAAAGCCACCGTTTTCCCTGATCCTGTTGGCGATAATAAAACCGTGTTGTTTACTGAAGTAATAGATAAAAGCGCCTCTTCCTGCATTGGATTAAGTGCTTCGATATTCAGTTTTGCTAAGATCTCTTTCTGAGCTTTTATAATATTAGCCATAGATTTAGTGTTTCTTTTTCTTTTTAGAAATGACAGGCTTTTCAGTAATGGTTTTTGTTTCAGCAATATAATTGGCCAAAATTTTATCAACCAATTCGTCTTTCGTTAAATGGTGGAAAATTGTTTTTATTTTCGATTTAAAATCTTCAGAAATGGCACGATTTGGTTTTGCTTTAAAAATCTTTTTTGCCCAGAGTAAACCGTTGTTTTCTTCAATACTTTGTGCATCTGCTTTTTCGTAACGTTTGAAAGAAATACCTAATTCTGCTTCAAACTCAGGAATGTCAACTACTTCCTCTTCTTGAATGACACTCAAGGCTAAACCGGTTGCTCCTGCTCTTGCGGTACGTCCGCTACGGTGCACATAAGCATCATAAGTGTCTGGTAAGTGGTAATTAACGACATAAGACACCTCTTTAACATCAATACCACGTGCGGCCAAATCTGTAGCCACCAAAATATCAATATGCCCTTCTCTAAACTGTGTCATGATACGATCGCGAATGCCTTGGGTAAGACTACCGTGAATTGCACCAGACGAGAATTTATTTATCGCTAAATTTTTAGCCAATTTATTAACGGCTGCTTTTGTTTTACAAAAAATAATACCGCGTTCGCCTACTCTAGCATTTAAAAAATGCATTAAAACATTTAGTTTTTCTATAGGTTCAACGACTACATATTGATGGTCAATCCCTAGATGACCAACAGTAGCCATTTCAACTTCAATCTGTACGACGTGTTTAGACAGGTTATTTTGAATCAATTGCTTTACTGTTCCTGGCAGGGTTGCTGTAAACAGCAAGGTTCTTCTGGTTTTTGGAATCGCTTTAACAATGCGTTCTAGGCTTTCTTTTAAAGCGCTCACCATTTCATCTGCCTCATCCAATACTAAATAAGCGCAATTTTTAATATTGATGGCGTCGCGCGCTATTAAATCTACCAAACGACCAGGTGTCGCTACAATTATATGCGTGTCGGTTTTTAAACGCTCTATTTGAGGTTTTATGGGTGTACCTCCACAGATGCTGGCTATAGAAATTTCTGGGCTATGGGCCGCAAAGCTCAATAAGTTATTATAAATCTGCTGGCCTAACTCTCTGGTTGGTGCTAATATTACTGACTGAATGTCAGTGTTGTCAACATCAATTAATTGTAATAACGGTAAGCCAAAAGCTGCCGTTTTACCCGTTCCTGTTTTTGCTAAAGCAACCACATCTTCTTTCTGGTTTAAAATCACAGGAATCACTTTCGTCTGAATAACTGTAGGTTCAGTAATATTTAAAGCTTCTAAGCTTTGTTGTAATGCTGTATTGATCCCAAGCTTGGAAAATGGTGTTGCCATAAAAAATAATTTTAGGCAAAGATAAGTACAGTTGTGGCAGTATTAAACAAAAAAGCCCACCAAAATGAATTGGTGGGCTTTTACTAAAAAGTAACTTATATGTTATAAAACTTTTACGTTTACTGCATTTAATCCTTTTTTACCTTCCTGTAAATCAAACTCAACGTCATCGCCTTCACGAATTTCGTCTATTAATCCAGAAATGTGTACAAAATGTTCTTCGTTTGAACCTTCTTCTGTGATGAATCCAAAACCTTTGGCGTCATTGAAGAACTTTACTGTTCCTTTACTCATTGTAATATATTTTAATTTAATAATTATTATATATAGGGCAATTAGCGTGCCACGATTCTGTTCTATATCAAATTCATCATTAAAACTAAAGAGGATCTAAAACTTAAATTTATAGCTCTCGATGTAGTACTTTCTTTTTCTCCACTAGCAACTCCAAAGTAGTTCTTTTAGAACCTGTTAACAAGATTATAAACTAATGTTAAAAAAAGAATGAACGTTCATTTTTATCGTATATTTGCACACTAATTAATTGTTATGCACGTATTAAGTAAAAGTGAGATTAAACGGGAAGCCTTGGTTAAAGCAACAATAACCTTAGTAAACAATAACGGGTTTCACGCTACACCAATGTCTAAAATTGCAAAAATGGCTAAGGTTTCACCTGCCACTATTTATTTGTATTTTGAAAACAAACAAGATTTAGTTAATAAAGTCTATATACAGGTAAAGGCTGCTTTCACTGCTTATGCTTTTGATGCGTACACGACTGATATGCCCGTGAAAGAAGGGTTTGAACTCATTTGGAAGCGCATAGCCAACTTTAAATTAAAAGAAGTTGAAGAAGCTTTGTTTTTAGCACAATGCGATAACACACCTGTTATAGATGAAGCTAGTACACAGGAAGGGATAAAACACTTACAACCCCTACTCGACTTGTGGGAACGCGGGAGACAAGAGAGCTTAATTAAACCACTCTCAGATTACATCTTGTATGCCTATACAATTAATCCCCTTTCATTTTTAATGATGATGCAAGAACGCGGTAGTTTTAAAATTAATAAAAACACCATAGAGGAAGCCTATCAAGCGGCTTGGGATAGCATAAAACAATAAATAAAAACATTAAGTATTAGAATATAAAATATGGAATTATTAGAAAAATTAAATTGGAGATACGCTACAAAAGCGATGAATGGTGAAACTGTACCACAAGAAAAAGTAGATAAAATTATTGAAGCGGCCCGTTTAGCACCAACCTCCAGTGGCTTACAACCCTTTGAAATTATCGTGATAACTAACGCAAAAGTAAAACAACAAATTAGACCTGTTGCTTGGGACCAATCGGTCATTACAGAATGTTCTCATCTTTTGGTATTTGCTGCTTGGGACACGTATACTGCAGAGCGTATTAATTATATGTTCGATTTAACGAACAACATCCGTGGCTTTAAAAATGAAGGTTGGGAAAATTACAGACAACAACTCCTAAATTCTTATCCACAAAAAGATACCGAAGAAAACTTTAATCACGCTGCGAAACAAGCATACATCGCTTTAGGCATAGCTATGGTAGCCGCAGCATACGAAAAAGTAGATACAACCCCTATGGAAGGCTTTGATGCAGAAGCTGTAGATAAAATATTAGGGCTAAAAGAAAAAGGGTTACGCAGTACTGTTATGCTTACATTGGGTTATCGTGCTCCAAAAGAAGACTGGTTGGATGACTTAGAGAAAGTGAGAAAGCCCATAGAGGATTTAATAACACTAATCGATTAAAAACAATTCTTATGACACAATCCATTTTATTCAAAAATAGACCGATAGGTAAACCAAAATTATCAGATTTTGAGTTTATAAAAGAAGACAATGATTTCAATATTAAGCAGGATGAATTACTTTTAGAAACTACTTATGTGTCTGTCGATCCCTATTTAAGAGGAAGAATGAACGATGCAAAATCCTACATCCCTCCTTTCGAGCTAGGCAAACCCATATCTTCTGGTATCATTGCAAAGGTTATGGCTTCAAAAGATGAAAAATTTAAAGTTGGAGATTTTGTCTCTGGACGCTTAGATTGGAAAACTCGACAAATTTCAAAAGGCGATGGTTTACTAAAGGTCGATGAAGAAAAAGCGAAATTAAGTGCCTATCTTGGTGTTTTAGGTCTCACTGGATTAACAGCCTATTTAGGTCTGAACGAAATAGGAAAGCCAAAGCAAGGAGAGACTTTGGTCGTTTCGGGTGCTGCAGGTGCTGTGGGAAGTGTTGTTGGGCAAATTGGAAAAATCCTAGGCCTTACCGTTATTGGAATTGCTGGAACAGACGAAAAAATAAAAATGTTAACTTCTGAATTTGGTTTTGACCATGCGATAAACTACAAGACCACTAAAGATATGAAAGCTGCGATAAAAACAGCAGCACCAAATGGTGTTGATGTGTATTTTGATAATGTTGGTGGTCCTATATCTGATGCAGTTTTGTTTAATATCAATCAATTTGCGAGACTGGTTATCTGTGGGGCTATTTCGGTATACAACAGTACAGAAATTCCTCATAGTGTAAGTGTTCAGCCCTTTTTAATAAAAAATAGCGCCCTAATGCAAGGCTTTATTGTCTCTAATTATACTGAAAAATTTCCGGAAGCAATCAACCAACTAGCGCGTTGGTTACAAGAAGGCAAACTCACCTATACAGAAACCATTGTTGAAGGTTTTGAAAATATTCCACAAGCTTTTTTAGACTTATTAGAAGGGAAAAAGAAAGGCAAAATGCTTGTTGAAATATAAATTTTAAAGCACTAAAAAATAATAAAATGAACAATTTTGAATTTAAAAATCCTACCAAAATTATTTTTGGAAAGGATACCATAGACAAATTAGCAAATGAAATTCCTAACGATGCTAAAGTCTTATTACTTTATGGTGGAGGAAGCATTAAGAAAAACGGCATTTACGACCAAGTAAAAATGGCTTTATCTAAAGTAGCGGTTATTGAGTTTGGCGGTATTCCTGCAAATCCAGAGTATGCCGTATTAATGGATGCTTTAAAAGTCATTAAACACGAAAATATTACGTATTTATTAGCCGTTGGTGGCGGGTCTGTCATTGATGGTACTAAATTTTTATCTTCAGCTGCCGTTTATGAAGGTGAAACACCATGGGATATTTTAAGCAAAAACATTAGAACCGAGAAAGGAATGCCGTTTGGTGTTGTGTTAACACTTCCAGCAACCGGATCTGAAATGAATTCTGGTGCTGTCATTACAAGAAAGGAAACCAAGGAAAAACTAGCAATGGGCGGACCTGGTTTATTTCCTGAGTTCTCAATATTGGATCCTCAAGTTATTACGTCTATTCCAGAACGTCAATTAGCAAATGGTTTAACAGATGCTTTTACTCATGTTTTAGAGCAGTATATGACCTACCCAATAGGCGCCATATTGCAAGATCGTTTTGCTGAAAGCATTTTACAAACCTTAATTGAAGTCGCTCCTAAGGTATTAAAAGATCCAACAGATTATAAGGCGGCTTCCAATTTTATGTGGAGTTGCACCATGGCTTTAAACGGATTAATACAAAAAGGGGTGCCAACAGATTGGGCTGTTCATGCCATGGGGCACGAGTTGACTGCTTTATTTGGAATTGATCACGCCCGTACTTTAGCCGTAATTACTCCAAGTCATTACAAGTTTAATTTTGAAGCCAAAAAAGAAAAGTTGTCACAATATGGCGAACGTGTTTGGAATATAACGGAAGGAAGCATAGACGATAAAGCGTATGCTGCCATTGAAAAAACAGAAGCATTTTTCCATGAATTAGGAATTGACACTAAGTTATCTGATTACACTAAAGATTACGAAGGGACTGCCGAAAAAATAGCACAACGTTTTACAGATCGTGGCTGGTTAGGATTAGGTGAGCATCAATCGCTATCACCAGATAACGTAGAAAAAATAGTAAAAATGGCTTATTAATTTAAAATTATGAAAATAGTAAAAACATTAGCCTTGGCGCTAACAATCATTACAGCTTCAAGTTGTAATGAGACTAAAAAAGAGGAACCTTCTGAAAGCGTTTCGGAAGAAAAAACAGAACTTAAAAAAGATAAAGAAATGAACGTATTATTTGTATTAACCTCTCACGATAAATTAGGAGACACAGGAAAAAAAACAGGGTTTTGGGTTGAAGAATTTGCAAATCCATATTACACATTAACAGACAAAGGTGTTAACGTAACACTGGCAACTCCAAAAGGCGGAAAAGCGCCCATTGACCCAAGCAGTACTGCAGCAGATGCTACCACCGAAGCAACTGAGCGTTATAATAAAGATACACAAGCTCAGAATAAAATTAACAACACAAAGGTTTTAGCTGAAGTCAACCCTAAAGATTATGACGCTGTATTTTATCCAGGAGGTCATGGACCATTATGGGATTTAGCAAATGACAAACACTCAATAACCTTAATAGAAACTTTTAATAAGCAAAACAAGCCTATTGCCTTTGTTTGTCATGCACCAGCAGCTTTAAAAGGGGTTAAAAATGAAGATGGTTCTGCTTTAGTAAAAGGCAAAAAAGTGACTGGGTTTACAAATTCTGAAGAAAAAGCAGTGGGTTTAACAGATGTTGTACCTTTTTTAGTTGAAGACATGTTAAAAGAAAATGGTGGTATCTACTCGAAAGGTGATGATTGGAGCGTACATGTTTTACAAGACGGTAATTTAATTACAGGACAAAATCCTGCATCGTCTGAATTGGTTGCCGAAAAATTATTAGAAGCGATTAAATAAGCATCTTAGTAGACAAATTAAAAAAGCCTGTAAACATTAAGTTTACAGGCTTTTTTTAAGTTATAACTAAAAGTCCGCTTCTAATTCTTATTTAGCAGAATAGATTTTGTGTTCACGAACTCCCGAATACCAAATCCGCCATGTTCCCTGCCATAGCCTGAATCTTTAACTCCCCCAAAAGGCATATTAGGATGTGCTAATCCGTAAGAATTAATATTAATCATACCAGTATCGAAATGCATTTTAGCTAAGGCTATGGCTTTATCTTCATCTTTACTAAAAATGCCACCACCCAAGCCAAAACGACTATCGTTAGCAATGCGCATGGCATCTGTATCATCTTTTGCTTTAATTAATGAGGCTACCGGTCCAAAAAGCTCTTCATCGTAAGCCGGTTGCCCCGGTTTCACGTTTCCTAATATTGAGGCAGGATAAAAATAACCAGTACCATCGGGCATTTCTCCACCACATAAAATTTCTGCGCCTTTTTTGAGGCTCTCCACGACCTGTTCGTGAATAGTATCCCTTAAATCTTTTCTTGCTATAGGCCCCAATTTTGAATCTGAATCCTTAGGGTTTCCATAGTTTATTTTTTGCATGCCTTCCACAAAAGCGTTTTTGAATGCGTCATAGACCTTTTCTACAACAATAAAACGCTTTGCCGCTACACATGTTTCTCCATTATTATAAACACGTCCCTGAATACAGGTTTTTACTGCCAAAGCTATATCTGCATCCTCTAAAACTAGATAAGCATCATTACTTCCTAATTCTAATACCGTTTTCTTTAGTGCTTCACCAGCAATTTTAGCAATGTGTTGTCCGGCACCTGAACTGCCTGTAAGTGTAACGCCACGAACTAAATCATGGGTTATAATCTTATCAGACAAATCGTGATCTAAAATTAAAACAGTAAAAATGTTTTTTGGCACACCTGCCTTTTCAAAAATGGTCTTTAGCCTTAAAGCTGTACCAGTAACGTTTTGTGCATGTTTTAATAACACGCCATTTCCAGCCATAAGATTAACAATGGCGTAACGCACCACTTGATAGGTAGGGAAATTCCAAGGTTGAATACCGTAAATAACACCTATTGGTGCCTGTTGAATAATCCCCTTACCTCCATTGGGTAGTGTACGCTCTTCATCTTGTAACTGTTTCATACCTTCTGTTGCGGTGTATTCACAAATACCAGAACACAGCTCTATTTCCTGATAACCATGCGTAATGAGTTTGCCCATTTCCTCAGTCATAAGCTCTGCTAATTCCTCCTTATTGTTGTCTAAGGCTTTGCCAATGGCTTTAATGATTTTTGCGCGCTCCTCTAAGGGTTTTATTTTCCAATTTAGAAAAGCTTCATGACATGATTTAACAGCAGCGAAGGCTTGTTCTTCAGTCATAAAATCATAGTGTTTAATAGATTTTTCAGTTGTTGGGTTTATGGTTTCAAATCCTTTTTCTTTTTTATCGTTACTCATAACTTTCTTTTTTATTGATTAATAATCTGTATAACCTTCAGCTCCAGAAGTATAAAACAAGGCTTCTTTTGGCTTCGTTAACGCTTTACCGTGTTTTAGTTTTTCTACTAAATCGGGGTTACTTATAAATGATCTGCCTATGTAGGCTAAATCAAAACCATGAGCTAACACCTCTTGCGCTTTTTCTTTAGAATCGATTTCACCACCAGTAATAACAGTACCCGCAAAAGCTCCTTTTATAGTTTCTTTAATATCAGTTTTAAATTGGGGAGCTCCCATTTCCCCTCTGTGGTCTACAATATGAATATACGCGATGCCTAAGGCTTTAAGTTCAGTCGCTAGGTACACATAAAGCGAAACTAAATCATCGTAATCTGATTGCATATCATTCATTTCTCCATAGGGAGAGAAACGTATTCCTACGTTTTCTGCTCCAATAGCAGCAACCACTTTCTTCACTGTTTCTATAACAAATCGTGCTCTGTTTTTAAAATTGCCCCCATAATCATCTGTTCTTAAATTTGATTTCGGATTTAAAAATTGTTCCATTAAATAGCCATTCGCCGAATGTAATTCAACGCCATCTACTCCTACTCTTATAAGATTCTGAGCACAATTCACATACTCCTGCTGGGTGGCTTCAATATCTTCGTGAGTCATTTTTTTCGGTGTTTCATGTGCTACTAATCCCTTTGTGTCTGTCATCATTTCACCAGCAGCTTTTACTGCACTTGGCGCTATTGTTTCACCCATTTCTGGTAAGTTCTCTGAAGAAGTTACACGTCCACAATGCATTAACTGTAAGAAAAACACACTTCCTTTTTCATGTATCGCATCAGCGATAGCTTTCCAACCTTCTATTTGAGCTGGCGAATACGCGCCAGGAATTCTAGGATAACCTAAACCATTAACAGAAGGCGAAGTCCCCTCTGAAATAATTAAACCTGCTCCAGCGCGCTGTCTGTAATAGTTTGCCATAAGGGCATTTGGAATATTATCGACTGCTCTGGAACGCGTCATTGGCGCCATGACAATTCTATTTTTTAATTTTTTATTCTTTAGATCGAAAGGTTCAAATAGTTTCATATGTTTTTTTTTGTTCTTTCCTAAAGTTAATATTCATAATTTCTAATACCAATCATTTAAGAATATCTTATGAGTAGAAAACCAAATGAGCTCTAAATAATATGATATGTGCTAGTTACGCAATAAGCTGTTTGAGGATTAATGCTTTTTGCTTTACCTAAAAATCAAACTATCAGACAAATAATTATACTATCGTATAAGCAAATGAATTAATTTTTTATTTTTTTAAAGTAAGGTCTCTCTTAGTTTTATAATACATTATTAGTGTTTTTAATGGAATTAAAAACCTGTTATTTATTAATTTAAAACTTGAACTATGAAAGCAAAAGATAAAAAAGAGTACAACTCAGAAGTAACCAAAGACGACTTACAGGCATTAAGAGAGCGAAAAGAAAATACGAGATCAGATGGTGGTGATGATCGTTTACTTAACAACGAAAGAAAAAAAGCAGTTGATTTTTCTGGAAAGGATTTAGATATCCCTGGTCGTGACTCGCCTAAGACTAAAAAGTCTGCCACTTTAAAAGATGAGGAAAATGAATTATATAGTCAAGGAGGAGACGGTAATGAAGACTTGGAGCGTAATACAGACCATTTAACATAGTAAAATACATCAGTCATACTTTAGAAAAGAGCCTGCAAAATTGAATTCAATTTCGCAGGCTTTTTTTTATTTAACTTCTTATCCATGAATAGAGACACTTCGTCTTTTAATCGAAAAAAGTAAAACCTATAGCCAAAAGTTTTGGATACAATCATTTTAATACCGAATTTCGCCTCGTAAACAAAACCCAAATATTAATATTAAAATTCCTATGGAAGCCAACTTATCTTTATTTAATCAAATTAACAGTTTGTCCTATTGGTTCTTACTAGAAAGCAATTACAAGAGTTCTATTGTTTTTGATGCAGAAAAGGACACCTATTATGTTAGTATTAAGAAAAACGGACAACCATTATACTCGCACCACATTAGCCATTTCAGCTCTAAAAACAAGCGTTTTTTACAATTTGAACTGGTAGCTATCGTTAATAGTTTATTACACATAAAAGAAACGGTAATGATTCGCCTTAGAAAAAGCAGTTAAATCCGTACTATATTATTTTATAAAGAACGCCACATGTGTGGCGTTTTTTATTTGTTATATTTTATAGCTTTAGGTACTTCTAACTTTCTAAAGTCACCACTAAGGTGATTTCAGCTTTTAATAATTTAGATACCGGACAAACGTCTTTAGCCTTGTTGCTAATCTCTTTAAATTCTTTTTCGCTAATTCCTGGCACTTTTCCTTTAAGATCTAAATCTATAGTGGTAATTTCTCCGTCTTTAAAAGTGACTTTGGCGTCTGTATGCAAATGCTCTGCTGTATAGTTATTTTCATTCAATAAAAAACTCAATTGCATCGTGTAACATCCAGCATGAGCAGCTCCAATAAGTTCTTCTGGGTTTGTGCCAATCCCATTTTCAAAACGGGTTCCAAAATTATATTGCGCTTCATCTAAAACACCGCTCCCAGTATTTATTTGTCCTTTTCCTTCTTTGCCTGTTCCTTGCCAGCTCGCTGAAGCTTCTCTTGTAAATTTCATAATTTATGGTTTTTTTGTTGGTTAATTTTTTAAGCTCTTCATATCGATCACAAAACGATATTTTACATCACTGTCTTGTACTCTTTCAAAAGCCTTATTGATGTCTTTCATATCTATCATTTCTACCTCCGACACAATATTATGTTCACCACAAAAATCCAACATCTCTTGAGTTTCCTTAATACCTCCTATTAGTGATCCCGCTACTCGTTTTCTTCCCATAATTAAGTTTCCACCATTCATAGGCTCTAAAGGCTCTATGGCGCCAACCATTACCATGGTTGCATCACGTTTTAATAAGTTCAAATAGGGATTAATATCATGTTTTACCGGAACAGTATTCAAAAGAAAATCGAAACTATTTTTATGCTTTTTCATGGCTTCATCATTTTTGGAGATTAAAACGGCATCTGCCCCTAGTTTTTTAGCATCCTCTGCTTTTTCTGGTGAGGTCGTTATCATGTACGTTTCTGCCCCCATAGCATGCGCGAATTTAATTCCCATATGCCCTAAACCGCCAAGACCAATAACGCCTACTTTATCTCCTTTTTTAATCTTCCAGTGATTTAGAGGTGAAAATGTAGTAATACCAGCACATAATAATGGTGCAACGGCTTCGATATCTAAATTTTCAGGAATACTGAGTACGAATTCTTCTCTAACAACGATACTTGTTGAATAGCCTCCAAAAGTTCGTTTGCCTGTATGTATATCTTTACCATTATAAGTGGCCACCATGCCTTCTTCGCAAAATTGCTCTAAATCCTCTTTACAAGCACTGCATTCTAAGCAGGAATCCACCATACATCCTACTCCAACTAAATCGCCAGACTTGTAGTTTTTAACATTATCTCCTACTTGTATTACTTTACCTATAATTTCATGCCCTGGAACTAATGGGAATTTGGAATTTCCCCAATCATTTTTAGCGGCGTGAATATCACTATGACACACACCGCAATATAAAATATCAATTTCAACATCATTCTCTAAAATATCACGGCGTTCAATTGACATTTGCCCTAGATCTGCGCTTTTACTTTCTGTTCCGTATGCTTTAACTTCTTTCATTTATTCTGTTTTAGTTTAGTATTATGCTTCACCTCTTGCTGGGTAATCTTTTTCAACAACAAAATCAATAGCTTTTAAAATAGCATCAAATTCTGGTCTTGCAAATGGCATTGATTGTAATGATACAGCGTACAAGGTCTGATCTGGTTTAATTAAAAATAAGCCAGGCTCGATAAAGGTGTCTGGTTCTGCTTTAATGCCTTTTGAAATATATAAACCTAATGTTCTTGCCGCTTCTATAGAAAAATTATAACCCACAGGTATGTCTGCTATGTTCCAATCTTTATAGGTTTGCTTCGCTATTTCTTCAGTATCGCTACTTATTGCGATGACGTTTACTCCTTTTTCTATAAATTTACGCAATTTACTTTGTAATTCTTCTAAATATTTTTTGCAGACAGGACAATGCATTCCTCTATATAAAACTACCATTGTAAATTGTTCTGGCATTTGCTCACTAAGTTTCCATTGTGTGTCATTAACTAAATCAATAGCTAACTCGGGCATTTTCTCTCTTGGTTTAATCATCGTTTTTTTTTAATATTTAATTTTCCTTCTTCTCCAATTCTTGGTTGATCACCAGTAGCAGTAGCCACTCCCATTTTAAATAATGTTACTAATTTATTGTGTTTTGATTCCCAGTAATGTGCTTCCTTAGGTTTGAATTGATTAGTTGGCATCATTCTGAAATCAATAGCTTAAGCAAATGCTTTGACTTTATCTTTTGCTTCATCATGATCTAAATTATTTGTGCTCATAATTATTGTCTTGTTTTTATCAAAGTTATGAATCACAAATTATTGACCTTATCTCATATACTTGTTATGTTAGCCTTATTAATTAGCTAAAGTTAAATATTTATTAAATTCAAATGGATTATGAAGTGCTCAGAAGGTTTTAGTAAATCTTTGAATAGAAAATACGCCTCATTCAAAAGAAACTATCACTAACAGCAAAACACAGGCATATTTTTTAAATGCCTCATCGTATTACCAAGAAAACCGCATTTAAGTTGCTGCATTTTTACTTTAAATATTTTAGCTATTTTTTAATAAAACAGGACTCATTTCTGAATGCTCACCAGATAGAGAGGCAACTACTAGAGCATTTAGCTAAATGTTATAAAACTTAGCGTTTAATTATTTTTTAGGGGGCTTTTTCAAAGCTTGATTTTTTACATTTAAAACATATTTATCTGAATAGACTTTTGTGAAATGTGCCCCATAAAAAAGAATTAAACTAGAATAGGAAACCCATAACATAATAAGAATAATTGAACCCGCTGCCCCATAAGTAGAACCTGGCTGCATGGTACTAAAATAAATACCTAACAGATATTTTCCAATAACGAATAGTATTGAGGTTAATGCCGCACCAACTCTAACTGATCTCCATGAAAGTGTATTGCTTGGTAGGTATTTGAACATCGCTGCAAACAATAAGTAAATAAAGCCTAAAGAAATAATGATATCAAAAATGTACAGAAAATCTATAAAATTATCAGGGAATAAGGAGTGTAGCCTTTTGCTAAATGTATTTAACAAGGAGGTCATCACAAAACTAATGAGCAGTAAAAAACCAATAATTAAAATGAATCCGAAACTTTTCAATCTACTATAGATTAAAGCTAAAAAGCCATTGGCATAGGTTTGCTTGGATTCCCAAATTTTATCAAAAGCTTCTTGTAACTGAAAAAAAACACCTGTAGAACCATAAATTAGAGTCCCTATACCAACTATTGTAGCGAAAACTGAAGTCGTTTCGCTACCCTGATCTACAAGCATCATCCTTATAGACTCGGCGGTTTCGCTCCCTACAGCCGCGGAGATTTCGTCTAAAATTTCTCCTTGAACAATTTTACGCCCCCAAATAGCTCCAACAATATTAAAAATGATAATCATTAAAGCAGGGAGTGATAATATAGCATAATAAGCTATAATAGCACTAAACTGAAACGGATTGCTATTATACCATGCTTTTGCTGCTTTTACAATAAGTGAAATGGCATTTTTTATTTTAAACACTGGTATATATTATTTTTTTATTCTAACATTCTAAATTTTCATCCTAAATAAGATAATCATTTTACCTCTTCTCCTGAAGCTCGAAACTCAACATCTTTGTTTTTGCCTTTTCGCTTAAATTCTACGTCGTAGAATAAACCTTTAGTAGCCGATTCGACTTTTTCAATTTCAGTAATAAATTCGCTACCATAATTCTCTTTAAGAGCTGTAACAATAGGCTCTGGCAAATCCTCTTTTTTAATATTGGTTTCTGTTTCTATCCAATTCCCTGTTGGAGAGAAATCTGCACGGTATTTTATACCATCAATTTTAAAATGAGATTCATAATTGCCATGAGAATCTATTTCCCAATCTGGATCATTTTCCCCAGGATATTTAGTTTGAAAAGCTTCTTTAACTTCTTTTGGCGTCTGACTTTTTACTGTATGATGACAAGCAAAAAAAGTCATTATAACAGTTGTAAACAATACAATCCCGTTCCTTTTCATTATTTCAAGTTTTATATTTTTTCTTTTAGAATCTCTCACAAAGCTAAAGACTGAAAATTAAAAGTTTAACAAATTTATCTTAAAATAGAGAAGAAAATAGTCCATAAAGTGCATTTGGGTTAATATTTGATAGGGTTTGCGATAAACAAAGCGCTAATGTTATTATAAAACACAAGGTAATTGTGGTATTTTTAAGATAATTTTGTACGCACTAACAATATAAATATGCATAAAACGATACTTTCAATTTTAATGGTATTTTTTGCCTGTAATCTTTCAATTCAAGCACAGCAAAAATCTACTAAACATATACAAGAACTCATTGAGGCTTATAAAAAAGATCCTCGCGGGCCCTACCACCGCATTAAATGGTTTTGTAAAAATGGAACGGAACGCGAACCAAAGGATCCCTGTCCAGATAGTATTGGAGGAGGCATTCAACATGCTAGCTTTAAAACAGCTGTTCTTGATTTAAGAAAATCCAATCACTTGTTTTTTGGTGAAATTCTTGCAGGTGCTAAAAAACCTGAATTTCTTAATAAAGAAGACAATTTCAGTCGCCTAAAACAATACCAATTAGGTAAGTACCTTGCCAGTGTTGATGATGGGTGGATATTACGAAAAGCACAGTTTTACAGAGGTGCTATACAAAGTGAAGATGAAGAGATTTGGGGAAAAGATTTTTTTGAGTGGCTGCTTAAAGATGAGCAATTTATCCGTGCTAATTATTATTTCATTCGTCAGGCACTAAAAGATATTCCACATAATGGCGACGACAATGTTGCGCAGTTAATGCGTAGTCAAAGTAAAACGATTTCTGAAGACCTAAGTAAATTTATGGATATCCGCACTAAAATTCATGGGCAACCTGAAATTACAGATATTAATCTTGTAAAGGATTTTATGGTTGAAAATAAAATTCCTTCAAATTTAAAGCAGGACTTTGATGATTTAATTGCGACGATGAAAAAATTCTATGAACCTATTGATTTTGTAGTTCTAGAAAAGGAAATGAAACGTTTGCCTGCTTCCAATACAACGACAACAAAAATTCAGACTTTTATTGCTGATAATAAAGTTAAGCCATCGGCGGCGGCTTTTGTTTCAAATCTTGCTACTATTTTAGTTGAAGTTCGCCAGAACATTAATACCTACAGTAGCAGTAAGCACAGGCTGTTACTTCTTGATTTTTCGAATCAATTAGAGCATACTTTACTAACAGAGACTCAAAAATGGGAAACGACTACTCTAGGTGAAAACGTAGACAAAATCAACAGTCTAATCTGTGCTGCCATGGGCACAGGATTAATTGAACCTTGGGAATACGATGCTATTGAAAGCGAGATTTCTAATAAAATAGCTAAAGATGCCTTAAGTATTGCCCAATTAAATGAATTACTCACCACTAGCAGGAGCGTAGTAGAATGGAGTGTCGCTATGGTCAAAGCAACCTATCAAGAAGAAGTTAATAACTATGCAGTTTTTGAGCCTTTAGCTTATGGATTTATTGATGATCGTGTACGCAGTAGTATTGCTTTGAGTTTAGGAGAAACGGTTAGTGCTCTTGGTGCCTTCATTTCAAAAACATCAAATTTAAATAACAATGTCATGAACATTGAAAGCCAAAGTGCTATTCGCGGGTTAAATCCCGGCTATGCTTACGGTGAGTTGGTTGTTGTTGATGGTAATCCAGATGCGGTTGACGTAAACAGCAATAAGATTTATATTTTTGAAAAACCACCTTCAGACTTAAAACCAGTTGCAGGTATTATGACGGTCTCTGAGGGCAATTTAGTCTCTCACGTTCAGTTATTGGCAAGAAATTTAGGCATTCCAAATGCTGCTTTATCTTATGATAATTTAAAAGCGTTAAAAAAACATAACGGTAAAAATGTATTTTATGCTGTTTCTAATAAAGGCAATGTTATTTTAAAGGCTGAAGACGCAATGTCTTCCGAAGAAAAAGAGCTCTTCAGCAAAAAAGAGCGCAATAAAAATGTTATTGCGGTACCAGTAGATCAAATTAGGTTAGATGTTTCTAAGGTCATTACTATGCGTGATGTTGATGCGACAGATTCTGGTAAACTGTGTGGACCTAAAGCAGCAAACCTTGGTGAGTTGAAGCAATTATTTCCTGATCAAGTTGTTGATGGCTTAATTATTCCTTTCGGGATTTTTAGATCACATATGAATCAACAAATGCCAAATACAGGAAAGACCTATTGGGAGTACTTAAATGACACTTTTGCAAAAGCTAAAATATTAGCCGAACGCGGTGAAAGTGACTATGAGGTTGAGAAATTTCAGTTGGAGGCTTTAGATAAATTACATAAAGCTATTCTTAATATACCCTTATCTATAGCATTTACTTCTGATTTAAAACAAAATTTCATAACGACATTTGGAGGTCCTATTGGTAATGTGCCTGTGTTTTTGCGTAGCGATACGAATATGGAAGATTTAAAGGAGTTCACAGGTGCCGGTCTTAACCTAACGCTATTCAATATTAAAGATGAGGACGAAATTATTAAAGGTATTAAACGGGTTTGGGCTTCGGCCTATACTGAACGTAGCTTTAAATGGCGCCAAAAATACCTAAGTAATCCAGAAAATGTTTTTCCTTCTATTTTAATCATTCCTAGTGTAGATGTAGACTATTCTGGGGTGATGATCACAAAAGGCATTAATTCCGGAAATGATAATGATTTAACCGTTGCTTTTAGTCGCGGCGCTGGCGGTGCTGTAGATGGCCAAAGTGCAGAAACACGATTAATTACATCACAAACAAACGTTTTATTAGCGCCCGCAAGACAGTCTGATTATATTAGGTTGCCAGAAACAGGAGGTACAAAGCAGTATATAACCACTTTTGACAGCCCCATCTTAAATGAGCAAAACATCGCAGACATTAGAAAATTGGCAGCAAAAATAAGAACAACTATCGCTAAAGATTCTGAGAATAAAAATCAAGCCTATGATGTAGAGTTTGGTTTTAAAGACAATAAATTGTGGTTGTTTCAAATACGACCATTTGTAGAGAATAAACAAGCGAAAAGTTCGGACTACTTAGCCTCTATTTCACCTAAAATTGAAGAAAATAAAATGATCAAACTTTCAGAAAAAATATAATTATGAAAAAAATATTCTATATCACTATTGGATTGTGTATTGTACTCTCTTTTGGTTTTATCTCCTATCCTATTGATGGTTATGAGCGTACAGGCATAAAGCGTTTGTATCAACTACAAAAAATGCAAATAGACAGTGTGCCCTACAATCGTATTCCTTTTGGAGCCTATAAAAAGCTTGATGAAATCAAGTTGAATTTAGCGTCTCGTACTGAGGATAGTATTAACGATTTATTAGTTTCTGATTCAGACTTTCAAAAACGAATAAACCGCTTAATCCCGAGTGGCGCGTATTCGGTATCTGTTTTAGACATGACAAACCCAGACGCCCTAAAATACGCCGGACATCGTGAAAATGTTGGCTACCAACCAGGAAGTGTGGGGAAGTTAGCAGTACTCAATGCCGTATTTACACAAATGGCAAAGGTTTGTCCGGATTCTTGGGAGGACCGCATTATGTATTTGAAGGACATTCAAGTATCTGCCCGTTATTGGGGAACTGGTGACCACCATACGATTCCAATTTATGATATTGAAAAAGATAAGCTAATTAAACGACAGGTTATTGCTTCTGATAAATTTTCATTATTTGAGTGGCTGGATCATATGGTTTCTGTGAGTAATAATGGAGCGGCAAGCGTCATGTATCGTGAAGCGATGTTGATGGCTGCATTTGGCTCTGACTATGTAAATTTAACAGAAGAACAAGGTGAAAACTATTTCAAAGAAACGCCTAGAGATTCACTCACTAATTTGGCAAATACGGTAGTAAACCAACCTCTAAGAGATTTAGGAATCTCTGAAGATGAATGGAGACTTGGTGGTTTCTTTACACGGCCTCCTGGAAAATATGTTGGCAGAAAAGGTGGAAGTATTGGTTCTCCAAAAGGCTTAATGAAATGGTTAGTGAAGTTAGAACAAGGTAAAGTTGTTGATGAAAATTCAAGCTTAGAAATGAAGCGTTTAATGTATTCTACAGACAGACGTATTCGTTATGCCAGATCTAGTCGTTTAGATAGTGCTGCTGTGTATTTTAAATCTGGAAGCTATTACAAATGTGATCGTGTTAAAGATCCTAATTGTCGAGACTATGCTGGGAATGTGTTTAATTATATGAATTCGGTAATCATTGTTGAACACCCTAACGGCATCAAGTACATTGTATGTTTGATGACGAATGTGCTGAATAAAAATTCAGCTGGCGCTCACATGTATTTAGCAAGTAAAATAGACGATCTCATTACAAATGACAATGAAAAACCAGAAGAGCAATTAAATGAGAATTATAAAGACACAGAAGACCAAGGCGGTGGTGATAATTAACGCCTAACATCTGTTAAACTTTCAATAGTATCATGAGCAAAATATTTAACCTCTTTATTAAGGTGATTTTTTAAAGGGGTTATTAAAGCCACATAGCTTTTATCGTCCAGAACTTTTATAAGGTGTAAAAGTTCTAATTTAATACGTTTACCACGCTTTCTGAGGAGTCTAGAAATATAGACTTTCTCAGGGAGCGTTTTTATTTTCAGTACAGCGGAAAGCAAATCTTCTTCTTCCATTATAGCATACTCAATTAAGGGTAAAACTTTTGTTTTAAGCTGACTTTTTAACAAGTTATCTAAAAACTCTAAGGCATTCACTTTAGCTTCACTTACATCACTTAACACTCCTGAATAGCTTACTTTAATATCTGCTTCATCATAAATAATGCTCAGTAATTTAAAGATACAATTTAAGCTTGTTTCTAATTGTTCTTCAAGAACATCTGTTAAGCTTTCTCTCGCTATAAGCACTTCTATATCGTTGTCATTTTTGGGCTTAAGAGCCGTGTTTTTTATATCTTTTTGTATAGAAAATATAGCATCAATTGTGTCTTTATAGTATTTACTTTCTTTTATTATTTCTCTTTTTAAAATCCGTTTATTAAAGTATAAATTCTCATTTCTAGCTTTTAGCTTTAATAAAGAGCGAGACACTTGCAACCTAATAATTACATCGTTACTGTTTAATAACTGCAATAGCACCTGAACTGCATTTTGAGTTCTAAAAGACTGAACAACTTTAGGGAGTTGTTGTTTTACATTATCTCGGAGTACTTCAGATTTATCATAAACTAAAATGTTTTTTGTTATACTAGAACCATAATGCTTAAGTGCTTTTATCGCTGCTCTTCTATACTCCTTATCGGCTAGGTACTCTAATAAATTTTCAATAAAACGCTCATTTGCAGTAATACCAGCTGCTTTGATAGCATGCTTTACAATATAAGGATCACGGTTATTCAAATGAACCGTTATAAACGTGTAATATTTTTGAATTCCTGAATAAGCAATAGTGATTAACAACTCTGCCACAGCTTCTTTTCTACTAAACCCTTCGGGAGTGTTAAGTGCACGAACCCGATCATCAATTCTTTTATTAAGATCGTATTTTTCACTAAGTTTTGTGTTTTGTTCTGCCTCTTTAGCTAAACATAAAAGTGCTGCATTCGAAATATAATCAATGTCATGATTTAAATATTTATCAAAAAAATGATTGGCATTACTGTCAGAATGATGAATAATATAATCTAACGCTGTATAAACTAAGTCATCGTCTTTTTCATAAACTAAAGCTTCTACTTTTTCAATTGCTGTACCTCTATCGTATTTAAATAATTGCTTAATGGCTTCCGCTTTAACTTGATGTGAAGGGTGTTCCAGTAAATTAATAATACTCGATTTTAAAGCCATGAGTTTATAATCACTCAATTGCTCCAGCAAACTTAAAATATCTTGAGATTTTTCAGCATTTAATATTCGCCTCGCAGCTACTATAGTTGTTTCGTAACTTTTATTTCGCTTGACATTATCATCCTTAGAAACTAAGGTACGCTGAATATTCGTTCTAAATGAATTAAAATAAGCCTCTCTTAATCTATATATTAGAACTATCCAAATGAAGACAAAAAGAATAACAATTACTGTAATATAAGACGTGCTTAATTCTAATTTTTTTATTAAAAAAATCAACATAAAACCTGCTATACCAGTAGCCACACTATCTACAGCTACGTCTATAAATGATTTTGCCTGATTTTTTATATTATATGGTATTGGCATTATAGACAATTCCACTGCCGCTTTATTCAAGGATTGTTTAAAACTACCATCAATACCTTTTATAATCACTAAAACCCATAATTCTGGGAAAGTTAAAAACAGTAAACAGCCTAAAGCAATGCCCAATGGAAGCACCAATAATGTTGTAGACACACCAAAACGACTTAAAAATCTATTGGTAATGAATAACTGTAAAGCCAAAGCAATAACATTAAATGTTGAAAACCAAAAACCAAAAAACGAGGCTAACTCGTTGGTGTCTTGGATTGCTTTATTTGCAAAATCACTAAATTGAAAATCAACTAATTTAGCTACAATCACACTAATTCCTGTAATGAGTGCTAAATACGTTAAATGCTTAGATTGTGAAATTATTTTTATTGAAGAGGACTGTGCATTATTATCATTATATTTTCGTTGTCTTCTTATAAAAATATTCATTTTAAGAATACGTAATTTCCATATTTTTCTAAGTATTGGAATACAACAAATTATTAGTAGTGCTGCTGTAAACATAGCGGCTTTATTCCCATAAGAAGACACTATAATACTGGTTAAATACCCACCAAATATGCCACCCGCTATCGCTCCTGCACCAATAAATCCAAATAACCGTTTAGCTTCACGTGCGTTAAATACCATGTTAGCCAGAATCCAGAATTGTGACGTCGCTATCACGGCAAATAAGGAAATTCCTAAATAATATAAATACAGTACCCAATTACTTAAGACGTTAAAATGAAGTACAGCGCTTAACGCTAAAAAACCTAAACTAAAAAAAACCAATGTGGTAATTGTTACTTTAAGAAGCGAAAACTCTCTTATCGCTTTATTATAGAGAAAGGTTGTTAATACAGCAACTAAAGCGACCAGCAAGTAGCCGTATGGTAATTGCTCTGCCCCCAATCTATTTAGAAACAACGCGTTAACGGTAGGTTTAACAATAAGTAATACAGATATAATTATAAAGATATATAACTGCATTAAAAAAGAGATGTATATTTCACCATCTCTTAGTCCAAATGTTTTATTTATTATCCTTTTTAACAAGTCTTAATTATCTACTACTCTGTTTTTTAATGTCCGTGATTTTTTTAATACTTTTTCTATAGGAACTATTAAATTTCGAATGATTTGCTCTCCTAAATTATCGTCTAGTAAAGCAACAATAATGTAACGTCTTTCTGGACCCCAAACTAAAGCAGAATCTGCATGAAAATTCTTCCAAGATCCAGACTTTCTATAAATAGTTGCTTTAGGAGCCACTTTGTCTAAAGTATTTACAAATTTATGATGTAATGCTGGATCTTTCATAATTTCCAACATTTCTTTAGAGCGCTCGGTACTAATTAGATTCCCTAGCACCAATTGATAGTAAAAACTACAAACCTGCTTTGTGGTGGCTGCATGACTCAAGCCTTTCATAGGCTCTGGATATCTTCTTCCTCCAGCAGCATAGCGTTTTCCAACCCAGAGACCACCGCCAACTTCCTCATCATATAATTTATTACCAGGTGCTCTTAAAACCGCTTCTATTTTCTCGTAACCAACACGGTCAATCATTCTTGTAGACGCAGCATTGTTAGATTTACTAATCATTAAACTCAAGTCATTCCTAATCTCTTTTGAATCCTTCAACTCGCCTTTGTCTATGGCATCCATAGCAGCAAGTAATATGGCGATTTTGGGCAGGCTAGCCGCATACATCATGTTCTCGTCGTTAAGCCCTGCATACCTAATATCCTTCAGGTCACTTAAGTCTACAATGCCTATAGACATTTTCTTATTTGAAACTAATTTTTTAAACTGTGAATTAGAATTTATCTGAGTCTCAAGTAGGGTTTGCAGTTCTTTATTTTGCAACTCCATTAAAGGATCAATTTCAATCCCAGTTACGATTGGCAGTGTTTGCTGTCCAAAACCTAAGAAAGCTAAAAGTAAAAATACTATTGTTATTTTTAATTTGGGGATGTTATACATATAGTTCTTTTTTTTATAATTCTTAATATATTATAAATATTCCGTAAATGTAAATGAATATCCATAATTTAGTGTTAAATTCTATAAAATTTTTCACAACTTAAAACATTGATTTTCAAAAGATAGAATCACCTATTCTATTGGATTTCCAAAAATATCTAACACAACAATTTCTTTGCCAAAGTTCTTTATTTCTTCAAATTGTGTTCCTTTATCTCCTACTACAACATATATCATATCTTTTTCATCCAAAAACGTAGTTATCGTTTTCTTGTAATCTTCTAGCGTCATTGAAACCAATTCTTTTTGATCTTCCTCTGTAAATGTAGTAGATAAATTATATTTACTAATGTTTTGAAGCATCCATAATTGCGCTCCCAAGCTCTCATAGGCTCTGGTATTGCCTTTTAAAATTTTGCTTTTTGTTAAATCAACTTCTTTTTCTGAAAAATCTTTAGCATAGTTTGAAACCATGTCTTTAATAATCTCCAGAGATTTTAGTGTTGCATTAGCCCTAACACTTGTTCTAATGGTAAAAGGTGCTATTTCTTTACTATTATCAATGCCAGAATAAGCACCATAAGTATACCCTTTTCCTATTCTTAAGGTTTGAAAGAGTTTTCCGCTGGAGCCGCCTCCCAGAACTTCATTTGCAAAACCTAACTTATTAGCATTTTCATTGGTTCTTGCCAAAGCTAACCGTCCAATTTGGATTACCGATTGTTTTGCTCCTGGGAAATCAATAAAATAAACGGTGTTAGCCTTTGGAGTTTCTGGTATGCTAAATTCAGGAATAGTTGTAGCTTCAACGGACCAATCTTCTAAAGTTACTAAGGTTTCTTCTACTTCACTTTTAGAAATGGCACCAGCAATATGAAAATTGGCGTTTTGAGGCGACAAGTTTTTATAATAATTCCTGAGGTCTTTAATTGTGATATCCTGCGTTGTTTGCTGTGTTCCAGAATCTGGAATAGACAAAATATGCTGGTCGCCATATAACAACTTATTATAAACCGAAGACGCAATAAAATTAGGATTAGCTTCTCTTCCTTTAATGCTCGTCGCTAATGCTTGCTTTAGTCTATCAAATTCCTTCTCATCCCAACGGGGTTCTAAAATAATTTCTTTTACCAAAGCTATCGTTTCTTTAAAGTTCTTAGCTAAGCAAGAACCCGTAATATGAAAATCTTCGCTTGTAGAATAGGTGCTAATATTGGCTCCCAATAAGCCAATAGCTTCTTCTAATCCAGCGGGTGTTTTGCTAGCAGTCCCTTCCATCATTATATCCCCTAATAAATTAGCTACACCAGATTTACCTTTAGGATCTAAAAGGTGTCCGCCAGGAATCGTTATATCAAATTGTATTAAAGGGACCTCGTTATTCTCAATACCATAAACAGCCATTCCATTATTTAATGCACTGGTCCAAACCACTGGAGATTTAAATAATGGCAACTGACCAAATTTAGGCTCGCTCCTATCATATTTAGAGGGTGTTTTCTTGTAGACAGCCTCTAAACCTTGACTAACCTCCTCGTTTGCCACGTCTTTTTTTACTTCTTCAATCCATACTTGCGCTTCATTTGCTTCTGCTACCGCTAAATTTAATTGTCCTTTAGGGACTACACTGGTCATAACATAGTGTTTTCCTTTAATGTATTTTTCGTAGACCGCCATGACCTCTTTAGCCGTTACAGCATCCATTAGTTTAGCAGTTTCTGTAATATAACTAGGATCCCCCTTAAACTCATTGTCCTCTACTAATTGAAATGCTTTATTTAAAACAGTGCTAATACCACGATACAAATTCGTTTCTAACTTTGCCTTGATGCGTTTTAAATCTTTCTCATTAACACCTTCTGTTTCAAAACGATTTAATCCTTTAGCTATAGCCTCATTTACGGTATCTAGGTCCGTACTATCATTTGCACGTACCACAAAAATAAATTCTCCTGCCAACTCACTACTACTTTGATAGGTTTGTACATTGGGAGCTAATTTTTGATCTTCAACAATCACCTTATATAATGGTGCATTTTTACTTCCACTCAACAATTGTCCTAATATTTCTAGTGCATATTTGTCTTTATGATACGTTTCGACCGTTGGATAAGTCATTCGTAATTCTGGGAGTTTTGCAAATCCATCTTCGTAGTATAACGATTTTGTTTCACTTAAGGTAACAGGCATTGGCGGAATCACTTCTACCTCTGGTCCGCTTGGTATTTCTCCAAACCATTGCTTTACTAATTTTTTAGTTTCTTCAATATCAATATCACCTGCAATGACTAACGAAGCATTACTAGCGCCATAATACTTAGTATAAAACGCCTTAACGTCATCTATAGTTGCTGCTTGTAAATCTGGTAAAGCACCAATAACCGTCCAGTTATATGGGTGCCCTTCTGGATAAAGGTTTTTACGTTTAATTTCATCTGTATAGCCATAAGCAGCATTATCAACACGTTGTCGCTTTTCATTTTTAACCACTTGTTTTTCGCGCTCTAAAGCTTCTTTGGTTACTGTATTAATCATATAGCCAAAGCGATCAGAATCGATCCACAGTATTTTTTCGAAAGCGTCTTTTGGCACCACCTCATAATAGACTGTATAGTCATTTGATGTACCTCCATTACGGCTACCTCCCCATTCTGGTATCATTTTTCTATTCGCTCCAACCGGAACATTTTCGCTGTCGTTAAAACTCATGTGTTCAAAAAAGTGAGCAAAACCAGTCTTTCCAGGTTTTTCTCTATTGGAACCAACGTGCATCATTGTGGCTACTGCAACAATTGGATCACTATGGTCCTCATGTAGAATAACTTCTAAACCATTATCTAAAGTGAATTTCTCATAGTCTATTTTAAAATCTTTTTCTGGTGTTTCACGAGACTCAGAAGCACATGAGACCAGAAGTATAAGACTTAGTAGAATGCTTAATTTTAACAAACGCATAGGGCATATTAATTTTAAATGAGCTTTAAAGGTAATTATTAAAATGAAATTGCTTTCTATTTCTAAGCAGTTTTTATTATGTTTACACATTCTATGAAAGAAAACTTATGAAAAATTTACTACTGGCTTGTGTTGTTTTCGCTGCAACATTTAGCAATCTTACAGCTCAACAATCTGTCGCCCGAGAATGGAATGAAGAACTACTTAGTGCTATTCGTTTAGATTTTGCTAGACCAACGGTACATGCCCGTAATTTATTTCACAGTTCGGTCGCGATGTACGATGCTTGGGCCCTTTTTGATTCACAGGCAGAAACCGTGTTTCTAGGTAAAAATTACAAAGGGTACGATTTTGTTTTTAATGGTATTGCTACTCCAGGTAATATTGATGCTGCAAGAGCAGAAATGATGAGTTATACCATGTTTAGGCTGTTAAGCCATCGTTTTGCTAATGCTCCCAATGCTGGTGCGATATTAACCGCTATTAGCACGCATTTCACCAATTTGGGATACGATCCAAATTTTACTTCTATAGATTACAGTACTGATTCTTATGCTGCTTTAGGCAATTATTTTGCTGCCGAAATTATAAACTTTGGAATGCAAGATGGCTCCAATGAACAAAATAATTATGCCAACCAGTATTATACTGCGACTAATGCGCCTTTAATATTACAGTTATATGAAGACAATACCACCATCGATCCCAACAAATGGCAGCCACTAGCTTTTGATGTTTTTGTAGATCAGAGTGGGAATACCTTCCCTAGTAACACTCCAGATTTTTTAAGTCCAGAATGGGGAGAGGTTATTCCTTTTTCATTAAAAAATGAAGATTTAGCTATCATTAATAATGGTTTTGATTGTTATGTTTATAATGATCCTGGTCCTCCAGCTTATATTCAGAATTCTAACGAAGACGGTATTGATGACCCATACAAATGGTATTTTGCTTTAGTAATTGCTTGGTCATCGCATTTAGACCCAGATGACAGCACTATGATTGACATTTCACCAGCTTCATTGGGTAACGTTGATATTGCTAATTTTCCAGAAACATTTCAGGAATACCAAGCCTTTTATGATTTCACTAATGGTGGCGATCCAGGAACGGGTTATGCCTCAAACCCTAAAACAGGATTACCTTACACACCACAATTAATTAAAAGAGGTGATTATGCCAGAGTTTTAGCAGAGTTTTGGGCAGATGGACCAGATTCTGAAACACCTCCTGGTCATTGGTTCACGATTTTAAATTATGTCAGTGATCATCCTGATACTGTAAAACAATTTAATGGTCAAGGTACCGTTTTAAGTGATCTTGAATGGGATGTTAAAAGTTATTTAGCGCTTGGCGGAGCCATGCATGATTCGGCCGTTGATACATGGGGAATCAAAGGGTATTATGACTTTATTCGACCGGTTTCTGCGATTCGCTACATGGCAGGAAAGGGACAAAGTACAAATACCAGTTTAGCTAGTTACGACCCACACGGCTTACCTCTTATTACTGGTTTAATCGAATTAATTAATACTGGCGATCCATTAGCTGGTTCTGGAGATGAAAATGTTGGAAAAATTAAAGTTAAATCATGGAAAGGCCCTGATTTTATTACTAATCCAGATACAGACGTTGCTGGGGTAGATTGGATTTTAGGAGAACATTGGTGGCCCTACCAACGTCCTACGTTTGTTACTCCTCCATTTGCAGGCTATTTATCTGGCCACTCTACCTTTTCTCGTGCAGCCGCCGAAGTATTGACTTTGTTAACAGGTGACGCTTTCTTCCCAGGAGGAATGGGGACTTTTGACGTGATACAAAATGATTTTTTAGTCTTTGAAGAAGGCCCAACCGAAAGCTTTACACTACAATGGGCTACTTATCGGGATGCCTCAGATCAAACGAGTTTATCTCGTATTTGGGGCGGTATTCATCCCCCTATTGATGATATTCGTGGTCGACAAATTGGTGAACAAATTGGTGTAGATGCATTTAATTTAGCTGTAAACTATTTTAATGCGACACTTTCTGTTCCAGAAAACACTTTAAATGTCCTTAGTTTTGATTTATTTCCAAATCCTGTTGTTGACAATTTGAATTTTCAGACGGAAAATAGTTCAATCACTTCAATAGAAATTTATTCGTTAAATGGAGTAAAATTACTATCGCAGGAGATTTCAAATAACAACTCTATAAATCTCTCTTTTTTACAAAGCGGTTTATATTTCGTATCCCTTTTAAATCAAAATGACAATATTTTAACTACAAAAAAAATAGTAAAACAATAAGCGAATACTATGCTCAGAGCCTTTAGAATTATAGCCTTTTTAGAAGGTGTTTCGTATCTTTTGTTAATGGGAGCAGCTGTTTATAAACGTATGCCTTCAGGACATGATGAATACGTTAAACTATTAGGTATGCCACATGGTTTGCTATTTGTTGCGTACATTGCATTAGCCATTTTTTTAAGATCAACTTACCAATGGAACACTAAAACTTTTAGTCTCATCTTTTTAGGGTCTCTCATTCCTTTTGGGACCTTTTATGTTGACTATAAATATTTGAGACCGCTGGCTTAGAAAAAAGGCGATTATAAAAATAACAGGCTATTTCAACCGATCTTTAATGTATTCTATTTTTATTTTACCATGAGGCTTTACGTTACCTTCACCATCTAAATTTACCATTACAATTTTCTCTAAAGTAATAATGGCTTCACGCGTCATCATATTACGTACTTCACAACGCAAGGTTAAAGAGGCTCTACCAAATTTTACAACCTCAATTCCAATTTCTATAATATCACCCGTTTTAGCAGAACTTTTAAAATCTATTTCCGCAATATATTTTGTAACCACATGCGCATTTTCAAGTTGAACGACAGCATATAATGCTGCCTCCTCATCAATCCAGGCTAATAGTCTTCCACCAAACAGCGTTCCATTTGGGTTTAGGTCTTCTGGTTTTACCCACTTTCTAGTGTGAAATCTCATATCTTAAATAGGTTTTATTTTACATTACATGAATCGTCATTCGGAATTCGGAATTGTTGAGGAACAACCTAATTCCGCATTAAGTTTTTTACAAAATAAAGTGTTTTATGATACCATTTAGCAAACTGCTCCGCAGGAAAGATTCTGTAAAATGTAGCTTTTAACTCCAAAGCATTAAACTGAGTTGAATAGTAAGCCAGTTCATCTTTCATACCTCTAGGGTAAAAACCTTTAAGGTCTGCCCTGTTCCATTTTGCACAACCTAAACAAACCTTTGGCACAGCATCCGCTTTCGTTAAATTTAAAACACGTTTGGTCGTCTTTTGGTCTTCTGGTAGCGTAAAATCTACCAGTCCTGGATGGTCTACACTTCCAAATTTTATTTTGGTTTCATTTTAATGCTAAAGATAATTGTTCATAACACGGTTAACAAGAAAAACCTTGATCAAAATATAAACACGTCTTTATTGATATTTTTATACAAACTTATAATTATGATGACATCCAGAGATCAACAATTATTAGCCATAAGACCAATAATTTCTTCAATAATAATTACTGACAAGATGAGTAATGAAGAACATTTTCAAAATATTACATTAAGACCAGTAATTAAATTACAAAACGATTTATTGATTGAAGTCTTTAAAAACTATATTACAAAACATAAAAATGTCTTTTATCAATTGACTTTAGAAAGGCGTCTGCATTATATAGAAAATGCCATACAAAAAGATATTAAATTTAGAAACGCATTAAAAGGCATGGTGATCGGCCAGTTTACTACTGATGAATACCTTAAGTACATTGAAAACTCTTCTGCTTTAAATAAACGAATGATGAATATTGTTAAGCAAAGACTCCAAAACAATATTCAATTATTTGAAAAGACAGAAATATTAAAAGCCGTATAACTATAGTAATCAATGACAACGAAACAAAAGCTTTTACACTATTGTAATACTTATGTAGAACAGCGTATTACAGATTATAAAAATGAAATTGAGTTAATTAAAGACGCTATTGAGAGCAATCAAGGTAGCGCAGAGGATGAAGACCATGGAAATGGCAAACTCTTGAATGATTTAGAGAAAAATTCAGGTTATCTTAACGAAGCCAGAAAAACGCAAGAATACCTTAAGCAGGTAAAAATAAATTTATTATCTCCAAATGTAGCTTTAGGTAGTTTGGTGAAAACGAATACCTTGCATTTCTTTATCTCAATTAGCTTAGGGAAAATTGATTTAGAAGATGAAAGCTATTATGCAATTTCATTAGAGTCTCCAATTGGTCAGCTTTTAAAACAAAAAACAAAAGGGGATACCTTCGAATTTAAAAACAATAAATACACCGTTGTAGAGGTGATTTAACACTTGCTTTTGATAGCACTTGAACAATACGTTTGTTCCTTATTTTTCTTAATCCTTAATCGTTGAAACCCCATTAAGGTCCGTGGTTAAAATAGCGCTCATATAATTAAAAAAAGGACGAATCGTTTTAAAATTAGCACTCACGGTTTCAGCAAAATCAGGAGCCATAACCTCTTTATTAGTAAGTTTTTTGACAAAAATAAACTGCTTATGCCGAATCAAATCTATAGCAGCATGTTCTTTGTCAAAACCTTTTGGCGCCGTTTTTAATTCCTCACCCACTAAGTCCCCCCAAACAGATTTTAGTGCGTTATCATTTATTATATCACGAATATCACTGGCATCCACTTCCAGTTCCTTTCTAATTCTCAATAAATCTTCTTTGTCTGGGTTCCAAAAACCAGTAGCGATAAAATTATTATCGGGCTGAATTTGCAGGTAATACCCTCCTCTTAATTTTGGTTTTGTTCTGTGAAACGCAACGCCAAAATTGTTTTTATAAGGTTGTTTGTTTTTAGAAAACCGAACATCTCTATAAATTCTAAAGAGTTTCATTTTCTCAAAAGCATCATGAGCCTGCATTTGCTTATAAATAGCATTAGATGCCGTCTTAACTTCTTTTAATGCTTGTTCATATTCAGCCTTATTATCTGCAAACCACTCACGATTATTATTTTTTTCTAATTTTTTTAAAAAATCTAAAGCTATTTTTATGCTCATTCTAAATGTTATTTGGCGGCTGAAAGTACAAAAGTCCCGATTACTATCGAGACTTTTTTTTATAATATAAACTTTTTTTAATCTACTGCATCTTCGATATCGTCTGCGACGTCTTCTACAGCATCTTCTGCTTTACTCTCTTCTCTACAAGATGATAATACTGTTGAAAGAGAAAATAACACTAAAAATAAATAAGATAATTTTTTCATATTGATTTAATTTTTAAAGGTTGATTATGTATTAAAAATAGTAATAAATGAGCGTTATTTTTGCTTCTAAACTAAATAAATTCAAGCTCATTTATCACTAAGAGTATTTACTATTTTTTTAACCCGCCTCTCAACAAGGACAGAATAAAAAGTACAATAAAAATAAAGAAAAGTATTTTAGCAATGCTTGCTGCTCCACCAGCAATTCCACCAAATCCTAGTATTCCTGCAATGATTGCAATAATAATAAATGTAATAGTCCAACGTAACATAGTTTTAATTTTTTAAGGGTTAGTAATTGTATTTAAATTGTATTCAATAATTTAGCTTATACCTCATGTGATTCTTTCTCTGGTTTAGACACGCTTAATTCATTATTAAATTGTAACGTCCTAATTGGAAATGGTATATTAATATTTTCCTTATCAAAAGCCTTCTTAATCTCTAAAATAGCGGTGCTTTTCGCTTTTATTTCTTCTATAACACTTTGGGCATCAATCCAAAATCTACATAAAAAATTAATTGAACTTCCTCCAAACTCTTCATAGAAAAACTCCACCTTATCCGGAGAATCAATATGACTAAACGTCTTAGATATGGTTTCTTTAGTTATGGTTTTTACCAATTCTAAATCCGACTCATAGCCTACACCGCATCTGATCACAACTCTCATTTTTGACGTTAACGCGTAATTTTTTATTGGATTTTGAAGTATCGACGTGTTCGGTATCAGGACCATGTTGTTATCTGCCTCTTTAAGGACAAAGTTCTTTAAACTGATTTCTACTACTTCACCAGAAAATCCATTGGTTTCAACCCAATGCCCTATCTCTATACTTTTTCTAAAGCTCAAAACAACACCAGCAAATGTATTACTAAGTGTTCCTTGCAACGCTAGGCCAATAACTAAACCAGAAACGCCAGCTGCTCCTATTAACGTTTCAAGTGTTTTACTTAAATTTAAAACACCTAAAGCTAAGAAGAAACCAACAGCAACAACTAAAACAGCAGCTATTTTAGTGATAATGTTTACCAATGAATCTTGATTAATTTTCTTTGATACCAATCTACCAACAAATCGAGAAATATATCTTGAGATGTAATAGAAAACAACTAATACTATTATTGCAATTATAAGGTTTGGTATGCTTTTAATAAAAGCATTAAACCATCCTAATAATTTATCTGATAAAAGTGCTAGCGCTTTGCTGAATTCGTCTGACATAATAATTTTAGAAGTATAAAGTTAGAAGTAATGAAAAGTATGTTTTGCTTCAAAAACATTAACTTTTAACTCCATCCCTTTCAAGTTGTTCATTAGTGCTTTTAGACCAAGCATTTAGCATCCAACTTGTTTTTTCTAACTCCCTAATGTATGCTCCAATCAAGTCTATAGTACCCTCATCTCCTGCCTCATTTGCTTTCTCTATTATGGCACTCATTTGTTTCAGCACTTTTTTGTGATCGCTTAGGAGCTCTAAAATCATTTCCTGATCTGTAATCAAGCCTGATGTTTCTTGTAATGATGTTATTCTTAAATAATCGCTTAAGGTACTTACTGGATGGTGTCTTAAGGTCAATATGCGTTCTGCTATTTCATCTATTTTAAGTCTCGCATCATTGTACATGTTTTCAAATTGGATATGTAAGTCGAAGAAGTTTTTCCCTAATATATTCCAATGAAAATTTCTTAGTTTTTGATAATATATATGATAGTCAGATAGTAACGTATTCAACTCCATTACTACCGGAATTAGTTTTTCGTCTTTAATATTTAGGTAACTCATATGTTGGTTATTGTTTTAAATTGCTTTCAATATAACCGTGAGAGCCAACTTATCAAACCATTTAACAGGCTTTAACAGTGTTCGGTTTTTATTAACCTAATTTATGTTAATGAGAATACTATTTTACTAAAAAAATTAACAATCAAATTTTAACTATTCGAATGAAATTTGTTTTAAAATTAATCCTGAAGCCGGAGCTATGTAGTCCATTTTAATGGTGTTATCAGGTTCTAAAGAGGCCTTTATATCCTCTAATGTATGTTTTCCTTTACCAAGATCAATTAAGGTACCCATCATGAGACGAATTTGATTTCTCATAAAACCCTGACCTCTAACGCGTAATAAATAGCTTTGCTTTGGGAAAAAATTCGCGGTATAAATGCTGTTCTGTACAATCTCACAAGTTAAAATTTCACGATTATAAATTCCTGTATCTGAGGGTTTGTAACAATACGTTTTTAAATAATGTTGCCCTTCAAATAGTTTTGCACCTCTTTTCATACTATCAATATCCAAATCATCAAGTATGGTTGTGAGTATTGCCGCACAGAACGGATGGAATTTATCACCAAAAGCAAATAGATATAAATACTCTTTTACTTTAGGCGTATTTATAATATTAAAATCGGCATCCACTTCTTTAATAGTTAAAGCACGAATGTCTTGCGGTAAATTAGTATTAAACAGCCTTAAAAACTCTTCTAAATCTTCTAGTGGTTCATAAAGAAAGAGCTCGATAGCTGTTTCTTCAGCTGAAACCATGGCATCTGTTCTACCAGACGCTAAACTTTTAAAACGCTTCCCTTCTAAGATGAAATTAAACGTTCGGTCTACCATAAGATGCAGGGTTTTCACATCTGGTTGCTTTTGCCAACCGTGGAAACGGTAGCCTAGATATTGAATGGTAATAAGGTAGAAAAATTTTTTATTAAATGAATTCATAGAAGCAGCAAGTAACCTATTTTAAGAGATATGACAAAATTTTTATACCTTGTATTATATTAACTAAGTAAAAAAAATAAATTATGGCAGAAATATCAAGAGTTAAACCGCCCATATGGTTTTGGATAGTGTGCGTTATAGCACTGGTTTGGAATATTTTAGGTATTGGTGCTTATTTTGCTCAAGTAAGTATGACATCAGAGATTATAGCAGCTTTACCACAAGAGCAGCAAGACATGTATGCCAACCTCCCTGTATGGTACATGATCGTATTTGCATTAGCTGTATTTGGCGGGACTTTGGGTTGTATGGGGTTGTTATTAAGAAAAAAATGGGCTTACCTTATCTTGCTCATTAGTGCTGTTGCTGTTGTTATACAAATGAGTTATGTCGTTTTTGGTATTAAAATGCCTAATCCTATGACGCCATTGGTAATTATAGTCTCTTTTGCATTAGTATATTTTTCAAAATCTGCCACAAAAAAGGGCTGGTTAAATTAAAACGTTCTTTAAAAAGCATCAGAAAATTTCTGGTGCTTTTATCTGGTGTTCTTTATTTTTCTCTTCCTTTTAAAACGTCAACGACAGCGTTCAATTTAAACCCTTTTGCTTGCAGCAACATTAAATAATGAAATAATAAATCTGCACTTTCGTTTAAGAATAAGTTGTCATCATTATCTTTAGCTTCTATAACGACTTCTACTGCTTCCTCTCCTACTTTCTGAGCAATCTTATTGATTCCTTTTTCAAACAAAGAAGCAACGTATGATTTTTCACCAGTAGCATTAGTTCTCCTGTCTTCTATGGTGCTTTCGAGTTTAGAGATAAATCCGAAATTTTCAGTATTTGTTTCATTCCAGCACGTATCAGTGCCTTTGTGACAGGTTGGGCCTTTTGGGTTCACGTTAATTAAAAGCGTATCATTATCGCAATCCAACTTAATAGCCACTAAATTTAATACGTTTCCGCTTTCTTCTCCTTTAGTCCATAAACGCTGCTTACTTCTACTAAAGAACGTTACCAATTTAGTGTCTTGTGTTTTCTTTAATGCTTCAGCATTCATATACCCTAACATCAAAACGTTTTTTGTGGTTGCGTCTTGAATGATCGCAGGAATTAATCCGTCCTTATTTTTATTAAAATCTATGTCCATTTTATTTTATTTGTCATTGCGAATCCATGTTTTTGGTTTGACATGGTACTCTTCTTATAGTAAGATTCCGTTGTTTTTCCTCGTTCTCGGTGGCGTCAAACTACAATCTAACGTTTATATTATTATTCTTTAATGCTTCTTTTAAATCTGAAATAGGTATTTCTCCAAAATGAAACACACTGGCAGCCAACGCTGCATCTGCTTTTCCTATTTCAAATGTGTCTATAAAATGCTGAATGGTTCCTGCTCCACCAGAAGCTATTATAGGAATGTTTAATTCTTTTGAAAGTTTCGCTAAAGCGTCATTTGCAAAACCAGCTTTTGTACCATCATTATTCATAGAGGTAAATAAAATCTCACCAGCACCTCTGCTCTCAACTTCTTTTGCCCAATCGAATAAATTTAATGTTGTAGGAATGCTTCCTCCAGCTAAATGTACTATCCATTCTCCTTCAATCTGCTTGGCATCAATAGCAACGGTAATGCATTGGTTACCAAACTTATTAGCCAATTCATTAATGAGTTCCGGTCTCTTAATTGCTGAAGAGTTAATAGACACCTTGTCTGCGCCTGCCTTTAGTAACCGGTCTACATCATCTATAGATGAAATACCGCCACCAACCGTAAATGGAATATTCACTTGCTCAGCCACAGATAACACCATTTCTAAAGTCGTATTTCGCCCTTCTAATGTTGCTGAAATGTCAAGAAAAACGAGTTCATCTGCCCCTTTTTCAGCATATTGTTTGGCTAAAGCCACAGGATCTCCTGCATCAATTAAATTAACGAAATTGACACCTTTAACAGTTCTGCCATTTTTAATATCCAGGCATGGGATGATTCGTTTTGTAAGCATATTATAAATAGCGTTGTAATTGTTGTAAGCTGATTTTGTTTTCGTAAATAGCTTTACCAATAATCACTCCTTCACAACCCATTTCTTTTAATATTGGCAACTCGTCAATATTTGAAATCCCTCCTGAAGCGACCAACTTTATGGTTTGACCGTCACTATGACTACACTCCGCAATAATCTTTTGATACAAGTCAAATGAAGGCCCTTCGAGCATACCATCCTTAGCAATATCTGTACAGATGACGTATTTAATCGCTTTCTTTTGATAGTTTTTTATGAATGGAATCACATCTAAATTACTTTCCGTCTGCCAGCCACTAATGGCTATTTTTTCGTTATTACAGTCGGCTCCCAAAATTATTTTTTGCGCACCATATTTAGAAATCCATCCTTCAAAGGTTTCTCTATCATTAACGGCAATACTCCCTCCTGTAATTTGTTTTGCGCCAGAATTAAATGCGATGTGCAAATCTTCATTAGTTTTTAATCCGCCACCAAAATCGATTTTAAGATCGGTTTTACTAGCAATTTGTTCTAAAACACGATGATTAACAATGTGTTTTGCTTTTGCACCATCTAAATCTACTAAATGTAAATATTGGACACCTGCCGCTTCAAATTCTTTAGCAACCTCTAGCGGATTCTCATTGTATACTTTTTTGGTATCGTAATCCCCTTTTGTGAGTCTTACACATTTACCATCTATTATATCTATTGCTGGTATTATTCTCATTGTCTACGTTCCCTTATCTACGGGAATCTTTTTATAATTAATATATTACTTCTCTATTTTCAAGATATACAAAATCTTGCAGATACTGCTGTTTTATTTTTAAACCTACACCGTTTTCAAAACCGTGCAAGACTAAGCAAAAGTTACAGCATCAGAAAATTTTTCAAAATTTGCGCGCCTGCAATACTACTCTTTTCCGGGTGAAATTGTACCCCGTAAAAATTATCTTTTTGTAAGGCAGATGCATAATCAAATTCATAATGTGTTGTGGCAATTTCCTCTTTACATTGTTCTGCGTAAAAGCTATGCACGAGATACATAAAAGCCCCGTCTTCTATGCCCCTAAATAATTCTGATTTTAAATTTGAAATGGTATTCCAGCCCATCTGTGGTACTTTAACAACATTAGAAAACCGTTTTATATCGACATCAAAAATACCTAATCCCTTGGTATTCCCTTCTTCAGAGTGATTACACATGAGTTGCATGCCCAAACAAATACCTAAAACGGGCTGTTTTAGATTAGGAATTAATGCATCTAATCCCGAGTTTTTTAACATCTGCATCGCGTTACTGGCTTCTCCAACACCTGGAAAAATGATTCTATCTGCTGCCATTATTTCTTCAGGACTGTTAGATAAAACAGCATCAATCCCTAACCTTTTAAAAGCAAATTGTATGCTTTTAATATTGCCTGCACCATAATCTATTATTACTAATTTCATTGGAAAATTTTTATTTTCATTTCCGTACAAACGGAACCTTTAAACCTTTTATATTAATCCTAGACTCCTCTTCAAGAGCGGAATGAGTACATCACTTATAACATTCCTTTAGTGCTTGGCAAGATCATTTTTTCAACATCTCGTTTTACAGCCATTTTAATCGCTTTTGCAAACGCTTTAAAAATAGCTTCAATTTTATGATGCTCATTAGTCCCTTCTGCTTTTATATTCAGATTGCATTTTGCGCCGTCAGTAAAGGATTTAAAGAAATGAAAAAACATTTCTGTTGGCATTTTACCTATCATTTCTCTATTAAATTCGGTTTCCCAAACCAACCAATTTCTACCTCCAAAATCAATAGCTACTTGAGATAAACAGTCGTCCATAGGTAAACAAAAGCCATAACGTTCGATACCCAATTTATTACCTAAAGTGCTAGCAAATACTTCTCCTAAGGCAATAGCAGTGTCTTCAATAGTATGATGCTCATCGACTTCTAAATCACCAGCTACTTTTATCTTTAAATCTAATTGGCCGTGACGTGCTATTTGGTCTAACATGTGGTCGAAAAAGGCAATACCTGTATCTATTTCACTTTTCCCTGTTCCGTCTAGATTTAAATCTATCTGTATTTTGGTTTCGTTGGTGTTTCGGGTAATATTTCCTGTACGTTCTTCAGCTTTTAAAAAGGTGTAAATGGCTTCCCAATCGTTACTTTCCAAAGCGATAAAGTCATTTAAGGCTTCATGTTTTACAGTGATTTCATCTGTACCTAAATTGGTGTTATCGTTTATAAAGATGCCTTTTGAACCCAAATTTTTAGCCAGTTCTATATCTGTTAAACGATCACCAATTACGAAAGAGTTTGCCAAATCATAATCTTCTGAAAAGTACTTGGTCAACAACCCCGTGTTGGGTTTACGCGTTGGTGCATTGTCTTTTGCGAAGGTTCTGTCAATAAATTGTTCTTTAAAAACAACACCTTCAGCTTCAAAAGCTTTTAAAATAAAGTTATGCACTGGCCAAAACGTGTTTTCAGGATAAACGGCAGTCCCTAAACCATCTTGATTGGTAATCATTACAATTTCAAAGTTTAAATCTTTAGCAATTTTACTTAAATATTGAAATACTTTTGGGTAGAATTCTAGTTTTTCAAACGCGTCAATTTGTTCGTCTGCTGGCTCTTTTATTATTGTTCCGTCTCTGTCTATAAATAGTACGCGTTTCATTTAAAGTTCTTTTAATGTTTTAATCAATTTATTATTTTCAGTACTCGTTCCTACAGTAAATCGCAAACAATTTTCACATAATGGCTGGTTTGTTCTATTACGAATTACAATCCCTTTTGCTATTAATCCGTCATAGCGTTTATTAGCGTCATCTACTTTTACCAATAAAAAATTAGCATCTGAAGGGTATATTTTTTCAATAAAGTCAATGCCAGAAAGTTCTAATATGAGTTTTTCTCGCTCTTCTTTTAATATTTCAATTTCGTTTTTTACCTCAGTAAGATTACTTAAGCGTTGCATTGCTTTTTGCTGGGTCAACTCATTAACATTATAAGGTGGCTTTATTTTTTTTAAAGTCTCAATGATTTGAACTGAAGCATAACAAATACCGAGTCTAATACCTGCCAAACCATAGGCTTTTGAAAGAGTTTGAGTCACAATTAAATTTGGAAACTCGCCTAATTTACTTATCCAGCTTTCTTCATTTGAAAAATCGATATATGCTTCATCAATGACTACAACACCGTTAAATTCTTTTAAAAGTTTTTCTATTGTTGAAGCTTCAAAACTATTGGCCGTTGGGTTGTTTGGCGAACATAAAAACAAGATTTTAGAGTTTTTATTTGAAGCCTCTAAAATAGCATCGACTTTAGGCTGAAATGTATTGGATAGTTCAACTTTTATAACTTCAATAGCGTTGGTATTCGCCAAGACCTCATACATCCCGTAAGTTGGTGGCAAGGTAATGACATTGTCCTCCTTAGGTTCGCAAAAGGCTCTAAAAACGAGGTCTAAAACTTCATCACTCCCATTCCCAAGCAGCATCTTTTTTCCTGAAACGCCTTTGATTTTTGACAGTAATTCTTTTAGTTTTAATTGCTGTGGATCTGGATACCGATTCACGCCATTATTGAACGGGTTTTCATTAGCATCTAAAAATACCATGTCTTTGATTTCACTATTGTATTCATCACGTGCTGAAGAATAGGGTTTTAGTGCTTTAATATTATCTCTTATTAAGCTATTTAGATTAAATTCACCGCTCTGGCCTGAGGACATCTCTCCAGCAGCGAGGGCATTATTCGATGTCTTATTAATCATTTTTTAAATCTTTTAAACGAATTGATACTGCGTTTTTGTGAGCTTGTAAGCCTTCGGCTTCAGCCATTAATTCGATGGTATTTCCTATATTAAGTAAGCCTTCTTTTGAGATTTTTTGAAAGGTAATACTCTTTGTAAAACTATCTAAGTTCACTCCTGAATACGCTTTACTAAACCCATTAGTTGGTAAGGTATGATTGGTTCCCGAAGCATAATCTCCTGCGCTTTCTGGCGTGTAATTACCAATAAACACTGATCCTGCGTTGCTAATGTTATTGATGAAGAGGTCTTCATTTTTACAACATATTATAAAATGCTCTGGGCCATATTCATTAATTAATTCTAAAGCGGTATTATCATCTTCAACATAAATAAGTTTAGAATTGGCAATCGCCTTTACCGCAATTGCTTTTCTTGGCAAAAGCGCTATTTGTTTTTCTACTTCAGAGGACACATCTTCTATAAATTGTCTGGAAGTTGAGACTAAAATCACTTGACTATCGCTACCATGTTCTGCCTGACTTAGTAAATCTGAAGCCACATAAGCAGCATTTGCCGAGTCATCTGCTACCACCAATAATTCACTTGGACCTGCCGGCATATCTATAGCCACGCCAAACTTGGTTGCTAGTTGTTTTGCGACAGTAACAAACTGATTTCCTGGCCCGAAAATTTTATTAACCTGAGGCATATTCTCAGTACCAAAAGTCATTCCTGCAATCGCTTGAATACCACCAACCTTTATGATTTTTGTCACACCACATAATTGAGCCGTGTACAAAATTTCATTCGCGATTTTACCTTCTTTATTTGGTGGAGAACATAATACTAGTTCTTTGCACCCAGCAATATTTGCTGGTATAGCCAACATTAAAACCGTAGAGAATAGAGGCGCTGTACCCCCTGGAATATACAAACCTACTTTTTCAATCGGTCTTTTTTCCTGCCAACATTGAATACCTGGCATGGTTTCTACAAAAACTTTATCTGTTATTTGCGCTTTATGGAAGGCTTCTATGTTTGATTTAGCTTGCTGAATGGCTTGTTTTAATGCTTCTGAAACATTTTTTACTGCGTCTTCTATCTCTTCTGTTGTAACCACGTTGGCGTTTAAATTTACACCATCAAATAATTCTGTATACTTTGAAACGGCAACATCTCCATTTCTTTTGACATCATCAAAGATTTGATTTACCGTTGTTTCGATATCATCAACTGATTGTGTTGGACGCTTTAAAATGTTTGTCCAATCTTTCTTTTTAGGATTATTTATAATATTCATTAGAGTACCATTTTTTCTATTGGACAAACTAAAATACCTTGTGCACCTTTTTCTTTCAACTCATCGATAACCTCCCAGAATTCATTTTTATCAATTACTGAGTGTACCGAGCTCCAACCCTTTTCTGCTAAGGGTAAAACTGTTGGGCTTTTCATGCCTGGCAGGACACTTATAATCTCTTCAAGTTTGTCATTTGGCGCATTTAATAATACGTATTTAGAATTTTGACCTCTTAAAACCGATTGAATTCTAAATTGCAATTTTTCTAAAAGCTTTTGGTTGTCTTTTGAAATACTAGGTGAAACCGCTAAAACAGCTTCTGACTTTAAAAGCACTTCTACTTCTTTTAATCCATTTTTGAATAAGGTGCTTCCACTTGAAACGATATCACAGATACCATCTGCTAAGCCAATGTTTGGAGCTATTTCTACAGAACCGTTGATAATGTGTAGTTGTGCAGTTATGCCGTTTTGCTCTAAAAACTGATTCACCGTATTGGGATAGGAAGTCGCGATGCGCTGTCCTTGTAAATCTTTTAAGCACTTTGCTTTAGAGGCTTTTGGGACCGCAATAGAAACACGACATTTTGAAAATCCTAGTCGCTCTGCAATAACTAACTCTTGTCCTTTTTCAATTAAAACATTTTCACCAATAATAGCGATATCAACAACGCCATCTCTTAGATACTGGGGAATATCGCCATTTCTAAGATAAAAAACCTCTAGAGGGAAATTAGCTGCTGATGCTTTTAATTGATCTTTACCATTGTCTATTGAGATGCCAATGTCTTTTAGAAGCGCCATGGAATCTTCGTTTAAACGCCCTGATTTTTGAACTGCAATTTTTAGTTTACTCATAATAACCTCCCGAGGAAGCGGGGTCTTTTATTAAATTTGAGCAAAATCAAAAAGGTTAGAAATACAAAAACCCGCTTGATTCGCTCAAACGGGTTTAAAAATATGTTGATTTTATTCAATACACTTTCAGCTCGCTTGATGGCAAGTATGAAAATGATGATGATGAGATTGAATAAAGGTCATTTCTGTTTTTGTTCTTTGCAAAGATTGTAAAATAATTATTACAAATCCTAATCTTTTATAAAAATTTTATTGGTTCCCTAATATAATAGGTAATCCAGAGTCTCCAGAACCAATAACAATAACTTTACTGTTTGGTGATTCTGCTAATTTCATAGTGGCATCAATACCTTTATCCTGTAAAATTTTATCTGTTAAAGAAGCACTTAAAATTCTATTTGATTCTGCTTTTCCTTCAGCTTCAATAATTACTTTTTCAGCCTCTTTAGCTGCGGTTACCAATCTGAATTCGTATTCTAAAGATTCTTGTTCTTGCTTTAATTTACGCTCAATAGCATCTTTAATTGTTGGAGGTAAGGTAACATCTCTAACTAAGACATCATTCAATATAATGTATTGATCATCCAGAATTTTTTTTGTTTCATCAAAAATTTCATTTTGAATAATATCTCTTTTACTAGAATACAGTTGCTCTGGCGTATAACGACCAACCACACTTCTCGCTGCAGATCTCAATGCTGGTTTAATAATTCTATCCAAATAATCTGCCCCTTTTTCTTGATGTAATTTCCCTAAATCTACTGGATTTGGCATGTACCAAGCAGTGGTTTCTAATATAATATCTAAACCATTTGATGACAATACTTTCATTTTCTCAAAAAGTTCTTGCTGACGCACTTCGTAAATAATTACTTCGTTCCAAGGTGCTACAATATGAAATCCTTCACCTAAAGGCGGTTTATCTGTTACAACACCATTGTCAAATGTTTTATAAAGCACCCCTGCTTGACCAGAGTCTATAGTTACAGCTGATTTTGCTAAAATAATGATGAGTATAATTACTCCTATAATAATTGGTATTCCTATTTTTGGTAATCTTTCCATTTCTATTAAATTATTTAATTATATTAATCCGTTATATTTTCTCAGAAACCACTCGATAGCTAAGGCTAAGGCTATTAGACCTAGCAAGTATTTCCAATCGATTAAAGGTACAATATTTTTACTGCTTTTTTGTATTGGTTTGAAACGATTATCGTTTACTAAATTTTCAAAAAGCGACGTGTAATTGTTAACAAAATAGCTTTGTCCCTGACTTTGAGATGCTAACCGCTTTAACTTTGCAACATCAGCATTCAAAAACTGTTGCTCCACATTATATTCTAAAATTTTAAAATTTCCAGACTTTGAAATGTTCTCGCTTGTTGCCTTTACAGTAAAACTATAATCTGAAGCAGGTAAGCTACTTAAATCTACTTGATAATTATTATTTTTAAGTATTAATGGGATGGTTCGCGATTGTTTTGACTCCTTATCTCTTAAGGTAATAGTAAGGTTTTCATTGGCATCAAATTCATAGTTCTTATTGAAAAACTGTGCCGAAAGTATCACATTATTATTCCCTTGATAAAACGATTCATAATCTAGGTTCAATCTGTTTTTTCGTTTGTTAGAAGCCAAATACTGAATCAATTTACCTAAAAAATCATCAAACGCATTAAAGTTCTTTTCGTTTACAAAACTCTGTGCTCTCCATTTCCAAATATTTTCTCCCAACAGAATAGCTTCACGGCTGCCATTGGTTTCAAAAGTCGCTAGTAGTGGCTGTTCAGTATCTAAACTCCCTAACTTTTTATAAAGAATCGTTTCTATTGGCACAGAAAATTCAAGATCTCCAAATGAGGCCTTTAGCGGCGGAAAGGATTCAAAGTCTAAATCATCAACAATAAAAGTGTTATAATTGGTATTTAAAACCGGTTGATACTCTTCTTTTTCATTGTTGATATCTTGTTTGTAATGCGCATTTACTGAATTTAGAAAACGCCAATCCGTTTTTGGTCCAGCAATGATAAATTTATTCTTGTTTTGAAGTTTCATGGCTTCAAACAAATTCTTAAATGAATTGTTTGGCTGATACAATATAACCAATTGAAAATCATTTAGTTTATTTATTACTTCTTGCGGCTTTAATAATGATACGTTACGCTGTTCATTACTTTCGATACTCTTTTTTAAAGCCCCCAAATCTGGATGTAAAATACTACTTACAATCGCGACATTTGTTTTTTCATCAATGACTTCTACTGCGAAATTTCGACTATTATTACTCTTGTTTTTTTCACTTGTACTTGGCAAAATAGTTGCACGATATGTTTTTACTCCAACAGCATTTGCTGGTAAAGTAAAATTAATTACCTGCGAATTATCTGTTTTACTTAATGTTACCGGTTTTGAAAATACTGTTGTGTTCCCAGAAGTGACTACAAATGTCGTGTTCACTGTTTCTTCCCCATTATAAACTACAATAGTTTCAATGGGAAATCTGTTTTTTAAAAAGGCGTATTTATTAACGTTTAGTTGCTTAATTTTTAAATCGGTATAAGCAGTGGTATCGCCTAAAACTATTGGGTAAACAGGCTGCTTGTATTGTTTTGCAGAATACTCATAGTCATTACCATAGGTTTGATTACCATCGGTTATTAAAAGAGTTGGCGCTATGGTGTTTTTATAAATCTGATTCAGCCCATTAAAGACTTTATCTATGCTTGTTTGTTCTTCAGTAAAACTCAAGGAATCAGTTGCATTCAGGGTGCTTCCAAAGGAAAACACATCAATATTGAAGGCTTTATTTAAGATTTTGTTTTTTTTAATAGCCGCAACAATGTCTGACACATTTTCTGTCTGATTTAAATGTGGAATAGACTTAGAGTTATCTACTGCTACAACCAAATTTGGTTTTTCATTATAAACCGTAACTTGTTCAAATTTGGGGTTAATAAGTAGTAATAAAACCCCAAAAACGCTTATAAAACGTAACAAAGCAAAAAGCCCATTCTTTTTAGAATTTCCTTTTGCTTTGTATTTATATTGGAATAGCGCTAATAAAAGCGCTATTATTCCAGCTAATATGATATATAGAATGACTTGTGTAGACAATGATTATTCTACTTTATTTAATTTAAAAGAATCAAAAAACTTGTTAATGTCGTCATTGTCGTCATTTTCAACTAAACAAATGGTCTGTACAGCATATAAAGCACTATCCTTTAAATACATATTCATATACATAAAAGCCCCTTGAACTTCTATTTTAGCCGCTCTACCAGGACTACCGTTTAGTTCAATTTTATTTGCATAAACAAGTTTTCCTTGTACATTGCCAACCGCTCCATCTACAGAACCATCTAACATGGTTTCAATCTTACTGTCATCAACTTCATCCTGATTTATAGGGTATTTAGTATGAATTACCATGTATATTAAGTTTTCACTACTCCCCTCTGCAGTAGATGCATCAACCATAAACATATTCATCGTTAAATCTCCAACTTCTGTTGGCACCTCTTGATTCACCATTTTTGGCTCACCAGGTAAATCAACACTAAAATTGAAGTCTTTATTCTCATAGGTCGTCCAGTCTTGAGCTAAAACTGTAGAACTTACTATTAAGCTGAGTACTATTAATATCTTTTTCATATATTTTCTATAAAGTTTAAGTTAACATTCCGCCGTCTACGTTTATGGTTTGCCCAGTAACATAAGCAGACATGTCGCTCGCTAAGAACACACAAACATTTGCAATATCTTCTGGCGTCCCGCCACGTTTTAAAGGAATGGCATTTCTCCAGTTTTTTACTGTTTCTTCATCTAATTTCGCAGTCATTTCTGTCTCAATAAACCCAGGAGCAATCACATTACTTCTAATATTTCTTGACCCCAATTCTAAAGCAACAGATTTTGAAAACCCTATAATTCCAGCTTTAGACGCCGCATAATTGGTTTGCCCTGCATTTCCTTTAACCCCTACAACCGAACTCATATTAATAATTGAGCCTTTACGTTGCTTTAACATCGTACGTTGTACCGCCTTCGTCATATTGAAAACAGATTTTAAGTTCACTTCAATTACTTTATCAAAGTCTTCCTCACCCATTCTCATTAAAAGGTTGTCTTTTGTAATCCCTGCATTATTTACTAACACATCGATACTTCCAAACTCTTTTAGCACTACTTCTGCTAATTCCTGAGCTTCATCAAAACTTGCAGCGTTACTCTTATATCCTTTAGCTTTTACACCTAAAGCGTTTAATTCTTTTTCTAATTCATTAGCTGCTTCAACCGAAGAACTATATGTAAAGGCTACATTTGCACCTTGTTGTGCAAAAACTTCCGCTATACCTTTACCAATGCCACGGCTTGCGCCTGTGATTATTGCTGTTTTACCGTCTAAAAGTTTCATTAATTTTTTTTAATTTATTAGTCATTCAAATATAGTAATTACAATGAGTATTAAATAAAAAACCTCATAATTTGTTTTCAATTATGAGGTTCTATTACAAATTCCCGCCTTGTAAATAGCGTTACAATAGTTATAGTTTCACTGCTTCGGGCTTTTCATAATTAAATAAATAATCGACGTCCATTTCTTGAACCTCTCCTAGTTTTTTCAGTGCCTTAAAGTCAATATCTTTTTTGTTACCAACAACCATTACGTTATAGTTTTCACCTTTAATATTTTTATTGAAAAACGCTAGTAAATCATTCAGAGTCATACTTTTAATTGTATTGTACATTTTCTCACGATGATCTTCATTGATTCCTAATTTCTGAAGTCTTTCGTAAGACCAAAAAACATCAGCTTTCGTAATACGTTCTGCCGCTATTTTCTTTAATGTCGCTTCTTTTGCTGCATTAAATTGCTCCTCTGCTTTTGGCATGTTACTCATTAAAGCCATCATTGCATCAACAGCTTCAGGCATCTTATTTGCCTGCGTCCCAATATATGCCATGACATAATTCGCATCTTCTTGTTTGCGTGCTGTTGCGTAATTTGACCAAGCAGAATACGCTAAGGATTTAGACTCGCGAATTTCCTGAAAAACGATTGATGATAAACCACCACCAAAATAGGTGTTAAATAAAGTAGATGCCGCCATGTTTTCCGGCTTAAAAGGCTCCCCTTTTGCTAAAAACATCATCTCACTTTGCACCATATCATAGTCTACAAAATACACATTACCTCCTGTTTCTTTTTCAACATAAGTAACAGCTTCTGGATACGTCTTAAGGTCGTCAGTAATTTCATGATAATCATTTAAAGCTTCAACAGCGGCACCTACATTTTTTCCATAATAGAATACACGTTGTTTATAATCTTTTAAGCCTTTTATAATGTCTACCAATTCCTGTGGATTAATATCTTGCATTTCAATAACAGAAAGAATATTACGCAATTTTGAGTTTTCGCCATACTTTGCATAATTCAACAAACCAGAACGCAAAATACTGCCTTTGTTAGTTTTATTGTTTTGTCTGTCTTTAGCAATTGACTCTACATACTTATTATAGGCCTTTTGATCTGGAATTGCGTTTTTCCATAAATGCTCTAACAACTCTAAGCCTTTAGGAAGGTTTTCTTTTAATCCGCTTAAACCTACAAATGTTTGTTCGCCACCGGCGTTAACAGAATAGTCAATCCCTAATTTGTAGAATTCTTTTTTTAATGCTTCAGCTGAATATTTATCGGTTCCTAAATACGTTAAATAATCGACTGCAAAACCTAATTTTTTATCGTTATCGCTACCCATATCGAAAATAATATTCAAATTGAATAAATCATTCGTTTCATTTTCAATATACGAGACTTCTAAACCGCTATCAGTCTCTGTTTTTTTAATTTCGGAAGCATAATCCACATAGACCGGCTCTAAAGGCTTAGATTCCTTAGCATTAAAATTTTTGATGTATTCTGATGCATTGTCTCTATTTAAATTTACTGGTGTTATCCCTGGATTAGACACTTTTACGATGCTATTATCAACACCTTTTCGTTTATAGGTTACCACATAATTGTCGTTATAAAACGCATTTGCAAAATCGACTACCTCTTGCTTTGAAACCGCTTTTAAGTCCTCTAAAAACTTTACTTTATTTACCCAGTCTTCATGATGAATAAAGGCGTTGAAGTAGGCTGAAGCCAAAGCTGTACTGTTTTCATACCGCTTCAATTGTGTTTTTTTTAAATCATTAACGACTGCTTCAATCATCCAATCTTCAAACGCTCCTTTTTTTAGTTTTTCTACTTGCTCTAAAATCAAGGTTTTTACCTCGTCTAGGGATTGTCCTTCTTTTGGAGCGCCATTAAAACTATGATAACCATAATCATTTAAAAAAGTAGTTGAACAGCTTGCATTTTGCACGAGTTGCTCTTGATTTAAATTTAAATCTATTAACCCTGCGTTACCGTTTGCCAAAATCATATCACAGAGGGTTACCATTATTTCATCATTAGTATTAACGCCTCCAGCCCTATAAGCAATGGAAACACTCTCTGCTGTTGGACCAAAGACTTCGTTTGTAACTACGCTTGTAATGGGTTGTTCTTTGGGTAATGTTGGATGTGTTACTTCTTTTCGTTTCAGGTTTCCAAAGGTTTTATTTACCATTTTAATCGTTTCATCAAACTCTAAGTCACCAACTAATACCATAGCCATATTGTTTGGCACATAATATTTATTGAAATAATTATTGATATCTACTAATGATGGGTTTTTTAAATGCTCGGCTGTGCCTATAGTTTTCTGTTGGCCATACGGGTGATTTGGAAATAAGCCTTCTAACATGGCTGAGTACCTTTTTCTTCCATCACTATCCTGTCCGCGATTAAATTCTTCAAAAACGGCTTCTAGTTCGGTATGAAATAAACGCAATACCAATTGACCAAAACGCTCTTCTTCCAATTCTAACCATTTCTCTAATTCATTCGCCGGAATTTTATTTTTATAAACGGTTTCTTCAAACCAAGTGTGCGCATTAGTACCTGTGGCACCAAGTGAACTCGTCATTTTATCATATTCATTGGCTACAGAATAATTTGAAGCTTCCAAAGAGATGCTATCAATTTTCTTATACAGTGCCAATTTTATATCAGGATTAGTTTCAGCTCTATGTTGTTCGTATAATTCTGAAATTTGGTCTAAATAGACTTTTTCTTTTTCCCAATCAACAGTACCAATTTCATCGGTTCCTTTAAAAACCATATGCTCTAAATAGTGTGCAAGACCTGTAGATTCTTGAGGGTCATAGTTAGAACCCGCTCTTACAGCAATATAAGTTTGTATTTTAGGTTCATCTGTGTTTTTACTTAAGTAAACTTTAAGGCCGTTATCTAAAGTATACAAACGCAATCCTGTAGGATCATTAGCTACTGTTTCATAATTAAAGCCGTTAGCATCGACTTGCTGTTCGGTTTTATAAGCCATTGTTTTGCCGCTCTCCTCTTTGCAACTGTACATAGCGGTAACAAATAGGAAGAGTACAACAAATTTTAAATGTTTCATTTTTGGTTGTTTTTTGATTAAAAAAAAGTTCGTTGACTAAATTACAGCCAACGAACTAATAACGTTTCTTAATTATAAATATTTTAACAGTAACAACTGCTGTTCTTTACATTCTATCCTAGAACTTCTGCTACTTTTTTACCAATTTCAGCAGGTGAGTCTACTACGTGAATACCACAAGCTCTCATAATTTCTTTTTTAGCTTGTGCTGTATCATCGCTTCCGCCAACTATAGCTCCAGCATGTCCCATTGTACGTCCTGCCGGTGCTGTTTCTCCAGCAATGAAACCAATAATTGGTTTTTTGCTTCCACTTGCTTTGTACCAATTGGCCGCATCGGCTTCTAATTGACCTCCAATTTCACCAATCATGACTACACACTCGGTTTCAGGATCATTAATTAGTAACTCAACAGCTTCTTTAGTCGTTGTTCCGATAATTGGATCTCCTCCAATACCTATAGCTGTAGTAATTCCTAAGCCTTGCTTTACTACTTGATCTGCAGCTTCATAAGTTAACGTTCCTGATTTCGAAACGATACCTACTTTTCCTTTTTTGAAAACAAAACCTGGCATAATACCTACTTTTGCTTCACCAGGAGTAATAACACCCGGACAATTAGGTCCTACCAAGCGGCAATCTTTTCCTTTTATATAATCTGCAGCTTTAATCATATCTGAAACAGGAATCCCTTCTGTAATACAAATGATTACTTTTATCCCAGCATCTGCAGCTTCCATAATAGCATCTGCAGCAAAAGCAGGTGGTACAAAAATAATGCTTGTGTCTGCGCCCTCTTTCTGTACAGCCTCTTCAACAGTGTTGAAAACTGGTCTATTTAAATGTGATTGCCCTCCTTTTCCCGGAGTAACACCACCTACAACATTTGTTCCATACTCAATCATTTGTTCAGCGTGAAAAGTCCCTTCACTACCTGTAAAACCTTGAACTATTATTTTTGAATCTTTGTTTACTAAAACGCTCATTTGTTTAATTTTTGTTCCATTGTCTTTCAGACCTTTCCTAAAAGGAAATTATAATGGAGTTGTTTTTATTTAATTCGCCACAAAAGTAAGTTTTTGATGGCTATTTTTTTAATCTATTTAAATTTTTATTTCTGAATATGAAGATATGTTTTTAGGATTGTCGTCTACCAACTGACTTACTTCCCAACCCTTATATAATTTATTATTTTTAACTTCCCAAATAGAAATAAAATGTGCTAAAGCATCTTCTTTAAACGGTGTCTCAATATTTGTAGTATATACTGTATATCTGGCAGTTACAGTATTCCCATCTTCCAACAAATGACTTAATTTGTACTTAAATGACAAAAATGATTCACGAATGTTTAGCAGCATAGCACTAATCTCATTATAATTCATTTCAGTAAAGCCCTTACTACTGTTCCAATGTAACACACAGTCTTTATGCACCATTTTTATCGCATTACTTTCTTTAGCTAAATCTAAATCGTAAAAGGCTTTAACTATTTCTTTTGCAGACATTTATTTGTTTTTTAACTGATCAATAATATTCGGAATCTGTTTAACGTAAGCCAATTCCTTTAATTTAACTCTTGATTCTTCTATTGGAGTCCCAAAATAACTTTTACCTCCTGCTACAGATTTAGTTACTCCTGTTTGACCAAGAATAACAGCTTTTTTTCCAATCGTGATACCGCTATTTGTTCCCACCTGTCCCCAAATAGTAACTTCGTCTTCAATGATACAGCACCCTGCAATCCCAACTTGCGAGGCTATCAAACATTTTTTACCAATAACTGTATCGTGCCCAACTTGAATTTGATTGTCTAGTTTAGAACCAGCACCAATAGTTGTATCTCCAGTAACCCCTTTATCAATAGTACATAAGGCCCCAATATCAACATGGTCTTCAATCACTACGCGACCACCAGAAAATAATTGATCGAAACCAGTAGGTCTGTTTTTATAATAAAAAGCACTAGCTCCTAGAATAGTGCCTGAATGGATTGTTACATGGTTTCCAATAACAGCATCATCATAAATAGTAACATTGGCATGTATTACACAATCATCACCAATAGTCACATTATTTCCAATAAAACAGTTAGGCTGTATTATTGTGTTTTTTCCAATTTTTGCCGAAGGTGAAATACTCACATTTACAGTTTGAAACGGTTTAAAATGACGTGTTAATGTGTTGAAATCCCTAAATGGATCATCACTAATTAATAATGCCTTGCCTTCAGGACAGGTTACTTCTTTATTAATTAAAATAACAGTTGCTGCAGATTGCAATGCTTTATCGTAATATTTAGGGTGATCAACAAAAACAATATCTCCGGTTTCGACGACATGAATTTCGTTCATTCCAAAAACCTGAAAATCGTCTGCTCCAACATAATTACAATTAATAATTTGAGCTATCTCTTTGAGATTATATGATTTAGAGAATTTCAATTAAAACTATTCTTTAACACGTTCTTTATAGGTTCCTTTATCGGTTTCGATTTTAATTTTGTCTCCTTCATTAATAAATAAAGGGACATTAACCTCTGCTCCTGTTTCTACTGTTGCTGGTTTAGTTGCGTTAGTTGCCGTGTTACCTTTAACACCTGGCTCTGTAGCAGTGACTTCTAAAACGACATTTGCCGGCAAGTCAACAGAAAGCGGCATGTTATCTTCGGTATTAATTAATACCGTAACAACCTCTCCTTCTTTCATTAGTTCTGGCTTGTCTAGCGCAGCTTCTAATAAACTAATTTGTGTAAAATCTTCCTGATTCATAAAATGATAGAATTCTCCGTCATGATATAAAAACTGAAATTTATGTGTTTCTACGCGAACATCTTCAATTTTGTGTCCTGCAGAAAAGGTGTTATCTAAAACTTTTCCGTTGGTAACACTTTTCATTTTTGTTCTTACAAACGCTGGACCTTTTCCAGGCTTAACATGTAAAAACTCAATTATTTTATAAATATCATTATTATATTTGATACATAATCCGTTTCTAATATCTGAAGTACTAGCCATAATTTTTATTTTATTTAATTTGATTTGAAGTAACCCTTCATAATGCCGCGATGCGAGTTCTTTATGAACTGTAGAATTTCATCTCGCTCTGTAGTTGCTTCCATTTCCGCTTCAATAATATTTGAAGCTTGAGTAGTGTTATAGTTTTTTTGGTATAATATTCTAAAAATTTCCTGAATCTCTGTTATCTTTTCTGTAGTGTATCCTCTTCGTCTTAAACCAACAGAATTGATTCCTACATAAGACAATGGCTCACGACCAGCTTTTACAAATGGCGGCACATCTTTTCGCACCAAAGAACCACCAGTAACAAAGGCGTGACTACCTATAGAGCAAAATTGATGTACAGCTGTCATTCCAGCTAATACAACATAATCTCCAACATTAATATGCCCAGCTAATGTACTGTTATTTGAAAAAATACAATTATTACCAACAATACAATCGTGTGCAATATGGCTATAGGCCATAATCAAACAATTATTACCAATAACCGTTTTCATTCGGTCTGTCGTGCCGCGGTTAATTGTTACACACTCCCGAATAGTAACGTTGTCTCCAATCTCGGTTGTTGTGTCTTCATCATTATATTTTAAATCCTGAGGTACAGCAGAAATAACTGCTCCTGGAAAAATATTACAATTCTTGCCAATGCGAGCACCTTCCATAATTGTAACATTACTTCCAATCCATGAGCCTTCGCCAATGGTTACATTATTAGAAATTGTTGTAAAGGGCTCAATCACTACATTTTTAGCAATTTTAGCTCCTGGGTGTATGTATGCTAGGGGTTGGTTCATTTTTGTAATACTATTTTATTAAATGGTAAAAATGTGTTCGCAATTTAGTGTTTTCGATAAAATGAAAAACTAGTGTTATGCTCGGTTCATTTTTATAATACTATTTTATTAAATGGTAAAAATGTGTTCGCAATTTAGTGTTTTCGATAAAATGAAAAACTTTGTTATGCTCGGTTCATTTTTGTAATACTATTTTATTAAATGGTAAAAATGTGTTCGCAATTTAGTGTTTTCGATAAAATGAAAAACTAGTGTTATGCTCGGTTCATTTTTGTAATACTATTTTTATTAAATGGTAAAAATGTGTTCGCAATTTAGTGTTTTACTCTTAAAGAATACAATTTGATGACTTTGCTTTTTTTAAGACTCTTTTACTTTAGTGATTTTCGCCATTAACTCCGCTTCTGCACAAAGTTTGCCGTTAGCGTAAGCATAGCCCTGCATGTGGCAAATACCACGTCTTATCGGCGTGATTAAAGAACAGTTAAAAATCAAAGTATCGCCAGGCACTACTTTTTGTTTGAACTTTACTTTGTCTATTTTCATGAAAAAAGTTAAATAATTCTCAGGATCAGGAACAGTGCTTAACACCAATATTCCTCCTGTTTGTGCCATAGCTTCAACTATTAATACCCCTGGCATAACTGGAGCTCCTGGAAAGTGTCCTGCGAAAAACGGCTCATTCATAGTCACGTTTTTCATCCCAACAACCTTATTCTCCGATAGCTCAAAAATCTTATCTATTAATAGAAAGGGTTGCCTATGAGGCAACATATCCATAATTTGATTCACATCCATGACAGGTGTTTGATTTAAATCAACTTCAGGAACATTATTTCTTCTTTCGTTTTTTATGATCTTTGAAAGTTTTTTCGCAAACTGTGTATTTATATAATGTCCGGGTTTATTTGCAATCACTTTTCCACGAATACGCGTCCCAATAAGTGCTAAATCACCAATAACATCTAATAACTTATGTCTTGCTGCTTCATTAGGGTAGTGCAACGTTAAATTATCTAGAATCCCATTAGGTTTTACCGAAATACTGTCTTTGCCAAAGGCGATTTTTAGTTTCTCCATTGTTTCAGGAGACAATTCCTTATCTACATAAACAATAGCATTATTTAAATCTCCCCCTTTAATCAAACCATGCTCTAAAAGCGACTCTAATTCATGTAAAAAACTAAATGTTCTGGAATCTGAAATATGTTCTTTAAATTCTGATAAATGATTTAGTGTCGCATTTTGAGTGCCTAAAACTTTAGTACCAAAGTCTACCATAGTAGTCACTTGATACTCTTTTGATGGCATTACCAAGATTTCGCTTCCACTTTCATCATCTGTGTAAGAAATAACATCTTTTACAACATACTCTTCACGATAATTCTCCTGCTCCACTACTCCTGCTTTTTCAATAGCCTCTACAAAAAACTTTGAAGAGCCATCCATTATTGGTGGTTCTGCATTATCTAGTTCGATTATTGCGTTATCAATATCCATACCTATAAACGCCGCAAGCACATGTTCACAAGTTTGAATAATGACTCCGTTTTTTTCTAAACAAGTACCACGCAGTGTATTTGTTACATAATTAGCATCTGCTTCAATTACTGGACTACCTTCTAAATCTATACGTTTAAAAGCAAAACCTGTATTAACAGGTGCTGGCTTAAATGTTAGTGTTACATCATTTCCAGTGTGTAAACCAACCCCCTTTAAAGAGACTTCTTTGTCTATGGTTTTTTGTTTTATGTCTGAATTAACTATTGCCATTTCCTTTTTTTTCTAAATCGTTTATGGTTTTTGCCATTTTAGGCAAGTTTTTAAAATATACATAAGACTTATTCCAATCACCATAACTAAATGCAGGTGAGCCTTGCAAAATTTCATTATCCTTTATGTTTCTACCAACTCCAGATTGCGCTTGTATTTTTACATTATTACCAATGGTAATATGTCCAGCAAAACCAACTTGCCCACCTATCTGGCAGTTATCTCCTATTTTGGTAGAGCCAGCAACACCCGTTTGCGCTGCAATTACTGTGTTCTTTCCTATTTCAACGTTATGAGCAATTTGAATTTGATTATCTAATTTAGCGCCACGACGTATTATTGTCGACCCTAAAGTAGCCCTGTCTATAGTCGTCGCAGCCCCTATATCTACAAAGTCCTCTAAAATAACATTACCAATTTGTGGTATTTTACTATATTCTCCAGCTGCATTAGGCGCAAAACCAAATCCATCTGCTCCTATAATAGCTCCTGAATTGATGACGCAATTTTTACCAATTATAGATTCTGAATAAATCTTAGCTCCCGCAAAAACAACAGTATCATTATCAATAGTTACATTATCACCTATATAACTACTTGGGAAAATTTTAACATTATCCCCAATTTTCACATTCTCTCCAATATAGGTAAAAGCACCTACATAAACATCTTTCCCCAGTGTTGCTGATGTTGAAATAGATACAGGTTGTTCTATCCCAAATTTATTTAACTTAACCTGGTTATAATATTCCAATAACTTAGAAAACGATTTATAAGCATCGTCAACCTTTATCAAAGTTACTGAAATTGCCTGTTCTGGTTTAAAATCTTTACCAACAATAGCAATCGTAGCTTTAGTCGTATAAATATAAGGTGTGTACTTAGGATTTGCCAAAAAGGTTAAGGCTCCTTCAATACCTTCTTCTATTTTTGATAGTTTAGAAACTTCGGCTAATGGGTCACCCACAACCTCCCCTTCTAAAATACCTGCTATTTGTTCTGCTGTAAACTTCATCTCACGCAAAAATAGAAAAAATAATCACAATTTTTCCTTTGGATAACAGATATAATATTTGGTTACAGTTTTTGAAAGCGCTTTTAAATTTAATTGGTCTGAAGCTTTAACGATATCTTCAATCTTTCCGTTTTTATGTAAAATGCTTATTCCTTGTTTTTTCAGTGTATACGCCTGATTTGAAATTTCGCCAGTAAACACGAAGTAATCAGCCTCAGCTTCAGAAATATTAAATTTTTTAATTAAGTCTTTTTTATGTTGAAGTAATAAAGAAGGTTTGATCGCTTTCTTCTTAATTTTTACTTTCAACAAATCTCTATTAATAATCATACTGCAAAGGTTTTTCAATACAAAATCGTCATGATATTGCCAGTCTTTCATTGCCGAGATAATATCGTAATCATCTAGCTTTGAAAAAGTTTCAAGACTTTCTAAAGTAAAATCCTTTAACTCAATTTCGTTCTGAAGAAAATACAACAAAGGCTTACTAGCCGATAATACTACTCCTTTTTTAGTTAATTCTTTAGCGCGCTTTAAAACACGAATCAATAATTGCTCTGCAGATAAACTTGTTTTATGTAAATAGACTTGCCAGTACATTAATCGTCTCGCTACTAGAAACTTTTCAACAGAATAAATGCCTTTATTCTCAACAACTAATTCGTCATTTCTGACATTAAGCATCGTGATAAGACGCTCGCTATTAATATTACCCTCAGCAACACCAGTATAAAAACTGTCCCGTTTTAGATAATCTGCTCTGTCCATATCTATCTGGCTGGATATTAACTGACACATAAACTTACGCGGATAGTCGCCCTTAAAAATCTTAATAGCTAACGTTAAATCGTTGTTAAATTCGGTATTTAATTCTTCCATAAAGAGCATCGAAATATGCTCATGAGAGACCCCATTTACAATACTATGTTCCATGGCATGTGAGAATGGCCCGTGACCTATATCATGTAAAAGAATGGCAATTAATAAAGCGTTCTGTTCATCATAATTAATTTCAACACCTTTAAAACGAAGTACTTGTATTGCTTTTTGCATTAGATGCATGCAACCTATCGCATGATGAAAACGGGTATGGTGGGCTCCTGGATATACTAAATAACTCATCCCCATTTGGGTGATTCGGCGTAAACGTTGAAAATATTTATGCTCGATCAAATCGAAAATTAAAGAATTAGGGATAGTAATAAATCCGTAAATTGGGTCGTTTAATATTTTGAGCTTGTTACTTAGTTGCAAGGCGATTTTTTTTAATGATTTAGATAAACAAATATACATGGATAAAATAAAAGTACTTTGGGTTGACGATGAAATTGATTTATTAAAACCACACATCCTGTTTTTAGAACAAAAAAACTATACGGTTACCACTTGTAATAGCGGCACTGAAGCATTAGAAATACTTGAGGATCAGAAATTCGATATTGTTTTTTTAGATGAGAACATGCCTGGTTTAACAGGCTTAGAGACCCTTAATGAAATTAAAGAGAAACAAAATGAGCTACCTGTAGTCATGATTACTAAAAGTGAAGAAGAGTATATTATGGAGGAAGCGATTGGAAATAAGATTGCCGATTATCTCATAAAACCAGTAAACCCGCATCAAATTTTATTAAGCTTAAAAAAGAATTTAGATCATTCTCGTTTGGTTTCAGAAAAAACAACTTCAAACTACCAGCAGGAATTCAGAAAAATTGCTATGGATATGGCAATGGTAAACTCTTATGAAGAATGGGTTTCTCTCTATCAAAAACTGGTTTATTGGGAAATGCGCTTAGAAGACATTGAAGATTCTGGAATGTTTGAGATTTTAGAATCGCAAAAAAACGAAGCAAATATTCAATTTGGAAAATTTATAGATAAAAACTATCCTACTTGGTTTGACGCACACACTGACGCCCCTACCTTATCGCACGTTTTATTTAAAGATAAAATTGTTCCAGAATTAAGTAAAGAACAACCAACACTATTGGTCGTAATAGATAATTTACGCTATGACCAATGGAAAGCCTTTGAGCCTACTGTGGCAAACCACTATAAAAAAGTAAGTGAAGAAGCTTTCTATAGTATTTTACCAACAGCAACACAATATGCAAGAAATGCCATTTTTTCTGGGCTAATGCCTAGTGATATGGAAAAACTCCATCCTGAATATTGGAAAAACGATACTGATGAGGGTGGAAAAAACATGCATGAGCATGATTTTTTAAATGCTCAAATGAAACGTTTAGGCTTAACACACTTAAAACATGAGTATTACAAGATCACCAATTTAAAAGATGGAAAGAAGTTAGCCGATAATTTCAAGGGTCTTAAGGACAATGACTTAACCGTTGTAGTTTACAACTTTGTAGATATGCTTTCGCATTCTAAAACCGAAATGGATGTGGTAAAAGAATTAGCATCTAACGATAAAGCCTACCGATCACTCACACAAAGCTGGTTTAAAAATTCGCCTTTATTTGAAATGATTCAGCAAGCACAGCAAATGGATTTCAAATTAATTATCACTACAGATCATGGAACCATTAATGTTAAGAATCCGTCAAAAGTTATTGGAGATCGTGATACAAGTTTAAACTTGCGGTATAAAACGGGTCGCAGTTTAAGTTATGAAGACAAAGATGTATTGGCCGCAAAGGATCCTAAAACAATTCATTTGCCTGCGATATCTATGAATAGTTCTTTTATTTTTGCGAAAAGTGATTTGTTTTTTGCTTACCCTAACAATTATAACCATTATGTCAGTTATTTTAGAAATACCTATCAGCATGGTGGCGTCTCATTAGAAGAAATGATTATTCCCTTTGTGGTTTTAAATCCCAAATAAAAATACTAGAACAATACCCTTTTAGCTATAAATTTAGGGCTTGATATTAAGATTTATATTAAAGCAATTTTCTTATTTTCGTAACAAAATAAAAACCGTGCAAATTACTTATACACTAGACGAATTAAATCAAGTAGCTAAGAAAATTATTGAAAAATCAACTTCTAAAGTTTTATTATTCGATGCAGAAATGGGTATGGGAAAAACCACGCTTATAAAAGCTATTGTCAAGACTTTAGGAAGTAATGATACTGTAAGTAGTCCAACATTTTCATTGGTAAATGAATATCGGGTAGATGAAACTATTATTTATCATTTTGATTTATACAGAGTAGAAACAGAAGAAGAATTATATGATTTTGGTATTGAAGACTACCTAAATAGAGATGCCTGGCTACTAATTGAATGGCCAGAAATCATTACCCCTCTTTTATTAGAAGATTATCATATTATAAAAATCACTTCAGAAAAAACAGAAGAAAGAAATCTTACACTTACAGGTTAAATATGTTTTTGTACCTGCTCTTTTTTTAAGGTAAAAAAGTGTATTTTTAACGCGAATACGGTTTTGTCCGTAATGAGAACTTAAAAAAAAGACGTTTTTAACTTTTTTTTAACGTTAAGTCATAATACGTTTTAAGGATTTAAATATATTTAATTAAATAACTAATTATTTAAAATCCCTATTATTATGAAGACAAAAAAGTATGTAATCGCATTAGCCATTTTCGGTGGACTAATATTTACTGCAAATGCAACCAACATTATTGATTTAAATGACCAAACAGAAACCGGAGTCGATAGGAAAAGTATTAAAATTCCAACTAACGGATAAAAAAATCTTTACCAGAAATATTATTATAGGGAGTCTTCTTGCCACATTTATTAGCATGACTCCCTTTATTTTTTACCTCTATGAATTAGTTCCTCAGTCTGATATATGGGAAACATGGTTGTTCACATTTAAAGGTGGTTTTTACGGTAGTGCTCAAGTCGCGGCCTGGACCTTAATGATGAAAGTAATCCCCTTGGCTTTACTAATTATATGGTTTTTTACTTGTCGTCATTGGTGGTATCACTCCATTTTAGTACCAATTGCTATGTATACCTATCAAATATTTGGTGCTATAAATCAAGAAATAGATTATGTCGATGAATTCCAACTCATTCATTTACTACCTATTATGGCAATAGTAATACCTTCAATTTACCTTATAAGAGCTAAGATTTTTAACAGTATTAATACTATTAACAAAACCACGCAGCAATTAGAAGATGAATTAGCTTACAAGCCAAAAGATATCTGGGAAAAAATTAAGCAGTATTTTTAATATCAATCTCACATTTAAATATTTAATTCGTAATTTAATTACCTATAAAATCGAATAACCAACAATGTCTAAATCCATTACACCTTTTTCTAAAGCGCAATTACTCCCGCAAGAAGAGACCCTTGAAATTTTAAAGCACAGAAGCTCATTATTTATAGGTATTCCTAAAGAAACGGCCTTTCAAGAAAAAAGAGTCTGCCTCACACCAGATGCTGTTTCAGCTATTGTAAACAATGGACATCGGGTGCTTATAGAATCTGGTGCAGGAGAAGATTCCAAATTTAGTGACAGAGAGTATAGTGAGAATGGGGCAGAAATCACAAATGACCCAGCAAAAGTATATGCTTGCCCAATGATTTTAAAAGTAGAACCCCCTACTATTGAAGAATTAAAATTAATCAATCCGCAAACCATACTCATTTCTGCATTACAGATTAAAACGCAAAGCAAAAAATATTTTGAAACCTTAGCCTCTAAACGCATTACTGCTTTAGCCTTTGAATTTATTCGTGACGATGATGGCGCTTATCCTGCGGTGCGCGCATTAAGTGAAATTGCTGGTACAGCTTCTGTTTTAATTGCCGCAGAACTATTAAGTCACTCAAGTGAAGGTAATGGATTAATGTTTGGAAACATTAGTGGGGTACCCCCTGTTGAAGTGGTTATTTTAGGCGCAGGCACTGTTGGAGAATTTGCTGCCAGAAGCGCTATTGGATTAGGCGCAAATGTTAAAATATTTGATAATTCTATTACTAAGCTACGTTGCGTACAAACAAACCTAGGGAGAACATTATACACCTCTACTATTCAGCCTAAATATTTAAACAAAGCACTCAAACGCTGTGATGTTGTTATTGGTGCTGTTCGCGGTAAAGAACGCTCACCTATTCTTGTCACTGAAGTTATGGTTGAGCAAATGAAAAAAGGAGCTGTGGTAATCGATGTTAGTATTGACATGGGGGGCTGTTTTGAAACCAGCGAAGTAACGACTCATAAAAAACCAACCTTTAAAAAACATGGTGTCATTCATTATTGTGTACCCAATATTCCTGCACGCTATTCACGCACCGCTTCGGCTTCATTAAGCAACATCTTCACCCCCTATTTATTGAAAATTGCTGAAGATGGCGGACTTGAAAACTCTTTAAGAATGGATCGCGGACTAAAAAGCGGTCTTTACTTCTATCATGGCATTTTAACAAATCGTGCCGTTGGAGAATGGTTTGATTTAAAATATAGCGATCCCAATCTTTTAATTTTTTAATTTTCTTTACACAGAAAAAATTTACTCCAATTTGTATTTAAATGTCCTCGCAAAGTCATAATAAATGACGAGTTTTGCTTTTTGAATTAGAGTCTCATTTTCATGGGAATGAATAATAAAATTTTTCAATGAGTTTACTAAAAAGATTTGGGTATTATTTTGGCGGATTCGCTATTGGTTTAGTGATTTTAGCATTCTTTTTAAATGGAAAAAGAGTCTCTTGTGATTATGGACCAGATGCACGTGTACTAAAAAACATAAACACAAAACCAATGGTGTTTTCTCAAGACGTCATTACTTTTATGTCTGCCAAACAAATTGACACTACTCAGGTTAATTATATTCTATATAGAGGTGACGTTAATTTCTCAATGAGTAATACAAACAAGACCCCTTGCAAAGAGTACTATATTGAAGGTAAACTCCATGACAAAGCTGCTGCTTTAATAATAGAAAACTGTGAAAAGAAAGCCCTTTTAAAAAGTATTAAATTTTTAGATTAATCCAATTTACGTCTCTCTAGCTCTTTTTTAATGAGCGCCAATTCTCGTCCTGTTTGTCCAGCGACACTTGTGTTTTCTTCAGCTCTACGAATCAAATAAGGCATCACGTCTTTAACGGGCCCAAAAGGCAAGTATTTAGCAACATTATACCCTAGTTCAGATAAGTTAAAGCTAATATGGTCACTCATACCAAAAAGTTGTCCGAACCAAACTCTAGTATCATTAATCGCAATGTTTAAGTCTTTCATCATTTTCAAAGCGATATAGGTACTGTCTTCATTATGAGTACCAATAAAAATAGAAATATCATCCAGATTAGATAATATGTATTTTAAACAGGCATTAAAATTCTCATCAGTAATAACTTTGGATTCGCAAATTGGAGATTTATAATCTTTTTCTTCTGCACGATCACGCTCTTTTTCCATATACGCACCACGAACAATTTTCATACCTAAATTAAAACCTTCTGCTTTGGCACGTTTGTGGGAGGCCTTTAAGAAATCTAATCTGTCCCATCTGTACGTCTGTAAGGTATTATACACCACAACCGTATCGGTGTTATATTTCCGCATCATATCTTCAACCAACTCATCTGCTGCATCTTGCATCCAGCTTTCCTCTGCATCAATAAGTACTTCTACTCCTTTTTCTTTAGCTAATTTACATACCACATCAAAACGAGCAACAATTCTATTCCATTCCTCCTGCTCTTTCTCTGTAAATAAACGCCCTTCTCCTTTTTTTTGATAGAGCGCAAAACGTCCAAAACCTGTTGGTTTAAAGACGACGATCGGAATAGCCTCTTTTTCGTCTGTAAAATGAATAATTTCAATAATTTTATCTTTTGCAGCATCAAAATAAGCCTCTGTCTCTTTTCCTTCTACTGAAAAATCCAAAACAGAACTCACGCCTTTAGAATACATTTTATCAATAACCGATTCACAATCGGCCTCATTAACTCCTCCACAAAAATGATTAAAAACCGTAACCTTAATTAAACCTTCAACAGGTAATCGTGCGTTTAACGCAAAACTTGTTAAAGACGAACCAATACGAACCAAAGTTGGTTTTGAGATCATTTTGAATAAAAAATAGGCGCGTCCGAGTTCAGAATCACTTTTTAAAGCGAATGCAATCTCTGTATTATCAAATATGTTTTGTTGACTCATTCAGTATGAAAAAAAATTTACGCAAATATAATCTAAGTATATCATATTTTTTTTGAAAAGTCTTTCTATTTTTACATCTAAAATACACTGTTTTAATGACATCAATTTCTACACAAGACTACACCATTCATTTTAATAAAACTGGCTACAAAGCACTAAATGAACATCTTAAAGCTACTAATTATTCTAAAGTCTTTATTTTGGCCGATGAAAACACAAATACTGATTGTGTACCCTTTGTTTTAGCAAATATTGATACTGATATTGAATATGATATTTTAGAAATTGAGCCCGGTGAAGAGCAGAAAAATCTTGATATTTGTTTAGGTCTTTGGGAGGCTTTGTCTGAATATGGTGCAGATAGAAAAAGTGTCATTATTAATATAGGAGGAGGCGTTATTACAGACTTAGGGGGTTTTGTTGCTTCTACCTATAAACGTGGCATTCCTTTTATAAACATCCCGACCTCTTTACTAGCAATGGTTGATGCTTCCATTGGTGGAAAAACAGGTGTCGACCTAGGGCATTTAAAAAATCAAATTGGCGTTATCAACACGCCTGAACTTATTGTAGTAGACACTTCATTTTTAGCTACATTACCACAATTAGAAATGCGTTCCGGACTTGCTGAAATGCTTAAACATGGATTAATATTTGATGAAGACTATTGGCATAGACTTCAAAATTTAAGCGCTTCAACTATAGCGGATTTAGATGGATTAATATACGAATCTATCATAATTAAAAAAGACATTGTTGCTCAGGATCCAACAGAACAAGGGATAAGAAAAACTTTAAATTACGGCCATACTATAGGCCATGCTATCGAATCTTATTTTCTTGAACATTCAGAATACAAACGTCTTTTACACGGAGAAGCCATTGCGATAGGCATGATAATGGAAACCTATTTGTCAATGAAATACTTGGACTTTTCAGAAAAAGAAGGCGAAAAAATCAAATCTGTTTTTAAATCTATTTATGGTCATGTAAACATTTTAGGCAGTGACTA